>JAZUEB010000076.1:0-21022 GCA_045639965.1 Vescimonas sp. | reverse complement strand
TGTCTTGATAGACAATTGTGCGATTTTTCCATAAGAAAGCCGTCACCAGATGGGTGACGGCTTTTCCAGCGCTGCGGGCGGACAGAGTCGTCCGCCCCTACGGATCATCCGTACCATTCCGTAAAATTCGTAGGGCGGGGTCACCTGACCCCGCCGCCTTGTAGCAGAGAAAAACACGCGTGACAAATGTCACGCGTGTTTTTCTACTTTAATCTCTATTTTCGGATTTGCCCGATCCTGCTCAATGAGGATCTTCAGCGCTTCCACCGCCACCTGCACGGCGGAGGTGGTATTCTCGTCCATGTCCTGATCCAGTCCGGCCTTTTCCCGCTCCTGGTTCCAGATGGTATGGAAGCAGCTTCCGCAGCGGCAGCCCAAGGCGCTCGCCACCACAAAGAGAGCGGCGCTCTCCATCTCGCTGGCCTTGACGCCCAGGCGCTTCCACGCCTCCCACTTATCCAGCAGCTCATAGCTCACCGGCATACGCTTGGGGTCGTGCTGACCGTAGAAAGAATCCTTGCACTGCACCACGCCGACTTTATGGCGCATTTCCAGCTTCTCCGCTGCCTGCACCAGGGCCGACAGCACCTGATAATCCGGCACAGCGGGATATTCAATGGGGGCATATTCCCGGCTGGTATGCTCATAGCGTACCGCACCCGTGGCGATGACGATATCGCCGGAGCGGACGTTGATGTCGATGCCGCCGCAGGTGCCCACGCGGATAAAGGTATCCGCCCCGATATTGTGCAGCTCCTCTATGGCGATGGAGGCACTGGGACCGCCGATTCCGGTGGAGCAGACACTCACCTTTTCGCCCAGCAGTTTGCCGGTATAAATGTTGAATTCCCGATTTTGTCCGATATGGACGGGATCGTCAAAATAGGACGCGATCTTCTGGCACCGTCCCGGGTCCCCGGGCAGGATCACGTAGCGTCCCACATCACCATTCACGCATTTGATATGAAATTGTTTTTCCAATTCCTGCATCGTTGGTCCCTCCGCTTTTTGATAAAATACGGCAAAACGCTTTTCCATAAGAAACAGTATAGCACCGACTGCTGCAAAATGCAATGCTGGCAACAATTACAGCCCATAAGATTTCCACGACAGGCAAATACTATTCGCGGCAGAAAATCAATTTTTTTGCCATACAAAAAGCTTGGGAAGAAGGAGGATAACAGTATGAGGGATAAGATCATCGCACTGGCAATGTGCGCTCTTCTGGCGGTGAGTCTGTTTGCCTGCGGTGATAATCGCGGCACAGGCAACGACAGCGATGTTCTGGGCGACGAACAGCAGCAGTCCAACGGTACCACAAACGGCAGCACCAACAACGGCAGCGACAGCGGTACCAACGGCACCGGCAGCAGCAGCGGCACCACAAACGGTAGCGACAACGGCAGCGGCACCGATCAGAACGTCACCACCGGCAACAACGCCAAGCAGAGTGACGTCATGGGCGACAGCGCTCTGCGGGGCAGCACCATTAATCCCGCCAACGGCAGCGCAGACCGTACCGCCACGTGGGAGCAAATGCTGGAAAACGGACGCGTGCATGACAGGGACGGGTTCCTGTTTGACGGCGAAAACAGCCACTGGGCATGATGAAAAAAATGACACCCTCGGGTGTCATTTTTTTCATTGGCTGCACCAACACCGTGCCTTTTGCTTATACTGGAATAGTTTGAACAAAAGGTGTTGATACTATGACGATCAGTCCCTTTCTTGGGGGCGTCCTGGGTACTCTGTTTCTGTTTTGCATGACGTCGCTGGGTGCCGCTACCGTTTTTTTCTTCCGCCGCAGCATACCGCCGCGCATTGAAAAACTGCTGCTGGGATTTGCAGCCGGCGTGATGACCGCTGCCTCCGTCTGGAGTCTGCTGCTGCCCGCCATCAACCAAACCGCGCAATTCGGCGTTTTTCCGGCCTGGTTTCCGCCCGCCATCGGCATTACGCTGGGGATGCTGTTCCTCTCCGTGATCGACTTCGCCCTGCCATGGCTGCACGGGCTGGATGACGACCACCGGCAGAGCGCACTGTTGCTTGCCGCCATTACATTACACAACATCCCCGAGGGAATGGCCGTGGGACTCGGTTTTGCTCTGGCGCAGGATACGGCAGGGTTATATACGGCGGCAGCATTGGCTCTCGGCATTGGCATTCAGAACTTTCCCGAGGGTGCCGCCATCTCCCTGCCATTGCGGCAGCACGGATTTTCCCGAAGCAGGTCTTTTCTCGGCGGTATGGCATCGGGCACCGTGGAGCCGATTTTCGGACTTTTGGCCATGGTGCTGGCACGGGGCGTGCAAACACTGATGCCATGGCTTTTGAGCTTTGCTGCCGGCGCTATGCTCTACGTCGTGGTGGCGGAGCTGATCCCCCAGGCAAAGGATCGCAGCGGCACGGTCGGTTTCTGCCTCGGCTTCCTGCTGATGATGATCCTGGATGTGGCATTGGGTTAAAAAACGGCGGCTTTTGCCGCCGTTTTCAGCGTTTCAATTTACAGATTGTTTACGCCGATTTCCTTGACGAATATTTTTATTAGTGGTATATAACATACAATAACAAAAAACGGTAAGGAGATCGCTATGTTAAGAAAACTTGCTCCCTATACACGGGGGTACCGTATCTGGATCCTGTTTGCGGTGCTGTGCTCCATGGGGGAAGCGGTGCTGGAGCTGATGCTTCCCAACGCCATGAGCGATATCGTGGATGTAGGCATCGTTTCCGGCAATCGTACTTATATTATGTTAACCGGCTTGAAGATGGTGGCCATCGCCGTCGCCTCCCTTTTCTGCGGTGTGGGGAGTGCTGCTCTGGCCAGCCGGGCTGCCATGGGCTTCGGCGCCAACCTGCGCAGACGGGAATATGAGCAGGTGCAGCGCTTTTCTTTTGCCAACATCGAGCATTTTACCACCGCATCCCTTATCACCCGTCTGACCAACGATGTTTCCGCCACCCAGATGACCCTGTTTATGGGAATGCGTATCTGTGTCCGTGCCCCCATGATGCTCATTACCGCCGTCATCATGGCGCTGCGGATCAGTCTGGATCTGAGCCAGGTATTTCTGGTGGTCATCCCCCTGCTGATCATCGCCGTTGCCATTGTGATCCGCTATGTGGGGCCGTTTTTCACCAGTCTGCAAAAGTCCACCGACGGTCTGAACCTGGTGGTGCAGGAGGATCTGAACGCCATCCGCGTGGTGAAGTCCTTTGTCCGGGAGGAGCGGGAAAAGGAGAAATTCGCCGAAAAGAACACACAGCTGCGTACCACCGCCGAGCGGGCATTCAGCTTCGTGGTGCTGTTCATGCCCGCCATTTCGCTGCTGATGGGCGGCACCATCGTAGCGCTGATGTGGATCGGCGGACATTACGTGGCCGCCGGCACCATGCTATCCGGTGATCTGATGGCGTTTTTCACCTACGCCACCGAGATTTTGATGAGCCTGATGATGGTGTCCATGGTGCTGATGATCCTCACCCGCGCCATCGCCTGCGCCAAGCGTATCATCGAGGTGCTGGAGGAGGAACCCGAGATGACCAATGCAGGTGCCGACCCCTCCCTCACCGTCGAAAACGGCGAGATCGTCTTTGACCATGTGTATTTTAAGTATCACCAAACCGCCGAGGCGTGGAATCTGACCGATATTTCGCTCCGCATCCCCAGCGGCGCCACCGTTGGCATTTTAGGCGGCACCGGCAGCGCCAAGACCACGCTGGTGAGCCTGATCCCCCGCCTGTATGAGGCAACCGAGGGCAGCGTATCCGTGGCAGGTCACAACGTAAAGGACTACACCATGGAATCTCTGCGGGAAGGCTGTGCCGTGGTGCTGCAAAAGAACACGCTGTTCTCCGGCACCATCGCCGAAAATCTGCGCTGGGGCCGCGCCGACGCCACCGATGAAGAGTTGGTAGACGCTTGCAAGGTCTCCTGCGCCCATGAGTTTATTGAAAAGCGCCCCGACGGCTACGATACCTACATCGAACAGGGCGGCACCAACGTCTCCGGCGGACAGAAGCAGCGCCTGTGCATCGCCCGCGCCATCCTGCGCAAGCCGAAGATCCTCATTCTCGATGACAGCACCTCCGCCGTGGATACCGCCACCGACGCCAAAATTCGGCAGGGGCTGCGCGAAACCCTGCCCGGCACGACGAAGATCATCATCGCCCAGCGGGTCAACTCCGTGATGGACGCCGATCTCATCCTTGTTCTCGATGACGGCAGGATCGCGGGTATGGGCAATCACAGCGAGCTGCTGCGCTCCTGCGATATTTACCGCGAGGTCTATGAATCCCAGCAAGAGGGGGTGAGCATCAATGGCTAACGCTCCCAAGGGCGGCGGTCCCAACAAGCACGGTTTTCAGCGTCCCCGGGACCTGAAGGGCACCGTGAAAAAGCTGCTGCGCTACGTGGCAGATTACAAAGCGGCTCTGATGTTGGTGGCCGTGTGCCTGATCTTAAGCTCCGTCACCTCCATCGCCGCCAGCTATATGCTCAAGCCCATTCTGAACAACTACATCATCCCCGGCGACTTCAAGGGGCTGGTCAAAATTCTGATCTTACAGGGTGCGCTCTTCGGCGGCGGCGCTGCGTGCAACTATGTCTACGCCCGGATCATGGTGCGTATCTCCCAGCGGACGGTAGCAAAGCTGCGGCAGGATCTGTTCGACAAGCTCCAATCCCTGCCCCTGCAATATTATGACACCCATCAGTCCGGCGACCTGATGAGCCGCTTCACCAACGATATCGACACCGTTTCCGAGCTGATCAACAACAGCTTCGCCAGCATCGTATCCAACACCATCACCTTTGTGGGAACGGTCATCATGATGCTGGTGATGAACTTCTGGCTGACCCTCATCACCTTCGGCTTCCTGGCTCTGATGGGCGTGGTGGTCAAGGTCATCGGCGGCAGAAGTCGGATAAACTTTCAGCGGCAGCAGTCCTCCCTCGGTGCGCTGAACGGCTACATCGAGGAGATGATCGAGGGGCAGAAGGTCATCAAGGTCTTTAACCACGAGAAAAAGGCCATTGCTCAATTCGACGGTCTGAACGAGACCTACCGCACGGCAGCCACCGCTGCCCAGACCTATGCCGGCTCCATGATGCCCGCCATGGCCAACCTGAGCCGGATCGACTACGCCGTCACCTGCTGCGTGGGCGGACTGCTCGCCATCGGCGGCGTGTTCGACGTGGGTTCCCTGGGCGCCTATCTGCTGTACGTCAAGCAGGTCAGCCAGCCCATCGCCCAGATGAGCCAACAGGTCAACACCATTCTCGCCGCCATCGCCGGCGCAGAGCGCATTTTTGCCGTGATGGAGACTGAGCCGGAAATTGACGAGGGCAAGACCGTTCTTGTCCGGGTGGAAAAGAACGGCGACAAGCTCACCGAAACCGACGTTCGCACCGGACACTGGGCGTGGAAGCGTCCCGATGGTCAGATGATCGAACTCCGGGGCGATGTGCGATTGCACGACGTGGTATTCTCCTACGAGGAGGATAAGACGGTGCTGAACCACATCTTCCTGTGGGCAGAGCCGGGGCAGAAGATCGCCTTCGTCGGCTCCACCGGCGCAGGAAAGACCACCATTACCAACCTGATCAACCGGTTCTACGATATCCAACAGGGTACCATTACCTATGACGGCATTGACATCAAGGATATCGCCAAGAGCTCCCTGCGGAAGTCTTTGGGCGTGGTGCTGCAGGACACCCACCTCTTCACCGGCACCATCGCCGACAATATCCGCTATGGCCGCTTGCAGGCCACGGATGAAGAAGTCCGTGCTGCGGCGAAGCTGGCCAATGCCGACACCTTTATCCGCCACCTGCCCCAGGGCTACGACACCGTCATCACCGGCGACGGCGGCTCTTTGAGCCAGGGCGAGCGCCAGCTTCTGGCTATTGCCCGCGCCGCCGTCAGCGATCCCCCGGTGCTGATTTTGGACGAGGCCACCTCCTCCATCGACACCCGCACCGAGACCCAGATCGAAAAGGGCATGGACAGCCTGATGGAGGGGCGCACGGTGTTCGTCATCGCCCACCGCCTCTCTACCGTCCGCAACGCCCAGGCCATTCTGGTACTGGAGCAGGGAGAGATCATCGAACGCGGCGACCACAACATTTTGTTGTCTGAAAAGGGTCGCTACTACCAGCTCTACACCGGTCAGGCAGAGCTCGCATAAATTTGTAAAAATAGACAAAAAGGAGACCGTATTTTGTACGGTCTCTTTTTTATAAATTGACCTCATCTCCCTTGACGAATCCCTTCAATTTGCAGTAAGATATGTTAAATAATGGTGGAGGTGTGCGCTATGACCGAACAGGAACTTTGCCAAAAAGCCATCCAGATGCTGGACAGAGCCTACGTCCCCTACTCTCACTTCCCCGTGGGCGCAGCATTGGAGTGCAGCGACGGCACGGTGTTCACCGGCTGCAACGTGGAGAACGCCGCCTACGGCCCCACCATCTGCGCCGAGCGCACCGCCATCGTCAAGGCGGTCAGCGAGGGACACCGTGACTTCGTCCGTATCGCCATTGCCGGTAAGTCGGAGGACTTCTGCGTTCCCTGCGGCACCTGCCGGCAGGTGATGAAAGAATTTGCTCCCGATCTGGAGGTCATCTGCCTCAACGGCAAGGGCGAGAGCAAAAAGTTCGCCTTAAAGGATTTGCTGCCTTATGGCTTTGACAACACTTGGCTGTAATCCCCATACTTCGTTTTTTATGCCTTTATCGGTATGAAAATAAAATTTTACAAGGAGGAAAATCACATGCGCAAGTTATTATCCCTGCTGCTGGCTGTCATTCTGGCATTCAGTCTTGTCACGATGGCATCCGCAGAACCCGCAGGAGAGTACGCGGGCAAGACCGTGATCCTGCATTCCAACGATGTCCACGGCGCCATCGCGGGGTATGCCTACATGGCTGCCCTGAAAGCCGACTATGAGGCCAAGGGTGCCGACGTCATTCTGGTGGATGCCGGCGACTTCTCCCAGGGTACGACCTATGTCAGTACCACCAAGGGTGCAGACGCCGTCGCCATGATGAACGCCGTTGGCTATGACGTGGTCACTCTGGGCAACCACGAGTTCGACTACGGCTGGGCTCAGCTGAAGGAAAATCTGAGCAGCTTCTCCGGCGAGGTCGTGTGCGCCGACGTTCTGGAAAGCGGCAGCACGATCTATGACCCCTATGCCATTGTTGGTACCGATGTAAAGGTTGCTTTCATCGGTCTGGAGACCCCCGAGGCACAGACCAAGGTCAACCCCGCTCTGATCAAGGGCCTGACCTTCCTGGTGGAAAGCGGCAAGAAAGAGATCTCTGCCTGCGCCACTCAGTACGCTGCCGAGGCACGTACCGCCGGTGCCGATGTGGTCATCTGCCTGTCCCATCTGGGTATTGATGCAGAGTCCGTCGGCAACCAGTCCTATGATCTGTGGAACGCGGTGAAGAGCAATCCCACTGCCTCCAAGATCGACTTCATCATCGACGGTCACTCCCACTCCGTGATGACCGAGGGCGACAACGGTGAGCCCATCCAGTCCACCGGTACCGCTTTTGCCAACATCGGTGTCATCGTGATCGACGAGGCTACCAAGGCGATCGAGAGCCACTCCCTGTACGAAATCGGCGAAGGCACTGCCAAGGATGATACTGTCGCCGCTGCCGCCCAGGAGATCATTGACCGTGTCAATGCTGAGTACGGTGTGAAATTTGCCACCAGCGATGTGGATCTGAACGGTGCCAAGGCTCCCAACGGCAACCGTGACAGCGAGACCAATAACGGCAACCTGATCACCGACTCCATGGTCTGGTGCATTACCAAGAATCCCGAATCTCTGAAGTCCGGCTTTGACCCGAAGAACGTGGTCGCTATCACCAACGGCGGCGGCATCCGTGCTGCCATCGGCGCAGGCGATGTCACCAAGCAGGCTGTGAACACGGTTCTCCCCTTCGGTAATACCGTGGCTCTGGTCTACGTCAGCGGTGCGGAGCTGCTGGAAGCTCTGGAAGCCTCTACCTATTGCTCCCCCGAAGCTGTCGGCGGATTCCCCCAGGTATCCGGCATCAACTTCACTCTTAATGCTCTCAAGCCCTATGATGCCAACGCTGAAACCTATCCCGGTTCCACCTACTATGGTCCCAAGACCATTCAGCGTGTAACCATCAACAGCATCAACGGCAACGCCTTTGATCCCACCGCCGAGTATGCCGTGGTCACCAATAACTTCTGCGCCGCCGGCGGCGACACCTATTACGCTTTCGCCGCTGCTACCGAGCAGTTCGATACCGGTCTGCCTCTGGATGAGGTCCTGATGGATTACATCACCGAGGAACTGGACGGCACCATTGATTCCCGCTATGCCGCCCCCAAGGGCAATATCACCTATAAGACCGTTTCCGTGGTCCTCTCCAACAATGGCGTTACCAAGAGTAAGACCATCAAGTGCTTCAATGATCTGTATACTGATCCGGATACTCCCGAGCGCAGCGGCTACACCTTTGACGGTTGGTTCGTCAACGGTACAAAGGTCACTGCCGCCAACATCGCCACGCTGGTAACCGACGGCACCACCCTCACCGCTCACTGGGCCAGAAATTACGATGGCAACACCTATTCCGATGATACTGCCGCCGTTTCCTCTCCCAAGACGGCAGATGCCGGCGTTGTCCTCTATGTGGGCATGGGCATCTTCTCCCTCATGGGCATGGGCTACATGGGTAAGAAAAAGGAGAAGTAATTCCCCTGCCAACCTAAATTAAAAAATCCCCGCCTCTCGGCGGGGATTTTTTTTGTTGTTTTCAGAAGCTGACAACTTCCTCTTTGGGCTTGCTCGTCCGCTCAATATGGGTCACATACAGCACGGGGCCCTCGCCCTGATAGGCATCGGAGGTCTCCTTTTTCACCGTGGCGGTGATGTCCACCCATTCCTTGTTCTTGAACTTCTCCAGACCGGCTCCCTTGCACACCAGCGCCAGGAACTGCATATCGTTTTCGCAGCACACCATGGCGAAACGGCCGGGACAATGGACGCCCTTAAACTTCTTGGAGTGGCACATCAGGCCTTTGAAATGCACCTCGATGCCGTCATAGCGCCCGGTGTTGTCCATCAGATCGACGTACCAGATGCCGTAATCCTCGTCCGCCACATCCAGCTTGCCGCCGCTGAGGTCAAAGGGCGCCATGTCCTCGGTGACGTATTCCTCGCTGGTGCCGTCGGTGTTCTCCAGATAGATGTCCGCCCGGCGGTTCACCATCCGCAGATTACGACTGCGGAGCTGGGCACGCAGCTCCTCGTTGCAGCGGTTAAAGATCAGCATATCCGCATTGGTGATCTTCTCCATCATCAGCTGCCCCATGTTCTTGACGTACATCTCGAAGGTGTTAGCATCCACCAGGGTCATGATCTGGTATAAAATCCAGTTGGCGGGCAGTCCCTCGCGGTAGAGCGGCTCGATCATCCACATCCCGTTGTACTCGATGATGACCTGCTGCGGCTTGTACTGCTTTTCCAGCTTTTTGAAAAGCTCGGTCGTCAGCTGCTCCTGCTCCTCGACGGTGTAGGTGAACACGTTGGTAAGCGCCTTGCGGTCGTACTCCTCCTCGCCCTCTTCGCAGCAGATCAGCAGCGTGCGCTCTTCCCGGGCAAAGCCGTCCTGCAATATGCCGTTGATAAAATTGGTCTTGCCGGCATCTAAAAAACCGGCGATCAGATAAACAGGAATATCCATGCAGATTACCCCTTATAAACCGAAAAGTTCATGCAGCTTGTGCTCGTCCAGATTGGCGCCGATCACGCACAGACGGCCGGTATAGTCGGCAGCGCCGCAGCGCACCTCGTGTTCCTCCGGCACGTAGTCGAAGTGGAGCCATTTGCCGCAGGTGCAGGGCACGATACCCTTGGCGCGCAAAATCTGACCGTACTCTCCGCTGTCCAGCGCGGTGAGGATGCTTTCGATCTCCTCCTTGCTGTACTTCTTCACGGTCTCCTCGCCCCAGGAGGTGAACACCTCGTCGGCGTGATGATGGTGATGGTGGCAGGAACAGTGGGGATCGTCGCACTCCTCGCCGTCATGGTGATGGTGATGATGTTCGTGCCCCTCATGGTCATGTTCATGCTCATGATGATGGTGGTGATGCTCATGTTCGTCCTCATCGTCATCATCGTGGTGGTGATGGTGGCACTCGCAGTCGGGATCATCGCACTCCTCACCGTCATGGTGATGGTGGTGATGGTGCTCGTGTTCCTCCTCATCGGCTTCATGCTCGTGGCGCATCTTCTCCAGAAGCTCATCGGCCAGGGATACCTTTTCGATGGCGGCGAGGATCGCTTTGCCGTCCAGCTCATCCCAGGGGGTGGTGATGATGGCGGCATCGGGGTTCTTCTCGCGGAGCATCGCCGCGGCGGCCTCCAGCTTCTCCTGGCTGAGCTTCTGGGTGCGGCTGAGAATGATGGTGCCGGCGGACTCGATCTGGTTGTTGTAGAACTCGCCGAAGTTCTTCATGTAGACCTTGACCTTGGAGGCGTCGGCAACCGTCACAAAGCTGTTGAGCTTCATGTCCGGCTCGTCCTTTACGGTGTTCTCCACCGCCACGATCACGTCGCTGAGCTTGCCCACGCCGGAGGGTTCGATCAGAATGCGGTCGGGGGCAAACTGCTTCTTCACGTCTTTGAGCGCCGTGGAGAAGTCACCCACCAGAGAACAGCAGATACAGCCGGAGGACATCTCGCTGATCTGCACACCGCTGTCCTTCAAAAAGCCGCCGTCAATAGAGATCTCGCCGAACTCGTTCTCGATCAGTACCAGCTTTTCGCCCTTGTACGCCTCTGCCAGCAGCTTCTTGATGAGCGTGGTCTTGCCGGCGCCCAAAAATCCGGAGATAATGTCAATTTTCGTCATAGTAGTCAACCTTCTTTTTCTGCCGCATGACGCGGACATATATTTTCAATTTATATTGTAGCCCAAATTTCCGAAAATGCAAGCAAAAGTCGTGGTGGACAAACGGACATTTTTGGTGTAAAATAAACTTATGAGTCCTCCGTGGAGAGCTGCGGAGCCGGTCTCGCGCAATGGATGCCCACGAATCATGTCAGGCGGGGAACCGAGCAGCATTAAGAGGGAATTTCCATGTGCCGCGAGGGTGCCGGTTCTGCGGCTCTGCGCGGAGGACGACTTTTTATGAAGCGGAAATAGGAAAATTGAAAATGCTTTCAGGCGTTAGCAGCCTTTCCCTTTCATTTTCAATTTTCAACTTTCAATTTTTCATTTTGAAGGGTGGTGTTGGCCGTGTATCAGGCGCTCTATCGCAAATGGCGTCCCAAGACCTTTTCCGAGGTGGTAGGGCAGGAGCATATTACCTCCACTCTCCGGCGTCAGGTGGCCGAGGGCAAGACGGCTCACGCCTACCTCTTTACCGGCACCCGCGGCACGGGCAAGACCACCTGTGCCCGCATTCTCGCCAAGGCGGTGAACTGCCTTTCCCCCATTGACGGCGCTCCCTGCTGTCAATGCGAAGCGTGTCTCGGCATCGACAACGGCAGTCTCCTGGATGTCACCGAGCTGGACGCCGCCTCCAACAACGGCGTGGATCAGGTCCGTGCCCTGCGGGAAGAGGCGGTCTATACCCCCTCCGTTCTCCGGAAGCGCGTGTATATCATCGATGAGGTGCATATGCTGTCCACGGCGGCGTTCAATGCCCTGCTGAAAATTCTGGAAGACCCGCCGGAGCATCTGCTGTTCATCCTCGCCACCACAGAGCTGCACAAGGTTCCCGCTACGATCCTGTCCCGCTGCCAGCGGTTTTCTTTCAAACGGATCCTGCCCCGGGACATGGAGCAGCAGCTCTTGAAAATCGCCGAAGCGGAAAATATCGAGCTTGCTCCCGATGGAGCTGAGATCTTGAGCCGCATGGCAAACGGTGCCCTGCGGGATGCCCTGTCGCTTCTGGACCAGTGCCGCGTGGCAGAGGGTACGATCGATTCCAAGGCCGTTCTGAGCGTGCTGGGCCTTGCCGGCAGCGTCCAGACCCTACAGCTCATGCGCTTCATTCTGGACGGCAACAGTGCCGATGCGCTGGCGCTGTTCGGTAAGCTGTACCGTGACGGTAAGGACGTAGCCGCCCTGCTCAGCGAGCTGGGCGACCTGGCCCGGGACCTGACTATTATCAAGGCTGCCCCCGATGGCGGCGCGGCGCTTCTGGGCGGTCTATACGACCGGAAAACGCTGACCGATCTGGCCGGCAGCCTGCCTCTGACGCGGTTTTTGTACCTTACCCGGACGGTGCAGCAGACCTGCGCCGAGCTGGATCGAAGTCTGCGTCCCCGCACCGACGGCGAGCTGTGCATTCTGCGGCTGTGCGATGAGACTTTGAGCGGCGATCTTACCGCGCTGGAAAACCGTATCGCCAAGCTGGAGAGTGCCGTCAAAAACGGCGTTCCCACCGCGAAAGCACCTCGTCCGACGCCCAAGCGCTATGAGGACACGCCTCCTCCGCCCGAGGAACCGCCTCTGCAAGAGGAGCCGCCCCTGCCCGAAGCGCCGCCCGTTTTTGAAGAGCCGCCCAAACCCGCCCCGAAAAAGGCCGCAGGCGCAGCAAGCGGTGACAGCGGTACCTGGCAGAAGCTGTTGGAGCAGTACAAGGGCCATCTGCCGGTCAATCTGAGGGTCTGGCTGAACATGGCAAGCGGCACTCTGGAGGGTGACTGCCTGCGGGTGCTCTGTCCCACCGACATTGCAAAGTCCTCACTGGACAATTCCGCTGTGCTGGGTGTGCTCAAAGAGGTCACCGAAGAAGAAGTCGGTCACCCGATCCGCGTGGAACTGGTAGTCGGCGATACACCCAAAGCACCTGCAGCCGTGACAGCTCCCGCAAGTACAAAACCGAAAACACCCCCTCCCGCCCACGATGCCTTTGCGGATCTGATGAGCAAGGGAAAAACCTTACAAAATTTCACCATAAAAGGAGAACAGTGATATGGCAAAAGGATATAGTGCAAGAGGCGGCTTCAGCGGCAGCCAGGGGCAGATGATGCGCCAGCAGATGATGCAGCAGAAGATCATGAAGATGCAGGAAGAGATGGCCAAGGCTCAGGAGACCGTGGAGCAGAAAACCTTCACCGCCAGCGTGGGCGGCGGCGCCGTACAGGCAAGCTGCAACGGCAAAAAGGAGCTGACCGAGCTGATCTTAAAGCCCGACGTTGTGGACCCCGAGGACGTGGAGATGCTGCAGGATCTGGTCATCAGCGCCGTCAACGAGGTACTGCGCCAGGCGGATGAGGCCATGAGCAGCTCCATGAACGCCTTTACCGGCGGTCTGGGCATTCCCGGCCTTTAATTTACGCAAAAAAGAGAGCCTTCCGGCTCTCTTTTTTTATGTGTAATACGCCAGCAGCAAATCCACCACCATGCCATAGGAACGGATGCCGTTTTCATCGCCATTGGCTTTCAAGAACCCGTCGTACACAGTCTGTGCTGTCTCTTTGACCGGTCCTTCAAACTGCGCCCAATAGCGGTTATTTGCCTGCAGATCGCAGACCACCGTCTCCGGCAAACTCCCCCGTATCTCCCGCCATGCGTCCGCGTCCACGCGGTAAAGAGCATTGGCAAGATACAGATAACCCGTCAGAAAGCCGCTGTAACGGTACGCCGCCTTGTCCGACCGCGCCGCCGCCAGAATGCCCAGGAAATTGCACTCCTGTTCCGACGCGATGCCCCTCTGATGCGCCATCTCATGGCACACGGTACACGGCAGAAACGCCGCCGGACTGTCGATATTCACATTGGCCTCACCGGTAAGCGGGAAATAAAATCCGGTAAAATTCAGCCGGCTCAGCGCCCGGGACGTGGTGAAGGCTTTGGGTGCGAGACTCTGCATCTTCAAAAGCGGAAACTCGCCGGTCAGCACGTCATAACTCCCCGCCGCGGTGTTCAGAATCTCCCGCCGCGACACGGCAAAGCAGCCGTTTTCGTCCCGCGGTATCTCATCGGCGCACTCGGACAGCTCCGCTGCAAACCGTGCCGTCAGCTCCTGCAATTCCCCTGCCGTACCGCCCACCGCCACGATGCCGGACTTCTCCTGAAAGCTCTCCGCCTGATAAAACGGCGTCCACAGCAGGCGAAAGCCTGCCCAAATCGTCAGCGCCGCACACACCAGCGTCAACACGCCGCGGTAGAATACCACGCCGTCAAATCCCGTGGCGATCAACCGCCGCACCCACCACGTCAATGCGAAGAACGCCGTCATCAGCAGCGTCAGGATCAGCACCTCCGCCACCGATATGCTGACATGGGCGCAAAGCCGTCCCAGTCCCTGCTCCCACGGCAAAAGTACCTTCTCGCACAGCACGTTCATCACGGCACGATTGCGCCGCGAAAGAGCAAAGGCGGCGAAAAATGCCGCCAGACACAACAGCCAGATATGCAGGCCCCTGCACCGTTTCCAAAACGCTCTCACAGCTTCTGCCCCGTCAGCATCCACGTGGAGCTGGTCCTTGCGATCAGCTTCCCCGTGTCATCCCGAACCGTGCAGGAGCAGAACGCCATCTTGCCGCCCCGTTTTTCAATGCGCCCGCTGGCCCGGAGCTCTTTGGCGCTCTCTGCCGGAGTCGCCATAAAGTCTATGGTGGTGCTCACCGTTACCGTGGCCTCCTGCAAGGTATAGGTCAGCAGCACGCCGCAGGTCACGTCCGCCAGGGTGAACAGCAGACCGCCGTGGGGTTTTCCCCAACGGTTGGCGGTTTTTGCGTCAATGGGCGCCGTTACCAGCGAGACGCCGTCCTCGATGGAGATGGCCCGCACACCGTTTTCGTAGCTGAACGTATCCCCCGATGTATCCAAATTCCCGATTTTCATTTTGTCACATTCTTTCCGTAAATATCCACCAATCCCATGGGGATCAGCTCCGGCTCCAAATGCACCTCATGGCAGCAATGGGAGCATACCAGTCCCGACAATCCCCCGGTGGCGACCACCGTCAAAGGCTCACCCAACTCCTGCTCCATACGGTCCACGATGCCGTCGATCATGGCTGCCGCACCGTACACCGCGCCGCTCTCCAGACAGTCCACCGTGTTGGTGCCGATGCACTTTTCCGGTGCGGTGACCTCCAGATCGGGCAGCAAGCTCGTCCCCGCGCCAAGCGCCCGGAGCTGCATCTTCAGCCCCGCCGTAATGATACCGCCCCGAAAGGCACCGGCACCGTCCACCACCATCACCGTGTTGGCGGTACCCAGATCCGCCACCGCCAGAGGCAGCGGATAGCGCTCCTTTGCCCCGGCACAGCCGGCAATGATGTCCGCGCCGATGGTGGCAGGCTCATCCACCCGCAGCGGCATTCCCGTTTCCGTGGTGTAGTCCAGCACAAGGCACTCTCTGCCCGTCAAAATCTTCGCCGCCGCGCACAGCGCCCCGTTCACCTCCGGCACCACGGAGGCAAGGATCGCCCCGTCAAAGGTCAAGCCCTCCATGGCGGCGCCGATTTTTGCATAGTAGGTTTCTGCGTCCAAGCCGCAGTCCGTCTCCAATCGCACCTGCCGCCGCAGGGCATAGTCCTCCATGGCGCACAGCACGATATTCGTATTTCCCACGTCAATGACCAACAGCATTTTACGTTCTCCCTTTCCGTCCGGCACGAATGATCTGCACGATGGCAGAGGACAGCACCAGGTTGATACCCAGCTCCACCAGGAAGTTGACGCCCACGAAGCTGACGATCATGTAAAGGGCGGTGTTCTCAAACCCCACCGCTGCGCCCCAGGCGGCCACGGTGTCGTAGAAGAACAGACGGCAGCCGATAAGGAACACCCCGGTATTCACCACGGGGGCGCAGATACCGGCACAGACAGACGCCACCAGACTGTTCTTCTTTTCCAGCAGACGGTACACGGCACCCGCCGCCAGGCCGGACAACACGCCCTTGCTGATGCAGGTGATAATGGTGCCGATGACGCTGACCGCCAGAAACGGTCCCGCGTCGGTCAGAACCACCACCACGCCGAACACAAAGCCCAACCAGGCACCTGCCGCCGCACCGTACAGCGCCGCCCCCACGATGATGGGCGCCAGCACCAGCGTGATGGTGAAGATACCGAATCGGATGCTGATGGCCAGCGCCTGCAGTACCACCACGATGGCGGTCAGCAGCGCCAACACCGTCAGCTTTTTTGTTTTCCGGGAAGTATTGCTCATAGCGAATTTCCTCCTCATGGCGCAAAAAACGCCGATATCCTGACCGCAAAACGGCGTGTATCGGCGAAAAATGAGCGTACTGCTCCCTCCTCATGCGGGTTCCTGCCGACGCACCGTTGGTCAAGACTGTTTGTAAGAAAGTATTGCCGCGCTTTTCCCCTTGCAGCGGTTACCGTCTCTCAAGGAGTACAGTACCGCCTTGTGCGCGGGGCTGCGGTTAAGGGGAATGTAGCATATTTTTCCGGACTTTGCAAGGGTTTCATGGAAATTTTACAGTTTCTCTTCCCTGTCAACTTCAAGTTGCCCGCAATTTTTCTCCGTGCAACCTCAAGTTGCTGGACAAATGCCGCCGTTTCCACTAAAATAAGAGCATAGAATATCGCAAAGAGGGTGAAAAGATGGCAACACTTCGCTGCAAGTCCTGCGGCAGAGTTTACAGCTACGAGAAAAACGGCACCTGTCCCAGGTGCGGTGCCTACAACCGCCCGCCCCGGAAAGAGATCGTAGAGCCCGACGGCACGATCCGCTACGTTACCACGGAGAGCAAAGTCTGCTACGAAGAAAAGGAATGCCATGAGGACGCCGTCCGTCAAGAGACCCGCTCCTACAACTATACCCCGGAAACTCCCGATGACAACGATGAGGAGGAAAGCGGCAGGCAGGACAATGCGGTCAAAAAACTCTGGCAGCATCGGAATGCCATCGCCACAAGCGGCGGGAAGAAGTCTGTCGCCGCCATTGCCATCATTACCGCTCTTATCAGTCTGGTCACGACTCTTATTGGCAACCTGAGCAGCAACCGCCACGGCGTATCTGTGCAGGAGCCATGGGAAAGCGTCAGCGTGGAATCCGCCCAGGAGATCCGCAATCTGCTGGCCCACGTGGGCAACGTGGTCTATACGGACAGCGGCGCTTTTTCCATCGACTCCTATGAACAGACAAACAGTGAGTTGACGATCAACCTGCAAACCATTTCGAAAACCGATGCCTCTGTTTTCGACAATTTGACGTTGGACTGCTATTACGAAACCTCCACAGAACATGACCATCTGGAGATGACCCCCCTCTTCTTCGACGGGGAGCGATACACCTTTGTTGTCGCTCTCCCCGAGGGCATCACCGCCTCCGACTGCGCCGTGGTGCTGGATATTCCCTTTGTTTATGGCGTCAATCGCTATTGGGTGTGGTTGGAAACTCCCACCTATGAGATGGGTGAGGACTTCTATCTGGGCGGACAGCGGCTCTTTGTCTCGGAAGTCCGCCAGTCCCGCCAAGGGGTGGATGTGAGCATCGACTGCGAGTGGGATGTCCTGACCGGCTGTGACGCCGCCCTCACCGCCCTCAATGTCAACGATCAGCCCTATACTGCCACCTGGCAAGGTGCGCGGTGTACCATCAACATGACGGATGGGCGAAACACTTCTCTTCTGAACTTCACCCTGCGGAATGAAAACGATATTCCTCATAGTATCACCCTGCGGGACAATGAGACCCAACGGCAGGTCACGGTCAATCTACAGCCGTAGGGCGGCACCCCTGTGTGCCCGCCTCGTAGGAGCGACCCTTGCGGTCGCCCTCCCCGTAGGGCGGGCTGACCCCAGCCCGCCGCCATCCAATCCGTCGGTAAAATCCATTTTACCGACACCGTAATTTTTCGCTCTTCACTAAAAAAAACGGCGCCCTTGCGGGTGCCGTTTTTCATGTTCACTTTTCCTCTTCCGGTTTGTCCCGGTGTTCCGCCGTGTAGTGGTACGCCTCCGTAGGCATATTGCGGTCTTTCAGATGTTGATCCGTCAGATAGCGCACCAGCTCGATCACGCAGCCGCAAACAGGGACGCCCAGGAACATACCCAGCACGCCGCCGATCCCTCCGCCTACCAGAATGGCAACAATGACCCAGAAGCTGGAAATGCCGATACTGCCGCCCAAAATTTTGGGGCCCAGGATATTGCCGTCAAACTGCTGCAAAATCAAAACAAAAATCAAAAAGATCAGACACTTCTTGGGACTAACGATCAAAATCAGCAAGGCGCTGGGGATAGCACCCAGAAACGGACCAAAAAATGGGATCACGTTGGTCACACCCACCACCAGGCCGATCAGCGGCGCATAGGGTATCTTCAAAATCGAGCAGCCGATCCAGCACAAAATACCGATAATGATGGAGTCCAGTACTTTCCCATTGATAAAGCCGGAGAAAATACGGTTGACCTCGCGGCCGCCCCGCATGATGAGATCCGCGGTTTCCTTTTTGAACACGGCATAGGTCAGCTTGCAGCAGCGCGCCAGGCTCTGCTCCTTCATCGCCAGCAGGTAAACGGACACGATCAACCCGATGATCAGGTTCTTGGCAAAGTTCACGACGCTCCAGATGCCGTTCCAGATGCCGCCGGTCAGACTGTTTGCCATTCCTGTTGCCCAGGGCAGGACTTTGTTTGTCAAAATGCTCACCGCATCGGTATAGTAATCCTTCAGCACATCGTTGGCCCAGGCGCCGATCTGCTGGTTGTTTGCCAGCCATTCATCTGCCCAGCGATATGCTTTATAATAGTAGGAACGGGCGTTCTTTGCCAGCAGAGTTACGCTGTCGACCAACTGAGGGATCAACATATCCATCATCAGGTAGATCGCCAGAAGCACCAGTGCCCACGTCAACAAAATGGAAGCGGTGCGGAGCCAGGTGGACCGGCGCATGACTTTTTTCTCCCGCAGCTTTTTGCTCTTGTTCCACAGTTTTTGAATTATTTTTTCAAACCACTTGACGATAGGATTGAGAATGTAGGCCATCGCAGCCCCGTACAGGATCGGCGCCAAAATTCCTATCAGCTTGCTCCAAAGGTGCTGCAGCGTGCCGCCAACGCCTGCCTTATAAAATGTATCATAGAAAACAAGAACGGCAATCAAAACCAAAAATGCCGTCAGGCCCCATTTCCAGTACCGGTTTTTTTCTTTCACGCGCACGCCTCCTTTCAAAAATGGTAGGGCACATTTGTATCATACGCAATTTTTTTTGGTTTTGCAAGTGCTTTTCGTGATATTGCCATGGCACTGGTTTTGTGCTATAGTTAGAATACGTTAAAAATCTTGCTTTATTGCAGCGGAGGTCAAAATTATCATGAAAAAGCTGCTGTTTATTGTAAATCCAAAGGCGGGCAAGGCAAGATCCCAGGCGCCGCTTTTTGACGCAGTTGCCAGATTTTCCCAGGCCGGCTATCTGGTGCGGCTGTTTATTACCACCCGGGGCGGCGATGCCTGTCAGGCGGCGGCAGAATGCGGCGGCGAGTATGATCTGGTGGTTTGCGCCGGTGGGGACGGGACGCTGAATGAGGTGATCAGCGGACTGATGACGCTGGAAGATCGACCCCCCATTGGGTATCTGCCGGGCGGCAGCACCAACGATTTTGCCGCCAGTCTGCGCCTCAGCTCCAACCCCTCTATGGCAGCAGCCGCCATTGCCAGCGGGCGAGCCTATCATCTGGACGCAGGCCGCTTTAATACACGCTTTTTTGCCTATGTGGCGTCCTTCGGCGCACTGACAAAAGCCTCGTATTCCGCGACCCAGGCAGCGAAAAATGCACTGGGACACCTGGCCTATATACTGGAAGGAATTGGGAGTCTGGACAGTCTGCGGCCCTATCGGACAAAAATTGAGGCAGACGGGGAAATTTTTGAGGGGGAGTTTATTTTCGGAGCGGTCTGTAACTCCACTTCTCTGGGCGGGTTGGTGAAACTGGACCCGGAAAAGGTGCAGATGGATGACGGAAAATTTGAACTTTTACTGCTGAAAATGCCGAAAAATCCGCTGGATCTGCAAAATTTGATTACCGGACTGTTAAAAATGAAATACGATATGCCGGGGGTCATTTTCCGCCATGTAGAACGTGTCAAGCTAACCACCGAGGACAATATCCCCTGGTCGCTGGATGGCGAATATGCCGAAAGCTGCCCCGTAGTGGAGATCGAAAATCTGCCCCACGCCATTACCCTGATCCGGTAACTTATGGGACATTTCAGGTAACAAAAGTAACCTTAAAAAGGGAAAAAAGGAACATAGAAAAGGAAAAAAAGGAACATGGCCCAAAAAGGGCCCCGCGGGTTTGCGGTGTGCCTTTTGCGTTGATAAAGTTTTCCTCGAGTCGTTTTGACTTAGCCGAAGAAGCTGGAAACCTGACCCCACAGGATGAGCAGCATGGCCAGCGGAGTGATGACCTTGCAGCAGACCTTGAAGTAACCCTCGATCTTGAACTTGTGGTTGGGGGTGACTTCGCACTCCTCCTTGACCAGATCGGTACCGGTCTCGTAGCCCAGCATCAGAACCATCAGCAGACCGCCCAGAGGCATCATAACGCCCTCAGACAGCATATCGAAGAAGTCCAGCCAGCAGTCGTTCCAACCCTTGACGTTGCCGCCCAGAATATCGCAGGGAGCCATGCCGTTGGAGCCCAGACCGTCCAGGCAGACAACTACGCACAGGATGGCCACGAACAGGGCAGCGATGAGGGAGTACTTTTTCCGCATATCGCCCTTGCCCTTGTCGCGAGCCTGGTCCACATAGTGAGCAACCACGGTCTCCAGCAGGGAGATGGAGGAGGAGATAGCAGCAAACACCACCAGCAGGTAGAAGATGATGCCGAAGATGGGGCCGATGCCGCCCATCTTGTCGAACACGTTCTGCATGGTGACGAACAGCAGGGACGGGCCGCCCAGAGCGCCTTCGGGATCCAGAGCGAAACGAGCGGGGATAACGCACAGACCGGCGCACAGAGCGATCAGGGTATCCATGACCACGATGATCAGAGCGTTCTTTTCCAGATTCTCTTTCTTATCCAG
>JAZUEB010000075.1:0-42274 GCA_045639965.1 Vescimonas sp. | reverse complement strand
AACTCGCGGTACATCTGGTTGCGCTTCACCGCCAGATCCCAGTCCACCTTGTGGCCGTCAAAGTCGGGGCCGTCCACGCAGGCGAACTTGGTCTCGCCGCCGACCGTCAGGCGGCAGCCGCCGCACATACCGGTACCGTCGATCATGATGGGACTCATGGACACGGTGGTGGGGATGCCGTAGGGCTCGGTGGTCTTGGAGACGAACTTCATCATGATCATGGGGCCGATGGCAAAGATCTCGTCATACTGGTTCTCCGCCAGCAGCTCCTTCAGCGCGTCGGTGACCATGCCCTTCTGTCCGTAGCTGCCGTCATCGGTGCAGACCTTCAGCACGGAGGAGACCGCCTTGAACTTATCCTCAAGGATGACGACGTCCTTATTCTTGAAACCGACAACGGCATGGACCTCGGCGCCGCAGTCGTGGAACTTCTTCAGCACGGGATAGGCAATGGCGCAGCCCACGCCGCCGCCGACCACGCAGACCTTTTTCTTGCCCTCGGTCTCGGTAGGCTTGCCCAGAGGACCCACAAAGTCCTGCAGGTAATCGCCCTGCTGCTTATGGCTGAGCTTCTCGGTGGTGGCACCGATCGTCTGCACGATGATGGTAACGGTACCCTTCTCCCGATCATAGTCGTGGATGGTAATGGGAATACGCTCGCCGTTTTCGTCCACACGCAGGATAATGAACTGACCGGGCTGCGCCTTTCTGGCGACCATCGGTGCCTCGATCTCGTACAAAATGACGGTGGGCTTCAGTGCTTCCTTTGTCACGATACGATACATAAGTTGACCCTCTTTTCTTATTTTCATGGTGCTGCCAAATGTTTCTTCCTTGTAAAATGCACAGGCTTTTACATTGTTTATTTTATCACAATCGAACCATATCGTCAATCAAATATAATGCCCAAATTCCCCTCTCGTTTTTTGTCATATATAACAGAAAAGGGCGGTTGCCAATCTCCGAAAAATCAGGTATACTATGGTCAACTGTCAAACGAGGAGGAGCTCCCCATGCAAATTGAAAAACGCGAAAATCTGGAAAACCGTCAGGTCCGCCTGACGATCCGCGTAGAAAGCGACGTGTGGAAACCGGCGCTGGACAAGGCCTATGAAAACAGCAAAAAGCTCTTTGCGACAGACGGCGATATGACCCGTGCGGAGCTGGAGGCAAAATACGGCGCGGACGTCCTCTATCAGGAAGCCGTCAACGCCACCTATCCCCAGGCGCTGGTGGACGCCATCGCCCGGGAGGAGCTGCTGATCGCCGGTTCCCCGGCTCTGGAGATCGTCACCATCGACGCCGGGAGCTATACCTTCTGCGCCACCATGGACCTCTACCCCGAGGTGAAGCTGGGACAGTATAAAAATCTTACTGCCCCTTATCCCCAGATAGAACTGTCCGAAGACGATACCGTGGGCGCTATCAACGAATACCTGCGGGAGAATACCGTTGCCGAACACCCGGAGAAGGCCGCCATGGGCGATCAGGTCAGCATCGACTTTGAAGGCTTTGTGGACGGCGTTCCCTTTGAAGGCGGCAAGGCGGAGCAGTATCCCCTGATTCTGGGCAGCGGTATGTTCATCCCCGGCTTTGAAGAGCAGGTCGCCGGCATCACTGTCGGCGGCGAGCGTGATGTCAAGGTCACCTTCCCCACCGAATATACGCCGGAGCTTGCCGGCAAAGATGCCGTATTCAAGATCAAGTGTCACGAGATCACACGTCAGATCATTCCCGAAATGACAGAGGAATTTGCCCGTCAGCAGGGTTATGACAGCTTGAGTGCGCTGCGTCAGCAGATCATGGCTGATCGGTTGGAGATCAAGGCCGCCGAAGCATTTGATGCTTACAGCGATGCGCTGATCCGGCAGGTCATCGACGGTATGGAGGCAGAGATCCCCGAGGCCATGGTCACAAGTCAGCTGGACGGTCTTATTGAGGAACTGCGCCAACAGATGGCGGCGCAGGGGATGCAGCTGGAACAGTATCTGGAAGCTGCCCACCTCACCGAGGAGGACCTGCGGAATCACTCCCGGGAGCAGGCTCTGGTGGCCACCCGTTACGAATTGGCCATGACCGAGGTCGCCCGTCTGGAGAATATCACCATCTCCGAAAAGGATCTGGATGCCCAGTATCAACAGATGAGCGCTCTGTATGGCGTTCCCGCCGAGCAGCTGCGTCAGCAGCTGCCGCCGATCCGGCTCAGCCACGATATGAAGCTGGCGCGTGCCCGTGCCATCGTGGTAGAGACCGGAAAGAAGGAATAAAAAAGATTGCCGCCGATGGGCGGCAATCTTTTTTATTCCTCTATTTCTCGCACGTATGCAAAATAGTGCGCATCCTGCCCATTGTCTATTGCTCCGACCAGGCCGTCACGTACCAGCCAGTTGTGGGTATCATTGTAAAGCGGGATCGCATAGCCACTCTCCAGCAGCAGCTTCTCCGCATCCTCCATATAGGCGTCCCGTGCCACGATACTGCCGGCACTCTCCGTCACACGGATCAGCATATCGTAGGCGTTGGAATAGTACATACCGTAATTCCTGCTGTCGCCGCTGCTAAAGCGCTTCAAGTAGGCGGACGCATCATTTCTGTCGCTCTCAATGTTCAGCAATGCGATGGTAAACTCACCGCCTTCCAGTTCACTTTTCAGCGCTTCCGAGCTGACCGGCTTCAACGTCACCTGCAGGCCCAGTTTCTCCCGCCACATCTTCTGTACGTTTTCTGCAACATTCGTCTGCAGCGGCGAGTTCTCATGCAGCAGCGTAATTGTCCCCAGCTCGCTGATCTCGCTGCGGTGATAGCCGATGGCATCCAGCTTTTCTACTGCCGCGGCGCAATTCGTTTCATAGTTCTCCGGGTCATTGTCGATAACGGCGCCGCCCAGCTCGCGGAAATCTCCGCCCTCCGTGCTCATGGTTCCATAGGGTACCAAGCCGTCTGCGGGAATATACCGCTCATTCAGTGCCGCGCAGATGGCATTCCGGTCGATCACCAGCGACATGGCCTGGCGCAATTCCTCGCGCCTCAGCGTAAACGCCATCTGGTTCACCAGCAGCAGGTTCACCTCCGGTTTGTAGGACAGTCGGGAGTTCTCCGTCCTGTCGGACTCCATCACCACGTCCAATGTGCCGTCATCATAGGCCGCCATCGCCTTGTCACGCGGCGTATTGAAATGGAACTCCAGCTTTTCGCTGCCGATACGCTTGGTATCGTAGTAATCCTCTGTCAACGAGATCGACATCTCATTGTCCACCCAGTTGCTGACATGATACGCACCGTTGCCGATCAGCGTTGCGCGGTACATGGACCAGTTCTCTTTCTCCGCAATATCGGCACGTACCGGCATGGTAGCAGCCGCCGTACAGATACTGCTGAGGAAGTACGGACAATGGCAGTTCAGCACCACTACCAGAGTAAAGGAATCGTCCGCCCAGACCTGCAAAGCGTCCGGATCTCCCTCTGCCGCCTCCTCATAGCCTGCCACCATATTCAAAAGCGCACAGTTGGGCGACGCGGTCTCCGGATCCACCAGACGCTGCCAGGCGCAAACAAAGTCCTGTGCCGTTACCGCTTTACCGTCTGCCCACTTGATGTCTGTTCGCAGCGTAAAACGATAGGTCTCTGTTCCGTCCAGATTGTCCGTGCAGGTATAGCTTTTCGCCTGGGCACAGACCACACCGCCCTCTGTCAGCTTCATCAGGTTTTCAAAAAGGTGTACCACCACGGTCTTTTCCGTGTCGGTATCCACCTGGGCGGGGTCAAGCGTATGGGGCGCATCTGCCATGGCGATCCGCAGAGGCTGTATATCTTCTTTCTGTTCGCCGCACCCCGCCAGCGGCAGGAGCAGCATGGTCAGCGCCAGTAAAACCGCTGCCATTCGTTTTCCAATACTCATCGTAAAACTCCTTGCGTACGATCTGTTTTTTGTTCAGTATACCGCAAAAAGTCTTTTTTGTAAAGCAAGGGTGGTCTTTCGACCGCCCTTGCTTTACAAAATTTACAATTTGTTATTGAATCAGCAGCTCTGCTATCTGCACCGCGTTGGTAGCCGCACCCTTGCGCACCTGGTCGCCGCAGCACCAGATGTTCAGGCCCTTGTCGCTTGTCAGATCGTCACGGATACGGCCCACGAACACAATGTCCTGGTCGCTGGTCTCCAGCGGCATGGGGTAGCGTTTGTTCTTGAGATCGTCCACCAGCTTACAGCCCGGTGCTTTCGCGATCAGCTCTTTTGCCTGCTCCACGCTGATCTTCTCGCGTGTCCGCACCAGCAGGCTCACGCTGTGGCTGCGTACCACCGGAACACGCACGCAGGTGCAGCTCACCTTCAGCTCCGGCAAGTGCATGATCTTGCGTCCCTCGTTCTGCAGCTTCATCTCCTCGGAGGTGTAGCCTGCAAACGTCTCGCCGCCGATCTGGGGAATGACGTTGTACGCGATCTGATACTGAAACACTTTCGGCTCGTAGGTCTTGCCCTCCCGCAGGGCGTCCACCTCCGCCATCAGCTCTTTCGGGCCTCCCGCTCCTGCGCCGGAGGTGGCCTGATAGCTGGAGGCGATAATGCTCTCGATGGGGCTGAGCTGATTGAGTGCATTGACGGCAACCAGCGAAACGATGGTGGTGCAGTTGGGGTTGGAGATAATACCCTTGTGTTTCTTCACGTCCTCAGGATTGATCTCCGGCACCACCAGAGGCACATCGGGATGCAGGCGGAACGCGCTGGAATTGTCCACGAATACCGCCCCGGCCTTCACAATGGCAGGCGCAAATTGTTCCGCGATGTCGTTCTCCGCCGCACCCAGCACGATGTCCATGCCGGCAAATGCCTCGTCACAGGCCAGTTCCACGGCGATCTTCTCCCCGCAGAAGTCCAGCTCTCTTCCCACAGAATGCTCACTTGCCAGCAGGTGCAGTTCCCCGATGGGGAACTTGCGCTCTGCCAGAATTTTCATCATTTCCTGCCCCACAGCGCCCGTGGCGCCGAGGATGGCTACTTTATATTGTTTCATTTTATTACTCCTTTTTTCTGTAGGGGCGGACGACCCTGTCCGCCCGTTATACCTGTCATTGCGAACCAGCTCGCAAGCTGGTGTGGCAATCCGTTTTCTTTTCCGGTATATACGGATTCCCACGGCAGTAACATCGGTCACGGCCTCGGAATGACAAAAACCGCAATTTTATTTTTTACTTCACGAAGCTGTTATACAGCACGCGAATGGCATTTTCAAAGTCCTTGTTGTCCACGCCCACGATGATGTTCAGCTCCTCCGGTCCCTGCGTGATCATGCGGATATTGATGTGGTTTTCGCCCAGCGCGGCAAAGATCTTGCCGGAGATGCCGGGCTTGAATACCATCTTCCGTCCGACAGCCGCCACGATGGCCATATTCTCGGTCACGTGGATGCTGTCCGGCCTGATCTCCTTCTGTAAATCACCCATCAGCTGATACAGGCACGGTGCCGCCTTTTCCGCCGATACCACCAGCGATACGCAGTCGATGCCGGACGGAATATACTCCACGCTCAGCTTGTACTTCTCCAGCTGTTCCAGGATCTTTCGAATGGCTCCCACCTCGTTGGACATCCCGTTCTTGGTCAGCGTGATAACGGAGAAGTTCTTCCGTCCGGCAATGCCGGTGATAAAGCGGTCATTCTGGGCATCCTCCTCGGTGAATGACTCCCGGATCATGGTCCCCGGGTGATCGGGCTGATTGGTGTTGCGGATATTCAGCGGAATGTTCTTCTCCCGCACCGGCGACACCGTTCCCTCGTGAAGCACCTGTGCGCCGATGTAGCTCAGCTCCCGCAGCTCCGCGTAGGTGATCCGCTCAATGGGCTCGGGATTTTCCACGATTTTGGGATCCGCCATCAAAAAGCCGGAAACGTCCGTCCAGTTCTCATATACGTCGGCATCCAAAGCCGCCGCCGCCAGGGCGCCGGTGATGTCGCTGCCGCCGCGGGTAAAGGTTCGGATACTGCCGTCCGGCATGGTCCCGTAAAATCCGGGGATCACCACTTTTCGGCTTCCCACCATCCGCTGCAAGGTCTCATAGGAGTAGTCGGTGTCCACGCTGCCGTCCAGGCGGAACCGCAGCCACAGCTTGCTGTCCAGAAAATCATAACCCAGGTAATCCGCCATCAGCCGCGCCGCAAAATACTCGCCCCGGCTCACCAGCTCGTCCTGAGAGATGACGTTCATCTTCTCCCACAGAACATCGAACTCGCTCTCCAGATCGGTGGAAAGTCCCAGCTCGTCCCGGATTTCCAGATACCGTGTCCGGATCAGGCCGAAAATATCCTCGCAGCTCACGCCGTACTTCACATGGGCGTGGCACAAATATAACAAATCGGTAATTTTGTGGTCGTTCTTCTCCCGCTTTCCGGCAGCGCTGACAATGACCACGCTGCGGGCAGGATCCGCCTCCACGATGGACTTCACCTTGGCAAACTGCTCCGCCGATGCCATACTGGACCCGCCGAATTTCAAAACCTTTCGCATTTTTTGTCCTCTTTTCCTGCGGAAAAATTTATTATGCCGACAAATCTTTCTTTTTTGTCCGCCAGATAAAAACACTTGCTTTTTTCATGGGGACAGTGTATCATATTGCCTATCAAATTGCAAGGAGTTTTTCCCCATGAAATATCAAAGCACCCGCAACCAAAATCTGACAGCGGACTCCACCGAAGCGGTGCTGCAGGGCATCGCACCCGACGGCGGCCTGTACGTCAGCGATGTCAGCGCTCTGAATTTTGACTGGCAGTCCTGTCTGACCTGTGATACCCTTACCATGTCTGAGCGCATTCTTCATGCCATGCTGCCCGACTTCCCCGATATGGGCGCATTGGTCCGCCGCAGCTACGCCGGTAAATTCGAGACCGAGGACCTGACCCCTCTGGTGAAGGTGGGCGACCGCTATGTGCTGGAGCTGTTCCGGGGACCCACCAGCGCCTTCAAGGACGTGGCACTCAGCGTCCTGCCCCAGCTCATCACCGCCGGCAAGACGGTGCAGGGCACGGACGGTGACGTGGTGATCCTCACCGCCACCTCCGGCGATACCGGCAAGGCGGCGCTGGAGGGCTTCCACGATGTCGACGGCACCCGCATCATGGTGTTCTTCCCCGATGGCGGCGTCAGTCGTGTCCAGCAGCTTCAGATGACCACACAAATCGGCAAAAATGTCAAGGTCTGCGCCGTCCGCGGCAACTTTGACGATGCCCAGACCGGGGTCAAGCAGGTCTTTGCCGCCTGCCGGAGCAAGGATCTGGGCGGTGCGCACCTCAGCTCTGCCAACTCCATCAATATCGGCCGTCTTGCCCCACAGGTGATGTACTACTTCAAGGCCTATGCGGATCTGGTCAAGGCGGGACGCATCGCCGTGGGCGACGCCGTGGATTACGTCGTCCCCACCGGCAACTTCGGTCACATTCTGGCGGGCTACTTCGCCAAGAACCTGGGTCTGCCCGTGGGGATGCTGGCCTGCGCCAGCAACCAGAACGACGTGCTCACCGAGTTCCTCACCACCGGCAAATACGACAAGCGCCGCCCGTTCTACAAGACCACCTCTCCCAGCATGGACATTCTGGTCTCCAGCAACCTCGAGCGCCTGCTGTATCTGCTGTCCGGGGATGATAAATATGTTGCCGAGCTGATGGCAAAGCTGAATAAAGAGGGCGTCTATCAGGTCTCCGACGAGCTCCTTGCCAAGCTGAAAGCCGAGTTCACCTGCGGCTGCTGCAACGATGCCGCCTCCGGCGTCACCATCGGTGAGGTATTCCAAAAGTACGGCTACATCTGCGATCCCCACACCGCCGTCGGCTGGCACGTTGCCGATCAGTACATGGCGCAGCGCAGGAGCGATGCCCCCGTGGTGGTGCTGTCCACCGCTTCGCCCTATAAGTTCCCCGCCGCCGTTCTGCGGGCATTGGGTCACGAGCCCGTGGCGGACGAATTCGCCGTCATGGAGCAGCTCAGCAACCTCACCGGCACAGCCATTCCCGCCAATCTCGCTGATCTGCAATCCCTGCCCGTCCTCCATAAGGACGTCATCGACAAGGAAGAGATGCTGGACTACGTCCTGCAATACGTAAACGGCAAATAATTTCCCGTTTATTTCGTAGGGCGGGACCCATGTGTCCCGCCGCCCCCTCGTAGGGGCGACCCTTGCGGTCGCCCGCCATTTCCCATTGTAGGGGCGGACGACTCTGTCCGCCCGCATTCCCCGCAAAAGCCTCCCCTGTGTAAGGGGAGGTGTCACGCCAACGGCGTGACGGAGGGGTTGTCATTGCGAGATAAGTGACCGATGTCACTGGCGTGGCAATCCGTATTTTTCAATTACATTATCAAAGGAGAAATTTCAATGAATATTGTCTGTTTGGATATGGAGGGTGTCCTCACCCCCGAGATCTGGATCGCTTTTTCCGAGGTCAGCGGCATTCCCGAGCTGCGCCGCACCACCCGGGATGAACCGGACTATATGAAGCTGATGAACTGGCGCATGGGCATCCTGAAAGAACACGGTCTCGGCATCAAGGAGATCCAGGACGTCATCTCCCACATCGACCCCCTGCCCGGTGCCAAGGAGTTTATGGACGAGCTGCGCACGCTTACGCAGGTCGTTATCCTCTCCGACACCTTCGAGGAGTTCGCCATGCCCCTCATCAAGAAGCTGAACTACCCCAGTTTGTTCTGCAACAATCTGGAGATCGACAAGGACGGCTTCCTCTGCGGCGTGAAGATGCGCTGCGACCACTCCAAGCTCACCACCGTTCGTGCGCTTCAGTCCTGCGGCTTCGAGACCATTGCCAGCGGCGACAGTTATAACGATTTGGAAATGATCCAGGCGAGCAAGGCGGGCTTCCTCTTCCGCACCACGGATAAGATCAAGGCGGACTATCCCAACATCCCCGCCTTTGAAGATTTTGCCGACCTGCTGGCCGCCATCAAAGCGGCTCTGTAAAAAGCACCAATAAAAACCGTAGGGGCGGACGACTCTGCCCGCCCGCATCCTCCGTGGTAATCCGTATTCCCAAAAAACCTGAACCCCCATCCGGCGGGAGCGGGTTTTGTCGGGGGCGCTGCTCTTCCCCCATTTTTCCGTAGGGCGGGGTGACCTCACCCCGCCGCAGCCCTCCCTGTGCAAGGGAGGGTGTCACGCCTATGGCGTGACGGGAGGGTTGTCCGTAGGGCGCGACGCCCCCGGCGCACCGCCCGCCAAGCACTTCAACGCATTAAAGATACCATCCATCGCAGGACGCGCAAAATTGATAGGAAAAGAGGGACGCACCTTGCGCCCCTCTTTTCCTATTTACCACATATATTTACACGCAGCACATTGATAATTTTTTCCTATTGTTTTACTGGCTAAACCAACAGTAGCAATACCCAAGCCTTTCTTTGTCATTGATATATTTATCACTCGATCGGAACCACACATAGGGCAGGTATAAACGTAATTATTATATCTTTTTTTATTGTCTTCCTCTGTTTTTCTCTTTTGCCGCTGTTCCAATTCCTTTTTTTCTTTATCTTGCCTCTCTTTTACTTTTTGATAAGATTCTTCACCTTTTTTTGCCGCATGGTATAATTCTGCCTGGAAAAAATTGCCACTAAATGACATCCATGTAAATATGCCTGTAAGTCCCACTGCCAGCCAAAGGAAAAATCGCAAAAAGATTTGATAATCAGGTGCTTTACAAGCCCACAAAAGTAGTAAACCTGTAACAATAAGCGAAATAAAACTTCCCGAGTAATTTGGTTTCTCTACGCCGTGCTTTTTACTTACATCGTTCTCTTCTTTACTAGTTAGTTTTGTACTTATTACTTGTTTTATGTTTTTACCACTGGTTTCTGTTAATCGTGATGAGGATGTAATCCTTTCGCTTTCCACTTCGTCAAGGTCATTAAGAATACAATTGCAAGTAATACATTTGCTGTCGCTGTCGTAATAGTATTTCCCACATTCAGGACATTGTTTCATTTTCTCAGCCTCCATTTTTAGAATATTGTCGCTCACAGTATAGCAAAGTATTTTTTATTTGTCTACTATCATAGACTAAAAATTGTCTCTTTTCGCATACAATATTTGTGAAGAGAGGTGAGGCGCTTGCTATTCAACGATAAAACAGTGGGAAATACAATAAAGAACATCCGAAAGTCGATGGGAATTTCACAGGAAGTATTGAGCGGGCTTGCGGGCATCGCAAGAACGCATTTGACAATGATTGAAAATGGGACGAAACAGGCAAACTTTACGACCATCTGTAAAATAGCAAACGCCTTTGATATGAATCCAAGTGAATTAGTCCGAAAAATGGAAGAATACGCCGAAAGAGAGCAGAAATAATCTGCTCTTTTTTTAGCTCACTACCAAGCCCCGCTTCCTCAATTTGATAATCGTTTCCTCATTCAGCATTCCGCATTTTGCATTCCGCATATAAAAAATTACGCCCGCAGGCGTCATTTTTTATATTTTCTCCACGCTGCCGTCATCGTCCAGCTTCCCCGCCACGACCTCCTGGCGAGTATCGCGGACGATGGTATCCAGCCGCATCCGGCTGGGGAAATCGCTGAGCAGGGTGTACGCCACGCCGTGGCGCTTGGCGCGGCCCGTTCTGCCGATACGGTGGACGTAGTACTCGTTCTCGTCCGGCACCTCAAAGTTGAACACCGCGTCCACGTCGTCCACGTCGATACCGCGGCTTGCCACGTCGGTGGCCACAAAGATCCGCAGTTTGCCGTCCCGGAACTTCTGCATCACCTGCTCCCGCTTGCCCTGGGGGATGTCTCCGTGGATGCACTGGGCGTCCAAACCGCGCAGTTGCAAAAATTTGGTCAACCGCTCGGTAGACCCCTTGGTGTTGCAGAAGCAGATGACCCGATCATAATTCTCATGCTCGATGATACGGGCGATGGCATCCACCTTGTGGTTGCCGTCCACCTCGATGCGGTACTGCAAAATGTCGGGTTTGTTCTCCTCGGTGGGACGCACGGTGATCTCCTCCGGATCCCGCTGATAGACCCATGAAATATCCATGACCTCGCGGCTGATGGTGGCGGAGAACATGCCCAGGTTTTCCCTTGCTCCCATCTTGTCCAGCAGGTGAGTCACATCGTGGATAAAGCCCATATCCAGCATCCGATCCGCTTCGTCCAGAATGACGGTGCGTGCTTTCCGCACGTCCACCGTGCGGCGCTTGATGTGGTCGTTCAGCCGCCCCGGTGTCGCCACCACGATCTGCGGGCGGCGCTTCAGGGCGTTGATCTGCTTGCCGATAGGCTGTCCGCCGTACAGGCACACCAGCCGGACACCCTCGTGGTACACGGCGATGTCCCGCATCTCGTCGGTGATCTGGATCGCCAGCTCCCGGGTCGGCGCTAAAATGACCGCCTGCACTTCCTCGCTCTCGGCGTCGATCTTCTCAATGATGGGGATACCAAAGGCCATGGTCTTTCCCGTACCGGTAGGCGCCTTGGCGATCACATCCTTTCCCGCCATCATGGGCGGAATACAGCCGGCCTGCACCGGCGTTGAAATTTGGTAGTGCTTGTTCTGAATGGCGTGCAGTGTCGGTTCGGACAACCCGAAGCTCTCAAACGGCACGCCTTGGGTAATTTCCATATCTTTTTTCCTCTTTCGCATTTTTCACAATCGTTAATAGTATATCATATCTGTCAATATCCGCTTTTTACCTGAACTGCCTTGACAATTTTGTTCCTTTTGTTACACTGGCAGTGGACAAATGTTACATTTTTTCGCCCATAATTCCCTATTATGTTACCATCGGAGGTAAGCGCTATGAAGCTCTCGATCAAGACCTGTACCCTTGCCATGCCATACACGGAAATGCTGGATTTCTGTGTACAGCAGGGCGTTTCCGGCGTGGAGATCGGTACCGGCAACTGGTCTGCCGCTCCCCACATCGACCTGGACGCCGTTCTGGAAAGTTCTTCCACCCGCACCCGCTGGTTTGACGAATTGCGTCGCCGAAATTTGGAACTTTGCGCCTTGAATTGTTCCGGAAATCCACTTGCTTACGGAAAAGACAGAACAATTACAGAAAAAACATTTCGTCTGGCAGAGCTTCTTGGGGTAAAGAAAGTTGTAATGATGAGCGGTCTCCCCGCCGGTTGTAAAGGAGATCAGACCCCGGTCTGGATCACCACCTCCTGGCCGCCGGAAACCCAGGATATTCTGCGCTACCAGTGGGAGGATGTTGCCATCCCCCAATGGCATGAAATCGTCCGTTTTGCCAAAAACTGCGGCATCGAAAAAATCGCCCTTGAAAATCACGCCATGCAGCTGGTCCACACCCCGGAAACCTTGATACGACTACGTTTGGCGGTTGACAACATCATCGGTATGAACCTGGATCCCTCCCATCTTTTCTGGATGGGAGGCGACCCGATCGCTGCGGTAAAACTGCTGGGCGAGCACCACGCATTGTACCACCTCCACGGCAAAGATTCCCGCCCGGAAATCGGGCGCATCGAGCCCAACGGCTATCTGGATACCAAACCTATTGAGGAGTACGCTCAACGCAGCTGGAACTATGTGGCAGTAGGCCGCGGCCACGATGTCAACTGGTGGCGTCGTTTTTTTGCCGCCGCACAGCAGGTCGGTTATGATGAGTACGTTTCGCTGGAAATGGAGGATATGTCCCTATCCGTCGAAGAAGGGCATATCACCTCCCTGAAAACGCTGAAAGATGCGCTGAATTCAAATTATTTACGGAAGTAGGCAATATTTATGGATAAAAAAGTACTGTCTGATTACTTTAACCGCCATCGGCAGGAGATGGTGGAAGATATCTGCCGCCTTGTCCGCATAGAGAGCGTCAGTGATACACCGCAGGCAGGAATGCCTTACGGTGTCGGCCCTGCCGCAGCGCTGAATACTGCCATGGAGATGGCTCGGGATATGGGATTTGCCGTTACCGATTACGACGGCTATGTTGCCGCCATCGATATGAACGATAAAACCACGCAGTTGGATATTCTGGCACATCTGGACGTGGTTCCCGGCGGCGATGGCTGGACGGTGACAACGCCCTTTGTTCCAGTAGAGAAAGACGGCCTGCTCTACGGCCGCGGCGTCTCCGACGACAAAGGCCCCGCCATGGCGGCACTGTACGCCATGCGGGCGATCAAGGAACTGGGGATTCCCCTTTCCAAAAACGTGCGGCTCATTCTCGGCACAGACGAGGAATGTGGCAGTTCCGATATTGCCTATTACTATCAGCGGGAAAGCGAAGCTCCCATGACATTCTCCCCGGACGCAGACTTCCCCCTCATCAACATTGAAAAAGGCCGTGTTCACGGCGTGTTGACAGCAACATGGACCGATGAACATACTCTGCCGCGAATTATATCTCTCCACTGCGGAGACCGGCCCAACATTGTGCCGCAAAGTGCGGAAGCAACTGTACTGGGGTTGGCAGCGGCAGTAGTTTTACCTATCAGTAAAGTACTCAGCGCCGAGACAGGGATCCGCTATCACCTGACGGACACCGGTGAGGGATTGAAGATCCACGCGGAGGGTATCGGCGCTCACGCTTCTACACCGTATCTGGGCAACAACGCCTTAACGGGTCTTTTGGATCTTTTGTGCCGTCTGCCACTGCAGGCGGATAGCACTATGCGGCGGCTACGCACCTTGCAGGAGTTATTCCCCCACGGTGATTTTTACGGCAGGGCCGCCGACATGGACTGCCGGGATGCGCTATCCGGCGACACCACCATGGCTCTGACCGTTCTGCATCTGGAAAACGGTACACTCCGGGGCGAATTTGACAGCCGCACCGCCATCAGTGCCGTGAGAAGTACCACCGCAGAACCGCTCAGCCGCAGACTGAAAGCAGGCGGCATCATACCCGATTTCCACTATACCGCACCCCACCACGTCAGCGCGGAGTCTCCACTGGTGCAGGAGCTTTTGCGGTGCTATGAAATGTACACAGGACAGGAAGGAACTCCGCTTGCCATCGGTGGCTTTACCTATGTGCATGATCTGAAAAACGGTGTGGCCTTCGGCTGCACCATGCCCGGGTTCGACACCCGTATGCACGGAGCGGACGAGTGCATGCATATTGATACGCTGCTGCTGAGCGGTCAAATGTTTGCCCAGGCCATCATCGACCTGTGCCGATAAAAAATTTTCAGAAAAATTACCAGACAAAAAAACGCATAATACTCCTTTTGCAGGAAAAGATAAGCTCGCGATAAGCAAGGAACCAAAATCGCAATCACGCAAGAAAGGAGTTACGACAATGTCTAGCAAGAATTCCAACAAGCTGAACATCCCCGAGGCTCGTGCCGCTATGGATAAGTTCAAGATGGAGGCTGCGTCCGAGGTGGGCGTAAACCTGAAGGACGGCTACAACGGCAATCTCACCTCCCGTGAGGCCGGCTCCGTCGGCGGCCAGATGGTCAAGAAGATGACGCCCGTACGAACTATGAGCTTTACCCGTGCAGATCGAACGGCCACAGGGCATGAAGTGAGGGTGAGCTACATAGCGGGGTTAGTGGGGTGAAGATGGAGCATTCACCTATGGAATCATAATCATTGGCATTTTTTGAGTTTCATCACATTTTTATAAGCAAATGTCTTCCCTGGTAGTTCTTGGTATGGTATAATTTTCCAGTGGCAAATATGTACACAGCCTGCGTTGTAGTTCCCTGGTAGTTCTTGGTATGGTATAATTAGTGATGACATCACTATCATCCTCATCAGGTTGTAGTTCCCTGGTAGTTCTTGGTATGGTATAATTGATTAAGCTAAACACTCCATCAATCTTGGGTTGTAGTTCCCTGGTAGTTCTTGGTATGGTATAATGATATCCGTTGTTGTAGTAGTCGTTCAGTGGTTGTAGTTCCCTGGTAGTTCTTGGTATGGTATAATCGTCGTACTTCTTCAGTGCGTCGTTCTCGGGTTGTAGTTCCCTGGTAGTTCTTGGTATGGTATAATGTGTGCCTCTCGCTCGATTATGCGTAATCGGTTGTAGTTCCCTGGTAGTTCTTGGTATGGTATAATTGTCCGTTCCGCCCTCTGTAAAGCCGATCAGTTGTAGTTCCCTGGTAGTTCTTGGTATGGTATAATTCTGCCCTGCAAAAGAACGTCCGCCATGGCGTTGTAGTTCCCTGGTAGTTCTTGGTATGGTATAATTGACCTCCTCCACGGTGAATGTCCGCCCCTGTTGTAGTTCCCTGGTAGTTCTTGGTATGGTATAATTGGATAAGTGCCGCCCCAAAGAGGGATTGCGTTGTAGTTCCCTGGTAGTTCTTGGTATGGTATAATTCGAAATGAAGGAGGGACGCTGGGTGGTACGTTGTAGTTCCCTGGTAGTTCTTGGTATGGTATAATTGCAGCGGCACGATGCCGCCCTTTTTGTCCCGTTGTAGTTCCCTGGTAGTTCTTGGTATGGTATAATAAAGAGGCCCTTATTTACTACGGCATTTCGGTTGTAGTTCCCTGGTAGTTCTTGGTATGGTATAATAGACTACCGAAGAAACCCGCTCGAAACAAGAGTTTCGGGCGGGTTTCTTTTTGAAAAAAGCAGAGCAAAACCGCAGTTTTTCGTTCTTTTCTGTCAAAAAATCGTCAGCTGTTCACATTGGAACGGCTCATCTGCCTGTGTCAGCTTGCCCAAAAGAATGTCGATGGACTCATACTGCTTTTCCGTGACAACCAGCATCCGGATCGCGCCGTTTGCCGGCAGATTCTGCTTTGCCCGGGCGCGGTGTTTCTCCACCGCATCCGTACCGTTGCAGACACGGGCATATACGGAATACTGAACCATATGATATCCGTCATTCAGAAGAAAATTGCGAAACCGGGTGGCTTCTCGCCGCTCGGTTTTCGTTTTGACAGGCAGATCAAAAAATACCAAAATCCGCATAAACTTATTCATAGCGATGCTGCTCCGGCTCCAGCAGCTCCGGCAGGATCAGCTTCGTACCCTCTTCCGTTAGTGCGCGGGACAGGCTTTGTACCAGCCGTTCCACCGCATAAGAGACCGCATGGTGCTGCCCACCGGAGAGAATATCCAGATTCAGGCAGTTGAACAAAAGTCGTTTCTTCTCCGGTATCAGAGTATCATATTCATCGAAATTTCGGTAGACCAACAGGTCTATCACCGGCCTGAACGGCTCGATCAGGTCATCTGCCAGATTGAAAGCATTGAGTGTGCTGCGATGGTGAAGCCCCAGAGTGGGAAGAAAACCGTACACCGCCAGAGAGCGGGCAATGCTGCCCCGCAGAATGGCATAACCGTAATTTAATCCCGCATTCCTGCCGTCTTCGTCATCGCCGCGGAAAAAACCATTGCCAAACAAGAGCGGGAAATACATCTGTGCCGCTGTTGCCTCCACGTTCTCGCTGTCACCGGAGCGGACACGATCTGCCATAGCCGATAAGATATTACTCTCTGTCTCTTTTCCGATCAAACGCAGGCAGGCCGCCTGATTTTGGATCTTTTTCTTTACCACGGTTTGCCAGAGACGCTTTTTGGTCGGCTCACTCATGGCTAATTGGGCAGAAATCACCGCCGGTTCCCGGCTGTGCTGCATATATGGCATCAGCACAGCGCAGGGCATATGCTTTTCATCACAGGTAAAAACGGCGCAGCCGCCTTGTCCCAAACGGGACAAGGCGGCTGTTGTAATAGTGATCTGACGGTTTTCCAGTAAGAGGGCAGAGATGTCCTCGATGGCCACGGAATGTCCCGCGTCCGTGCGGATCAGAAGCTGATCGTTTTTTAGGGAGATATAGGCGGGATTTTCCACGATAACGTTGCGAAATGCCATAATCAACCTCTCTTTCCGGTAAACGGCATGCGGGGTTCTTTTTCTACCTTGTGGTAATTACCCAAAACGTCTACGGTATATTTCTCCAGTTTTTCCAAAGTCTTGATGCCCATGCTCTTGATCTCATAGCTGTTATCATGGGTACGGCAGGAAAAGCTCGCCACTGAAATTCCGGCGCTGATATAGTACAGCATTTCCGATTTGGTTTCGTAACTGTCAGGGAGTGTGCTTTCTGCATTACATTTATTAAGCGTTAACTGCTTAGGAGAAGTCACTCGAATTAAATCGTTCGGATATAAGGAAAAGCAGAAATCTTTTGCTTGCATTTCTTTCCACTCCGAATATGCTTTTCCTCGAGTACATGCCTTGCTTGGCAGCTTCGGTTTCAGTGTGTCCGCCACATAGATCGGCACGAAGTAGTATCCGTCATTTTCCACGTAGAACACATCAACGCGTACCATACTGTCATTGTCTGCAACGCCCAGACCGTTATGCACCGATACATTCAGCGTGGTGGGCTCCACTAATTTCACCTTATTGACAATGGGGCCGGGTGTTCCATCGCTTTTAGGCTTGTGGAACGGATTGGTAAATGCTTTCTTGCCGTCACCGCCGTGTGCTTTTAATTGCGCTTTCAATGCTTCATAGAGCAGCCTGTCACTGTGCGGCATATAGTAGTTGGCGATCTCACCGTCTTTATCCAGCTTCAGGTCTGTCAGAGACCTCTTCGTAACGACATAGCCGTCCTCTAACGCAACGGGGCTCTTGATAGTTTCTTTGTGCGCCGCACCGGTCACTTTGCGCCGTGGCATCCGGGAGACAAACAGGGGATGAACGGGGAAATTTCCGTCGATATAGGCGGGGAATCTCTGAGAGATCACCTCCTGCAGCGGATTATCGCCAATGCGGGCATTGAGTTCCTTGCGGAAGCAAGGCCAGGGATACGGGAATTGGTTCAGAACTTCACCGGTATCGGGATCCACAGCCAAGCTGCCGTCATCTAAGGGACTATACTGGCATTCGCGCCAGTTACTGTAACGGCTGATTTTCTGTATCATCCCGTCGGTAGCACAGGCAATGACCAAGGCATCCACCGCATGGTGCAAATCACCGTTTTCGCGGATTTTGGTGATGCCCCAACGCTTGCGAAGATGCGCCGTTACCGCACCATTAACAGCAGTTACACGCTTTTTACGGCGTTCGGATGGCGCAAACTCCAAGTTATCGTTGATGTAGTTCAGCAGGAAGCGGGACATGGTTTTCGTATCCTGCAAGTTGCGCTCGATAAACTTTTTTCGGTCTTCTTCCGTGATCTCTTCCTTCAGAAGCTGCCGACGCTTTTTGCCATCATGAACATTGGTGGTAACCCAGACAACAAAATCATCTTTTCGCTTTCCGATTAGATACTGCATGGGCATTCGGTTGCCTTTATCGCGGTTTTCTTTGGCAAGCACCAGCACTTTGTTTTTATAGCTGTCATCAAAACTGATGCTGTAGGGAACAATGTGGTCCACCTCCGCGTAATCCGGATCAAACAGATGCTCAATGGATATCGGCTTTTGTGAATAAACGCATACACCGTCCTGCTCTTTCCACAGCTTCAGCTTCACAATATCCTGACCGGTGGGGTCTTCCTTGCCGTATTCTTCCCGAATTTGCTGCATGAGTCTTTCGTTTGCGGCATGGTTGTCCTCCATCTGCTTTTCAAGTTTCTTCCGCTCAGAAAAATCTTTTGCCATCTCGCGGGCAAGCTCGATATTGATGTAGGTAGGCTGGCAGCCGCGCTCACGGATGATAGCATTGAGCACCTTTACGGTTTGGGAAACCGCACGGCGGACAACAGGGCTGGTAACGTCTTCCAGATCCGCTTCTGTCAAGTGGAGTACATTTGATCTCTTCTCGTTGTCGTGGGCCTTAAAATTGTATCCGGCAGCAGTACAGGCATCATTATAATTCATTCCCTGTTCTAAATAGGGAATCAACTTATTACACGCCTTGGCAGAGAGGTGACCGAATTTCGAGAAACTCCCAAGTGATTCCGCAATTTCAATTTCAGCGGGAGAAAAACATTCCTTTTCTAATTCAGCTTCAATTCTTGCACCTGTTTTATACAGAGAAAGAATCCGGCCGACAGCATTCCGCTGTTCGACTGTCATTTGCTCAATATAGCCCTGTGAAAGCTTATCATACGCTTTGCGCATTTTGTGGTATGCCTTTAAGAAGCAGAACTTATCTTTTTTCTCGGAGTCTTCTATCGTTTCGCCATCACGATAGTGTACCATGTTGAAGGTTTGTGTATCAGACAGTGAGAGGGCTTTGCGCAATTTCGCATAGTCTAAGGCTTCTATTTTGTGGGAAAGGCCAATGACACAGCGACGCTGTTCCGGAGATAGCGGTGTCGATTTGCCACCTTCTATAATGCGGATGTGATTGACTTTTTCCAACAGATTAAAATATTCAAAAGAATACTCTGCCTTTGCCGCGCGTGGCTCGTCCGGCTCAAAGGTGCATTTTCCCACCATTCGCTCAATCTGGCTGCCGCCATAAGGGCTGTTCCCTCCGGGGCCTTCATCAAAAGAACGTTGGCTCAATAGAATCGTGGTATACGCATTTTCCAGATCTTCCGTTGCAAACGGCACACCCAGTTTTCGCTGCGCAGCAAAAATCTGATGAACTTCATCTTCCACCATATCCCGGCCGACAGTCGCGATATAATTACCGCCCTTATTGCGCTTGGAGAATTGATAGGCGCTATCTCGCAAGAACATTTCGGCTACGGTGCGATATCCCTTTTCCGTCATCAGCTTTTTGTTCGCAGATACCGCTGTCAGCAATTCACCGTCTTCTTTCGGATTGCCGTTTCTACGGTTGGACTTAAAGCCGCGCCGCTGTGAAATGTGGATCAGGATACGGGCAAAGTCGGTTCCCGCCACAGGCTCATCCAATGCTCGTACCCGGAGCGCATAAATATCGCCCAACTGCCCATCAAAAAGAGCAGTCAGTTCTTCGCTCGTTATCACGCCGTTATTTACCAGCAGATTTCGAATCCTTTCGTTGCGATGCTTATGCCGGCGCAATCTGCGTCGAGCACTGCGTGCCTCACGACGCGGTGTAGCTAATGAGGCTCCTGTTTTCGGTTGTTCTGCAGCATCAAATATACGGGAACCCATATTGATAATTCCATAGGGATTCTCGTTTTGATCTAATGCAACCTCTGCCCAGCCAACAGAAGTAATGCCAATGTCAAACCCAATTGCATACGGACACATGAGATTGGCCTCCTTTTCTCTCTAAAAAGAGATAACGCCCCGCAGAAGCGGGGCGTTAGAGCTCTGCGGTTTACTACCTTATCATAGTAACCTGCGTAGTTCTTGGTATGGTATAAGAACTATAAATATTGTATTTTATTGCAAGGAAAAAGTCAAGAAAAATGTAATTCTTCATCTTGCTGCGATATACAAATCAATATCGTTGACGATATACTTCATTCCCGTGGTGTGCAGAGCTTCAAAATAAGTGGTAATATACTCTGCTACCCTGTGCTGCTTAAAAAGTTCCATGACCTGTTTACCGGTCATTTTCTTGCTCTCCTTATACATTTCAATGCAGTAAATTAAGAATTCACCTTCCCGACTCATGATCACGCCTCCTCCGGAAATTCAATGTGTCCCGTTTGCTTCTCCTGATGATATAATTCGTACAGCGCTTTCGGGGATAAATGCCAGAGCTTCGTTTCCTCTTCCTCCAAGGCGGTATATAACGCCGAATGATAGAGGGCCTCGGTTGCTTCCAGTTCTGAAAGTCCATCATTTTCAACGATCAAAGCAACGACTTGCGGTACAAGAAGAATCAGGATCGCACTCAACTTGTTTTCTTCCATTCAAACGCCTTCCTTCCCATATTCTGCACCAACAAACTTCAAATATTTCAAAGCTTTACTGTTGGTAAACACATATTGGTCAAACAGCTTTTTAATTTTCAAGGTTTCCAGAGTCTGCTCTTTTGACAATACTCCAGACTGGTATAACGCGAATGTACGATATACATCATCGTCTGCCACCGGCCCGCAAACCAAATCATACTGTTCTGTGATCATATCACCGTTTCGGTTGGCAGAAACAAAGTCCAGCCATGCTTCATCCGGATTGCTGAATTGCAGCACTTTCAACTCTTTGCTATAATTTTCATCTAATTCATAGATACTTACGGTGCTTTTTCCCGTTTTCTTTCTAACAGTGACTTTGTCTGCAAAATTTTGCGCCTGTGCTTCATTTGTCGTGGTGTAAAAACCAGTGCCAAAATCCAGGTAACGGTTCGGCGTCAGGATCTCCGGGGTTTTTACTGCCATATTACTGCCGTGATATAGTTTCATTTGGCAACCTCCAACATTTTTTGCGCCTTGGCATATTCGCTCTTCAAACCGGTTAGCATCGCTTCAATATGCTTTCTCCTATCAACTTGTTCCTGTAACTCTTCAATAAAAGCCAAATCATTCCCGATGTATTGAGAAACTGCCTTTTTACCTTCACGGTATTGCAAATAGTAATACTCGTTTCCTCTGATACACTTCTTAGAAAGTGAACCTTTCGGCAGGTCATGCAGTTCCGATTCATAGTCGCTGATCATTTTTTCAATGCGGTTTAACTCTGTTTCTACCGCACTTGTTAATAAACTCATTTCTATCACCGCTATCAGTATAACTGTTTTTTATAAAAAATCAATGTTTTGTAGTTAATTTTTGTTGGAGCCGCACATAGCAATGTATATCATTTACTATGTGCGGCTCGTTTGCTTCTATCCGGTTGTTTTTAACTCTGATTTGTACTTGTAGTGGGTGTTCCGCGCGATGTGCAGCAGCGCGATACATTCAGCATCGGACAGCGTACCGCCGAAGTCCCGACTGTGGCGGAGGATTGTCTCCTTTGCTACCAAGCTCTTTTGAGTAATCAAGGTCGTGCCTTTAGGCTGGCCGATCTGTTTGCCGTTGAGCCTGGCGGTTTCGATACCCTCACGGGTACGTTGGTGCAGATCTGACACCTCCTTTTCCGCTTGTTCAAAAGCAAGGTGGATCTGCTCCTTTGCCAGAGCCATCAGGTACTTGTTCACGCCCTCCAAAATGTAGTCCACCTTGTCACCCGTCAGCTTTATATGATTGCTCAGCGCTTGCTTATAGGTCTGGGTGTTGATATGGGGCTCTTTCAGAAATACTAGGTCGACGCCCCGTTCATAGAGCTGCTGATAGGCACTGAAGCCTTCTTCGGCATTTCTGCTCATACGACTGACAGAGTCGAAAATGATGGTATCTCCCGGCTGAACGGTACGCAGCAGCTGCTCCCACCTCTTACGTCCATCTATCTTGGTGCCGGTATAGATCTCCTGAAAGATGGTGGTGTTGAGGTAGAGTTTCAGGATATTCCGAATCTGTCGCTCTATGCTCTGCTTGGGCGTGCTGATACGACAATAGGCATAAATCATGGGATGCTTCCTTTCACAGCAAAAAAGCAGGACTATCATTTCTGATAGTCCTGCTAAATAACAGTATTTGGTGTGTTAGAGGTTTTCGGTGGAGTAGATATTGTACCCCTCATAATGGTAGCTGGCATCAATGCCTTTCATATACACTTCTCGATCATGAACCCTATTGGTCAACGCTGCCCGCAGCAATGTTTTAATTTCTATATCTTTTATCGGACTGCGCTCCATGGCGAGGAGATAGTCTTCCTTGTCCACCTTGCTCCAATCAATCACCTGTCCCAGTTCTTTTTTCAACATAGCATCGAGCCAGATGCGGGTGCTGCGCCCGTTCCCCTCACGGAAAGGATGGGCCACATTCATTTCCACATATTTTTCGATGATCTCATCGAAGGTGGACTGAGGCATCTTGGAAATGTGGTCAAGAGCTGCTCCCAGATACATCACCGGCGCAAAACGGAAGTTGCCCTTTGCCAGATTGACCTTTCTCATCTGACCGGCAAATTCATAAATATCATCAAATAGGTATTTGTGGATCTGCGCAAGCCCCTGATAGGTACCAACTTCAAAGGTGTTCAGTAGTTCTTTTCCAAAAAGCTCTTGCGCCCGCTTCTTGCTGAGGCGTTCCTCTGTACGGGCTAACTCGGCAGAATCAGTAATACCAAGTTTGTTTTCCAGTGTCATGGCAATTGACCTCAATTCGTTTTCGTTTCATCCCTATTATACCAAAAGGCAGAATATATAGCAACTATTATTGCTGTCTCAAAACTAACGACCGTCAGAATTGGTACGGGTTTTGCACCACATTTTGCCCTGATTCGTGCCACTTTTGAGACTACGTCAGATTCGCTACTCACAGTCCAATCACCATTTGGTTTTTGTAATATGCCGTATAGTGCTTGATCTGCTCATCGGACAAACTCTCGAAGCTGTCACTGTCGGTTGGTGCAGCACAGAGAAAGAACGTACCGGCGATAATGTCGTAGGCACGTCCATCACCGTCGGTTATCAGGCGATTCAGCGGTAAGCCCATAAGCTTGCCCTCGTCGTTACAGACCAAGGCAATTTCCGGATCATCAAATGGATAGATGACCTGGATAAGCCCACCGACGATTTCCTGCATACTCTCCAAGTTGCCGTCAATATCGGCAACATACGGAGCCTTCAGCGGCTCAACGATTAGAACTTTCAATACCGTTTCCTCCGTTCCCATTCGTCGTCGTGGGGTAGGCTGGTAATGAACAGGGCCACCGCGTCAATGACAACACGGAATAGCTTTCTCCAAAAAGACGATCCTTTCATTTGATAGATCAACTCCTCCTTTTTCATATCTCACCCGCATACAGAAACTCCTCGATTTCCTCGGGTTGAAAACCCAGATGCAGTAGCCGATCAACGGATTCCGGCTCAAAACCGAAACAGCGGGCGACTGACTTCAGGTCGTCGATGTAGGTGCTCTTACCATAGTTGTCAAAGCTGTAGCAACTGCTGTACATGGGGTAGTAAGTACATAGATTGCTGTCATCGAACCGCGCCCGAGTCATTATTCCGGCACGGTCGATTTTCAGCAGATCTCCGCAGCGCAGGTCGATCAACACCGCCATTTCGCCACTTAAGGACAACTTTTTCAACGCTTTCTGCAAGATAGATTCCGTAGAAGCATACATATAAAGGCCCAATCGAGGAAAATGGTACAGCGCCATGGGGTTATCTCCGCGGACGAAATACATATTGTCCTGCCCATCCATGACGGTAAAGGTAAAGGATCCCATTAGGTCTTCGGCCATACATTTGAGAGAATTGAAGTCGAGCGTTTTCCTATCCTTGATGAGCTGTACGGCGATGTAGCTATCCGTTTCAATCTTGGTTTTTGGTAGGTGACGGCTTTCGCGGAGGGTCTCGTCATTGTACAGGACACCGTTATGCGCAAGAGCAAAGTCTCCGGTTTTGACGTGACCGAAGAACGGGTGGTTGTTGTAATTTTTCTTCTCGCTGCCCTGAGTAGTCATCCTTGTATGCCCCATAATAACGTGGATATTCTGCGGAACGTTGAAGTGCATCTTATGAGCGGCTTTGGGACGCTTGTAGATCCGCAAGTGCCCATTGTCATTGTAGGCGATTCCCGTTGCGTCCGTGCCGCGCTCTTCACAGGCGGTGGCAAGTACGGACAGCATCCTGTTCACCTGTTTCTGGGACAGACTGTGGCGATAGTCGATCATTCCAAACAGGCAGCACATTACAGATCCACCTCGCTTTCTACCGGGTCATTGACGTACAGTCTGCGCTCTTTTAGGTACTGTACAAGCTCCGGCTGGGTACAGCCTGTAACAAAGGTACTCCACGACATACTCCGTACCTCATCGTCAGACATAGAAGTCGCCACGTCACAGATGCGGTCAACAAGCTGTAACGTGGCAATAAGGGTATTGTACTTGAGGGTGCCCCGAAAGAGACGGAACTCAATGGTATCGTAATTCTCCAGATTGACGCAGGAGTAGCGGCCTCTGCCGCCGCCTTTCTTGGCGGTGTCTAACAGTTCTTTGGGATGATCTTTGTACCCATATCGGGCGGCCCACTGGTCAAGCTGGCGCTGGGTACGTCGACTGAACTTCAGCATCTCATTCCAATGCTTTTCGATGAAGAACAGCACTCTTGCGATAGCGGCATCTTGTAAAGCCTCTGTTTCACCGAATGCCTTCCGACTGACGTGGACGTGAAGTCCGCAGGTGTTGGCCTGATGACTGCGATAGCCCAACTGCTGCGCTTTGCCTAGTACCTTGAGCCAGGGCATTTCGTTGAGATGATAGTCCAAAGACATGGGGTGAGTGACGATTTCAAACCCATCATCAAGGGAGCCGTCGTGCTTGCAGTAGACGTTTTCGATTTGGAAATTGGCAATATCGAGGATGGAATCGGCATTGTCGCAATCCTCACCTGCCTCGTCGATTTCCAGTTCTACGCCGAAGTAGCGAGGACCTTCGCCACGGAACAGCGGCTCGGGTTTGTAGTAGTAATCGTGGATGCTGCGGTCATTGTGGCGCTGGTAGCAGGTGAGGCAGTAAGCCTCATCACTGTCGCTGCTGGTGTAGAACGCATCGTGTTGACGGATAAGGCGACCACAGTCGGCGCAGGTCGCGTAGTGGTCGTCGTAACAGTTGCGGCAGAGAGGCGTGTCGTCGGTGCCGTAGTTGTCATCCCGCCAGATGCGGTCTCCGCACCAGGAGCAGGCGATGGTCAGTGCCTCCAGGCACTCTGGGCAGAGCAATTCGCCGTTGAACGGGGTGAGGGATGACAGGGGCAGGGCTTGTCCGCAGTGGGTGCAGACTTTGGTTTCGGGATTGGGTTTCATAGGCGGCCTCCATATACACATAAAATTTGCCCGCAGGACACGCCTGCGGACTTTGAAATATAGTATATGGGTGGAAAAGAGGCAAGGACGGAACGATGGTTGCAGTTATTTGTTGCCAGCTATTCCTATTTTGGATATTCCTCAATCATACTTCTTTGATCTTTTAAGAATAAGAATTTCAATATGTGCTTGCGCATTATATTGCGCACAATTATAATGTGAAATAGTGGCTTTTATTTATAATTTAATTTATAAAATAAGCAATGGGGAAGGTTTGTTCGAAATGAAGAAAAAGTTTTTAAGCATAATTCTCTGCCTATGTATTGTGATAGGAGTCGTATCTGTCACGTTAGTAAGTGCTCAGGAGCCCATATCACCGGACGTAGCGATTTTGGAGAATATCCTCAACGGGGATAGATACTTTGTCATCGACACCCTGATCGGAACCAATGGGCGACCCGACCTATCCACCAATCCCCATGCCCTGGCCAACTATGTAGCCAGTGGCGGCACCATGATGTATAACGCATTGGATGCTTATCAGGACAAGGACAACCCCAATTACAGCGCGGCATATAAAGCGGCAGTTGACATCATGGAAAAAGTCTATAATGCCGATGATTATACGCAGGGGGTTGCAGATTTCGTGACGGAGTTTGCCGCAGACCTTGCCTCAATTTTTAGTACCAATGCGGAAAATGTCATTAGCGATTTGACATACAGCACCTCAGAATTAAAATACGAGAGCATTCTCAAGGAAGTTCTCGCTTCGGATTATACTTCCTCTGATGGGCGGAAACTATCCACGGCAGAAGTGGATTTGGAATATCTTGAACAGTTAGATCGCTTTGCGGGCGAGTTGAAGACATTCAGCAACTATTTTTTATCCTATACTAAAGCGAATTACGATGGGGAGGACTATTCCTCCCGGATGGAATACTATACAAATTACTTGGTGCCTTATGGTGAAAGCGTCAATGCAGCACTGAACGCATTTTCAAAAACGCAAAGTAACCCGGCAGGGCAAAACGAAGCAGAATTTTTGACTCTTTTGGCCACTCTGGCGCAGTATGAACGATTTGATACATCGGCCGGAGCATCCGCCGATATTCCACTCATTGGCCCGTCCTATTTCATCACGGACGAAGTATATGACCTTATCAAAGCAGGAAATTCCGCCATCAGCACCACCTCAAAGACGATTTCCACCTACGCCTTTATCCAGTCTGTTGCCAGCCAGAATACAGCTATGAAAAATGCTCTTAAACGCATGGCCAACAGTTCTGACAGTAAAATGAACAGCATTTTCTCCACTTTTGCTAACGAGATTGGACAAGCGGGAAACGCCAAACTGATAGGGTATGAGACCCTGATGCGTTATTTGCGAAACGCAGGTGTTGTAACGGATATTGAACAAGAGGCAGGGAAGAAACTCAGCGATAAGCTAACCGGAATTTTGGGATATTCCAAAACCGGCATCGAAGAGTTTTCTACCACGAGCGCCTTTTCCAAAGCGACCAATGTAGTTGGCATCGCTTCTTGGTGCGCAGATACGGTGACCAGCTTTGGCGGTACCTGCAAAAAGACCTATGAGCTGAAATATTTGGACAAGATGATCGCTCAGGCGATTCGTACATATCGGACAGACCTCTCTGCCTATCAGTCCAGCAAGACCGATGCCAACGCTAAAAAGGTGTTGGAAGACCTGATGCTGATTCAGAAGATGCGTCTGCGTGGTGAGACCATCGCCTATAAGATGACGCAGGGGCAGTTTGACTCTGCCATTGGCAGACTGCTGGCCACCGGCTCTCTGAATTCCGATGAATACCTGCTTACATACCTCGACCAACAATATCAGCGGATGGTGGATGCTTTCATCGGCGCTTCGGTAATGCCCACAACGGAAAGCGTCTTTGCGGTGCGAAACGGCGAAATGCTGACGATTCGCTATGACGCGGACATGGGCGGATTATATGGCCACTACACGAAATCCAACGGCGATTGGTACAACATCGGGGAAATTCAAAAGAGGGTATGCGGCGGCTTGCAGGTAAACAGCGGCGGAACATTTATGCTCAATGTGGATGCCGGAACGTGCCTTACCTCTTATATCAGTAATAGCGGTACCGTCTATATCGCTAACGGTTTGCAAACGCTGGAGCTTACCAATAACAGCGGCGGAAGTATTGTTTTTGCGGATATGCCTCATTCCATCCGGGATATATATCTTACCGGCGGCTCTATGGCATCCCCCTCCGGCGGCACCGTACAATGCGATAACCTGACCCTGTCCGGCACGGTTTCCTCGGATATGAATATCACCTGCACGGGAAAGCTGAGTGTAGGCGGCACACTGACCGGCGGGCATATTGATGCCAAGGGTGACATTGTGGGCAACAGCGGCACCGTGGACAGCCTGAGCGTCTGCGGCAGCGGGCAGACCCAGTCCGGTACACTGACGGTGAAAAATCTCACCTATGCCCACAGCGGTACGCTGACGCAAAACGGCACCGTGTATGTGACGGAGGTGCTACAAGAAACCACTCACGCCAAAATCGCCAAAGGGGAAAACACGGTGCTGCGATCCGGGAGCATAGTGAGCGACAGCTATACCAATCCCCTGACACTGGATGGCGCACAGGTGAGCGGAGTATCCTTTGCGGATAGCCTGTACATAAGAGGTTCCACGGAGCTCGCCGATGTCACGACGAAGAAGCTTCTCAGTCAAACCGGCGGTACGCTGACCATCACCGGCGATGTGACGGCAAAGGGAGGGGTCTCCTTTGCCGGGTCGGTAAATCAAACCAAAGGAGATTTCCAATTATACGGCGATCTATATGGCAGCGAGAAGGTATCACTCCACCGGCTCCATCCGTGCGGTTATTTGCCCCAAAAGATATCGGGAGCCATTACGGTAAAAGAGCTTTGGAACGACTGTAAAACCAACGTAACGTTGGAAAATACGGTCACGGTAACAGAGAAGTTGAAAGAGGGCGAAAAGATCAACGGCACAAAAAACATCATCATGACCGGCACAGCACAGTTTATGGATGATGTTTTCCATGGAGATATCACCTTGAAGGATTTTTCCGGTGCGTTCCCGCAGAATATTGTCGGTACGATCTATGTGACCGGCGAAGTTTATCCGCAGTCCACCATGAGAGCGAATGCGGTAAACGTTAATGGCGGAAAATTGATGATTCACGATGCCACCGTAATGCTTCACGATGACTGTACGGTTCAAAACGGCAGCATTAGCATCATAGACAGCGATGTTCCTGTTTGCGGTGCGCTCACGCTGCAGCGCGGCTCGGTCACGGTGGAAAACTCGGATATGGTGTTTAAGAACTTCCTGACGACCTCATCCGGCACCTCATTTACCGTTGACGAAACAAGTACGCTTTCCCTTTTGGGCGCCAATATTGACGGCAGCCTGACCTGCGATGGACTATGCCGCATAAAAGGTGACTTTTCCGGCAGCGAGACGATAAATATCGCAGATTTGATTTTTGACGGGGCACTATATCAGACGGTAAGCGGCAAGGCCATTTATGCAAAACGCCTGACCACGAATTGCGGAAAGATGCTCACAGTGGATACCAAGATATATGTCAGCGAGGCTTGGGAATCCAACGGAAACGTACAGAACTCGGCAAACATTATCGACACAGGAACAGCAGCGAACATCAGCGACAAAACCTATGAAACACCGCTGACGGTGGAGGGCGATCTGGTCATTGACGGATATACACTCACTGCGAAGCAAGGCGTGACCGTAAGTAACGGCAGTATCATTGTCAAAAACGGCGGAAGTTTGCTGACTACGGCAGCCACTGTTCGCGACAGCGGCGGATTGACTCTTTCGGAGGGCAGCGCGGAAATCAGGGAACTGACACTGGAAAAAGGAACTGTCTCCGAGGGTGAAGCAAGCGCATTGACGGTGGATACCCTGACCTTGAGCAGCGGCGGAATCACCGTTGCCCAAAACAGTGCAATGATGGTCAAACACCTTGCCACGGTTTCCGGAGGCTCCATCACTGTTGACGAAGGCGGTGACCTGACCTTTGGCAACCTTGCCATCATCAGCAATATGGGGCAGATGACGGTTGACGGAGAGGTACATTTCAAGGGCTCTGCATTCCTCAACTCCCTGACTCTTTCCGGCGGCGGCACCGTTTCTTTGGCGGGCGACCTGTTAGGCTCGTCCTACACGGTGGAGGGACTGCAAACCTTCCTTTGTAACGGCAAGCTGCCTCAGACCCTTTCCGGCGGCACGCTGCATTTCATTGACTTGCAGGTGGAGAACCCCGCCCGCGGCGGCGTGATCTTCTCCACCGCCGCCCAGTATTCCGGCACCTATACCCCCGGGGACAGCCAAGTCACCGGCACGGTAACCTATATAGAAAAGTGAGGAAAAAGCCATGAAAAAATATATTTCTCTTTTCCTTGTGCTGACCATGATGTTGAGCCTTGTGGTTCCCGCCCTTGCCCTGACCGGGCAGGGGACGGAGGCCAACCCCTATCTGGTGTCTTCAGCAGCAGATTTATGCCGCATCCATGAGGATTTGGACGGCTATTACAAGCTGACTTCTGACATCAATATGGCGGGCGTGTCCTTTGACCCCATCGGCAATGAGAGTGAGGGACCCTTCTCCGGCACCATTGACGGCGCAGGGCATACCGTGAGTAATCTTGACCTCGACCTTGCCGGCAACAAATACGTGGGACTGGCGGGCTATTTAGAGGGTGCGGTCAAAGATTTGACGCTGAAAGATGTGAATGCAAACGGCTACTGTTATGTGGGCGGTATTGCCGGCTATGCCGCCGAGGGCAGCGAGATCAGCGGCTGTACGGTGGTGTCCGGGACGGTGAAAGGAACATCAAAGATCAGCAGTGTATATCCCAGTATCGGCGGTATTGTGGGGTATAGTTGCGGCAGTATCAGCAATTGCTATAATAATAGTGATATAAATAATAATAACCGTAGCGTCCTGGGTGGAATCGTAGGTTACCAGTCGGACGGTACGGTATCAGGTTGTACAAATAATGGCACGATTTCTGGTGGAGAAACTACTGGTGGCATCGCGGGCATAGGGTATCGCATTATTTATTGTATTAATAATGGCAATATCATTGATGTTTATTATAATTGGCCGCACTATGTTGGTGGCATCGCAGGAGAGAAGGGAGATATAAGTTGTTGTGTTAACAGCGGTAGTATCAATGGTATTGGTGGTTATGGCAGATCCGGCGGTATTGCAGGAGATGGGTGGGACATAAGTTATTGTATCAACAATGGTAGTGTCAGCGGATATTTTGCAGGTAGCATAGGAGGAGACATGCCTACAACCATCAACTACTGTATTAACACCAACCCTAATAGATTTACAGGGGACGGTTACATACAGGCGAGTAATTCTTTTGTCCTTTTTGAAGCCGCCCATTCTTTTAGAGACTTCCCTTCTGATCAGTTTCGCAATAGCGCGTCCTTCCGCAATAGCGCATCCTTCCCTAATTTTGACTTTGAAACCGTCTGGTACATGGATCCCAACACCAACAGCGGGTTTCCCCAGCTGCGGAACCTGCCGGAGCATTTGCAGCTCAACGAGTGCTTCGTGGAGTTGACCGGCAGCCAGACGAAAAAGCTCATGGCCATCTGGCAGGGCAGCCCCTGCGCCGTCACCTGGAGCAGTGATGATGAGACCGTAGCCAAAGTGGCTGCTGACGGCACCGTTACCGCTCAGGGGCTTGGTGCGTGTACCGTCACCGCTACTACGGCGGATGGTCAAAAGGCCAACTGCTGCGTCCGGGTCTATGGACAGGCCACCTCCATGACGCTGAGTGACACGGCCATCACTCTGACTGCAGGTAGTTATCGAACCCTGACCTGTACCCAAAATCCCTCCACCGCCGATGAATCCGTATGGTGGACATCGGATAATGAAGAAGTTGCCACCGTAAATTCTGTCTCCGGCGAAGTTGCTACGAAAAAGGCCGGTACCGCCACCATCACCGCCACGCTGCTGGAAAGCGGCAAAACTGCCACCTGTCAGGTGACTGTGGTAGGAAAGCCTGTGACAAGCATTTCCCTGTCCTCCACCTCGGCCAGCATGAAGGTGGGAGAGAATAAGACCCTGACGGCTACGGTTTCCCCCACAGAATACGCCGGAGAGCTGACGTGGAAAAGCAGTGATGAAACCGTGGCGACAGTCAGCAACGGTATGATCACCGCCAAAGCTCCCGGCTCGACCATGATCTCCGTAGAATCGGAGTCAGGCATTCGTGCCACCTGCACGGTGACCGTCACAGCACCTGTCACGGAAATGTACTTTGAAGAGGACAACATCACCGTGGAACGCGGCCTTTCCAAGCAGTTGAAGTTGCATATCACGCCGGAGAACACCACGGACAGTATTTCTTATTCCAGCAGCTCCACTTCCTATGTGACGGTGGATTCCGGCGGCATCATCACGGCAAAGAATAAGGGCATTGTCACCATCACCGCCACAGCTTCCAGCGGTCAAAAGGCTTACTGCACGGTAACGGTGGTGAACCCCACCGTGCCGGTGACCTCCGTGACGCTGGGAGAGGATGAGTTCATCATGACCCGGACAGAGACCCGGCAGCTCAGCGCCTCCGTTCTGCCCTCCGATACAACAAACAAGACCCTGACGTGGACAAGCAGCAATGAGGACGTGGCTGTGGTCAGCAACACCGGAGTGGTGACGGCGGTAGGCGAGGGCGTGACGATCATCCGCGCCGAGAGCGACAACGGGATGTACGATGAATGCGTGGTGTCCGTGATCTCCGCCTCCGGTCCGGCCGTGGTGCTCAGCGCCACCCCCGGCGCTCCCGGTATGACCACTGAGGTCACCGCCAGCATGGTGAAGAACCCCGGCATTTCCGCCTATCGCTTCACCGTGGACTATGACACTGCGGTGCTGACGCCGACTGCCATCCTCCCCAATGAGGACTTCGGCGGCACACTGGAAACGAACCTGAATGAGGAAGGCCGCACAGAACTCAACGTGCTGTGGTACGCCGAGGAGGATGTGACGGCCAACGGCGAACTCTTCACCGTGGAATTTACCGTGGCGGAGGGTGCAGCGCTGAACAGCACTACGCAAGTGGCTTTGACCTGTGAGGCGCAGGATATCTGCAACGTCAGCAGCGAACACGTAGCGCTTTATCAGCAGGGCGTGGAGATCACCATTGCCGAGCCGCTGTGGGGTGACATTTACGGCGACGGAGAGCTGACGGTCTACGACCTGACGCTGCTGGTACGGTATGTTACCAAACTGGAATCCTTTACTCAGCGGCAAAGTGAAATCGCGGACATCTGTACCGATGACGACATCGACATCCGTGATGTGGTGAAATTGGCGCAGCAGTTGGTTCAGTCTAAAGTAAGCGCCGTCACGCAGCTGTTCGCTGCAAAGCTGAGCGCGGGAGCTGCTGCTCCGACGGTAACCGTGGGCACAAGCGTGGTGAATACATCCGGCGAGGCGCAGATCCCTGTCTCCATCAGCGGTAATCCAGGCATTTCCGGTTTCCGATATGTCATCGAATACAATAGCGGTGACGTGGAAATTCTGAGTATCACTCCCAACGAAACTCTGGCATCTCACTTCACCACAAATCTTGGGGCAAATGAAGCTGGGCAGGTAATTGTCACATGGTATGATACAGAGAATGTGACCCTCAATGGGGAACTGTTTACTATCACTGCAAAGCTGAAAGACGATGAAGCGGAGAATACTGCCATTCTAATCCAACAAGCCGAGAACAATATGTGTAACGAAGAGTTGGCGTGTGTTGAGGCATCTTATACGATGGGTGGGATTCGCCTTGCGCAGCCTGTGATGCGCGGCGATATGAACAATGATGAGGTTGTCAACAAGGAGGACCTGCGGTTATTAAGCCGCCATATTGCCAGTATTCAGGTCATTACAGATGATGCCATTCTTGCTGCGGCGGACTATAACCGAGATGGTGATGTAAATGCAATGGATCTGACCTCCATGGCGATATTCATCCAAATGACTACGGTAATAGCAGGATAACATAAATCCAAGGAGTACGGGCAGGCTGCTGAAAAGTGGCCTGCCCTTATATTCTATATCTCGTTCAAGGCAATCCGCACTGTCCCATCGGCAACGTCGTGTAAAAGTGTGACCGGGCTGGGGATAGTGGCTGCGCAGAAGGAGTCCCAGAGAGGGATCGGACTAATTCCCAGCTCAGCGAATCGCTCTAAAACTCCCTCTGTCCGATACCCATCCTTCTCCATCTTTTTCAGGGCTTTGTCAACGCTTTGGGTTCGGCGTAAGCGGTTGCTCAATTCAATCATCCGCTCTCTGGTCTCCTTATGGTAGGAGGAGGCATTGACCCGCCGCTCGATCTCCTCGAACTGACAGAACACATCATCGGGAAAACAGTCCGAAAAGGCTGAAATCATATCTTCCCTGCTGTTGTAAATCAGCTGCTCCAACAGTGCCAAAGTGCTGCCGCATTCTTTCGAGCGTTTCTGTAAATACTTCTTGGAGTAACTTGCCTCGAACCTCAAAACACCTTCCGGTAATTTTTCGTATGCCAAGGTTAATCCCTCTTCACACATCTGATAGGTTTTGTCATAAATCACCACCGTATGCGCCCAATGCTCAAACCGCAGATAATGTTTATTGTAACTGCTTTCTGCCTTCTTATCTCGCTTGTCTTTATAGAACACGCGATCATAACCGGAAGCTGCAGGCAGCTTTCGTAAAACACGAACCGTTTCGCGGAATACTTTGGCATTATTGCAGTAAACATTACAGCACTGATCCAGCCGTGTCAGCCGGTATTCATTGATCTTCCCGTTGATTGGTGTACCAGCGAACAGTTCTTTGAATTTTGTCTGAAATAATACTAAGGATTCCTTGGTCGGCGGTAAAATGCCTAGGTAGGAAGACTCTGGGGCTATAACCAGTCGGGGGTTGATACGCAGACGTATGTAATAGCCATTGCTATTTTCCAAGTGGATATGGATTCCATTCCTCTGCCAATATTTTGAGCGGCAATAATCGTGATCCATATAGGTCACAGGATTCCCCGGCGTATTCAAAGAAAAAAGAAAGTCCCGGATTTTCCAATATTCGAAATAAGTTACTGTTTGAAATAGTTCCAGCGTGTGAATAGAAAACCCATCCGCGGTTAACTTGAACTTTGCTGAATTTTTATTGTTTTTTGACATATTTTCACCTCTGAAAGTGCTGTAAAAAGTATCATGCTATTTTCTGCTTATTACCCTTTATTCTCATAGTTCACGAATAAAGATGGCAAAATATTCCTCCATTTTTTCCGTATTAATAGGCTCATCACTCTCCCCCAGTTCTTTCTTGTAACTCTTAAAGTACCGATAAGGTTCTTACACCGGAAATAAAAAATAGCTCACGAGATTTATCCTCATGAGCTATTCTCTGCTCCTCTTTCTATCAACGTCAGCCGTCTCCTTACGGATGAGAACGGCCATCCGGCGATAATCTGTTTCGCTGATCAATCCCTGCGAACGCAGCACTTGATTAAAATAGAGCATCCATGCCTCACGAATTGCCTGCTGCTTTGCGATCTGCACATTTGACACATTCTCACCTCCATTCAAATTATGATTTATATTTTCGTTGGCAGTGAAATCAGTTTTGAATAGAAAAATTCTTCCCACTTTTAGGTGCAAAAATACTCCCCCGGATTTCTGCCGATTCTTTTTCGGCAGTTTCTCCGAGGGAGTATCCCTATCCTTATGTGTTTTTTAATTGATTCGACCTCTACTCGTGTACGTTTCAACCTCTACGGCGCTATCTCGTCCATACCATATATTTTTCACTGCTGTTCATGTCGTCTTCTCGATTGGGAACCGTCTCAGTTTTGATTTGCGATATTATCAAATTCAGTAGTGTATCTCCTGCCTCATCTGAAAGAAATCGCGCCGCATCAATGTTGATGATAAGTGCTCTGCATTCCCTTTGTTTATCCTTCTTCGTTGGCATTCGGCTAACCTCTGTGGGATGCAGATACTTCGGTTTTTTCTTTCTCACGGCCTTGATGATTTTATTCCAGTCGCATTGAAGCCGACAGTATTTCGGGGCTTCTTTTGCAAAAACATCTTCCTTCATTTGTACGGCGATAAAATGCGTGTGCGTTTTCTTATCTTTGTATTGCCGAACATAACCCAACACTTTCGTGCCATGATAGGTTTCGGGGAAATCACCACGCTCAGGAACAAAGCAAAAGCGGCTGCTGTCCGTCAACATGGCATCCAATGCTTTTTCAAATACTCTTCTTCCGTTCATCTCCGGAATAACGATTGTTTGTTTTTCCATCAATGGTGAAGTCGCCATTGGTTGAGGACATACTCCCGGCAGCAACAAGTTCTTCCATTTTGCTGCCAAGTAAAGACATTCGTCATGGCTCCAGCATTTCTTTCGCTCTCCATACTCTGCCAGTTTTTCCATTGCATAAAGCTGTGCTTGCAACCACAGCTGGTGTAAGCCTCGTATCTTCTCGGTACCACGTTTTTGATTGTTCTTCTGGATCCCTTGAAAATACTCGGAAAACTTATTCTTTTCGGCTTTCTTTAATTGTTTGCTTAACCACTTCACAAAAAAAGTGATAAAATCTTTCACGGCACTTTTATCCCAGCCGCTGTTAACATCATATTGCTTGCAAATTTTATTGTCCACACAGATTGGCGGAACTAAGCACATACTTTCTGAACAGCCTGAAAGCAAAAGTGTTGCACGACAATTACGCTGTTGAAAGTGAATTTAATCCTGTTTTGCAAAAAACTGCGTCTTCAGATATACAGCTGTGTTGTGATACTGCGCAGGAAAGTGCTGTTCTTTCCAATGCTCTTTATCCTTCTTCAGCCAAATATATGCACAGTCTATGATTTCCTTATCTGAATACGATGTCGGTAAAACCGATGGCTGGTGGTACGCTAAATGGATCTTATCATCATCTATATTGCCGTGCGGTGCCGTTTTCAGCATAAGAGAATCTGCCAAGTCCGAGAACAACGTTTCGCCTACTGTTCCCTTACAGATAATCACCGGGCTGCATATTGTGGAAATTTTTTCGTCCGTCTTCATTAGAGTATTCTTTCCCAGCCAGCCAAATCTGTAACCTGCTAAAATGCCGCTTACCAATTTTATAACTTCACGTTGTGAGTCCATATCCCTACCACATGATTGCAACAGCTTCAAAAACTCCTCTGCGCCTCGAGAGCAGATATCCTTTGCTTCCTCAACAGATATATCCTCACCATTAAACTTTGTGATGTTTTCCAGTTTTCCTTCTACTTTTAGCTTTTTCTCTTTGAATGAATCCTTAGTTTTCTTTCGCTTACCCTGTTTTAAGAACTCTTCAAATCCCTCATTGGATTTAAAGAGTCTTTGCTCCACCGTTTTCTTAGCAGAGTCAGAAATAATTGCGCAAGCAGTTTGCCCATCGTCATATTCCCAGTGATAGCACTTTACTGTGCGCTTTTCTTTTGATGCAGCTCCGTTATTAGTTGCCACTTCGATCACCTCATTATTTACTCGTTGGTGCCGATTTCATTTTAGAAAATGCTAAAAACTTTAATAGAAAAGGCTCAAAATTCCACGTGTTTCAAATATCTCTCAGATCTCGATGAAATATACAAAAATATTGTAACATTGTAACATCTATTTTTCAACCATTTTCAGTCACAACAGCGTATACATTTTCCATACGCTTCCTCTTGTCATTTATAAATTATTTGCTATAATAGGTAATGATACAACGAACTATGGAGGTGCCCTATGGACATCCATGACGTACGGCAGCAGCTGCGTAGCAAAACGATTTATGACCTCCCTCTGCGGGTGACTTTCTATGCCCGCGTGTCCAGCGAGTCCGATGAACAGCTCAACTCGCTGGGCAATCAGGTGCAGTACTATAACGAGTTTATCCGCCGTAACCCTCAATGGACCTATGTGGAGGGATACGTCGATGAGGGCCTTTCTGCCGCCACCGCCAAGAAGCGTGAGAACTTCCAGCGGATGATCGAGGATGGCAAGGCAGGATTGTTTGATTTGGTCATCACCAAGGAGATCACCCGTTTCGCCCGTAATACACTGGACTCCATCCAATACACCCGGGAACTGCTGGACGCCGGTGTGGGGGTGTTTTTTCAGAATGACAACATCAACACGCTGGACGAGGACTCGGAGCTGCGGCTGACCATCATGTCCGGTATTGCCCAGGATGAACTGCGCAAGTTGTCCAGCCGAGTGAAGTTCGGTCACCAGCAGGCCATCAAAAACAAGGTGGTGCTGGGCAACAACCGTATTTTCGGTTACCAGAAGGACAAGGGACGGTTGATCATTGATGAGACCGAGGCTGGCATGGTGCGTGAATTGTTTGAGCTTTACGCTACCGGAGAACACAGCATGAAGCAGATTGAGACCCTGTTTTGGGAGAAAGGCTACCGCAACCACAACGGCAACAAAATCGCCCACACCACCATGTCCGGGATGATCTCCAATCCGAAATATAAGGGCTATTATGCTGGCAACAAGGTCAAGGTTATTGACCTCTTTACGAAAAAGCAAAAATTCCTTCCGCAGGAAGAGTGGGTCATGTTTAAAGATGAGACCGGAGAGATCGTCCCGGCCATCGTCAGCGAGGAATTGTGGGATCAGGCCAATGCCGTGCTGAAAAAGCGCAGTGAGGACGTGAAGGGTCGGCAGGGCATCTGCAACCACGCCAACCTGCTCACCGGTAAGATCTACTGCACCTGCTGCGGCGCCGCCTATTACCGCCGGGATTCTGTGGACAAGTCCGGCAACAAGAACAGCAAATGGGTCTGCTCCGGCAAGATCAAAAACGGCACGGAGTCCTGTCCCTCCTTTGCCATCTATGAAAGTGAGATCAAGCCGCTGCTGGTGGAGGTGTTCCAAGTCACACAAGCGGATGTGCAGAGCTGGATCGACGAATATGTGAAGATGTATCAGTCTTTGGAGCGGGGCGGTTCCCTGCCCCGGCAAATCGCCGCGCTGGAAAAGGCCATCAATACCGCCGAAAAGAAAAAGCAGAAGCTCCTGACCTACAACGCCATGGGAGAACTCTCCGACAGTGACTTCCTCTCCATGAACCGGCAGGTGGCTGCCGAACTGGAACAGGCCCGCAAAGAGTTGGCAGAGCTGGTGGATCGCCGGGACAGCGCCGCCGAATTCAAAAAGCAGATAGACACCATACGCCGTGTTTTGCAGGAGGCGGCAAAGAACGCCGCAGATGGTATCATCACCAAAGAGTTCGTGGAGAAGTATATTGACCGTATCTACGCCACCCCACAGGAGGACGGCTCCATGCGGCTAGATATCAAGATCTTCACAGGGGAAACCACGGAAAAATACCTGGAAAATCTCAGAAGTCGTACGGGGCACACGTTCAAAAAGATGATCGAGTCCTACGAGAAGAACCTGTAAGACGGCGTTCTTTATCGCATAGAAAAAAGGTGATGCGCGTTGCACATCACCTTTTTTTGTGCTATGATAACCTCGAAAGGCGGGTGAGAAGATGTACATTCGGAAACATCTGCATACCGTGAACCACCATCGTGCATTGGTACGGCGGTACTGTTTTCGCCTGGGACTCTATTGGCAGGGACTCACCCACGACCTGAGCAAGTACAGTCCCGCAGAGTTCTGGCGCAGCGCCAAATACTATCAGGGCTACCGCAGTCCCAACGATCAGGAACGCAAGGAAACCGGCGTAAGTCTGAGCTGGCTGCACCACAAGGGACGCAACAAGCACCACTATGAATACTGGGTTGACTATCGCATCGCCCCTGACGGTCACGTCTACACCGGCGGATGCAAGATGCCGAGAAAATACGTCGGCGAAATGGTCTGTGACCGCATCGCCGCCTGCCGGGTCTATCAAGGGGACAAGTACACTCCCGCCTCTCCCTACGACTACTTCCAGCACAGCAAGGGACACATTCTCATCCACGAAGAAACCAGCGATTTGCTGGATCGCTGGCTGCTGCTTATCAAGGATCTGGGCGAGGATGAAGCCCTGCCCATTATCCGCCAAGAACTGCACGATCCGGATTTTCCGTATTAAAAACTGACACCCGTAAACGGGTGCCAGTTTTTCAGCTTGTCAAAAAAGCCGTAGGCTTTTTTGACAAGCTGAAAAAGCACAGCATTTTGCATTCCGCAAAATGCGAAAAACGGCTGAAATCAGCCGTTTTTGTGCTGATATTTCATTCGAGGCGGGACCTTGTCCCCCTCGAGCTCCCCCTGCTGTTCTATTTTAGGTAGTGTTTTTTGCTCTTACTGAGGTTTTTTGACAGCCTGAAAAACTGGCACCCGTAAACGGGTGCCAGTTTTTATTGATAGTCCAGCTTCATGCGGAAGCAAAGACCTTTGTCGTTCCTTGCCTGTATCCGCAGGCTGTTATCTTCCATAACATAGCCGATGGCAAGGGATTCCCCCTCACGCACTTCCCGGTGATAATCAATCTGGGCAACACGCAAAACACCGCTTTTCGGCAAAATCGGTGTCACCGCATCAAAGTAACGGGCATTGTTCATGTGTCCGTTTTCGTCCAGATATTCCGCCGGAACGGTGAAGATATATTCCCGCTCGGTCTCCATCGGACGCAGCAAGGGAAATCGCTCCAGCTGCGCCCTGCTTTGATAGAAGGGTACGGTAAGCGGCATCATCACAAGGGCGCGTTTTTCCGCGTCCACCAACGTCCATATTGCGGCAGCACGGCAGATAACATCACCGCCAGTAACGCTGACCTCATACTGCCGCAGATACATCCCATGCTTTCTTTCCGACAGCCAGGTGGAAACGGTCACTTCTTCTCCATCGGCCGGTGTGCGGTAAAATACCAGTTTCTGCCGGGTGACCATCCAAAGCAGGCCTCGGCAGCGCATCTCCTGACGTCCCGAGCCCAGCAGCATCTGGTGAGCTGACGCGGTTTCCTGCAGCAGATGCAGGAGGTCGGAAATGCCGGTGCCGGGCAGCGCTGTCGTTTGACTATACATTGTTTCCATCGTCTGTTCCTCAAAAGGCAAATGTATTCAGACCTGTTTCCGCATCAAATCTACGGTCTATGCTGCCGTCCAACACGCGCAAAAAGATCTCGGCGGTCAGCGAAATCGTTGCCTGCGTCAGATGGCCGCCTACCATACGCCCCCGGGCATCGGCACAACTCATGTGCAGATGGAGATAGGGCATACTGTCTTTTCTGCTGAGATTGCCGGTGATCGCGGTCACCTCATAATAATCGGTGAAGCGATTCTCAACGAACTGCTTTTTCACCGGGTCGAACAGGCCCACCACAAAATCGCTGACCGCGCCAATCCCGCTGACGACTGCCCCACCGATCTGCTCTTTTTCAGCGATCTCCAAGATCCGGCTGCAAATCTCCTCGCCCTTATCCAGGCGGACAACGATGGTATCGTCAAATCTTCTGTAATCCATTCGTATTCCCTCTTTTTGATGGTTTCTGCATTCATAATAGCGCAAAATGGCAGGGGTTGCAACGGAAAGTTTCCGCATAGCGACCCGCTTTTTGGCTGAGAAATAGAGGAAAATCCTGCGCCCTTGGCTTGTATTTTTGGAGGCAGACTTCAAATCCCTTTCTTTATTCACCAAAAAGAGGGGGAGCTGCCTTGCGGCGCTCCCCTTCTTTTTGGCGCAGCGGGAGGGATTCGAACCCTCGTGTGGTTGCCCACAAACTGATTTCGAGTCAGCCCCGTTATGACCGCTTCGATACCGCTGCATATATTTGCATATTTCAGCCTGCTTATCATAGCATACTTTTACCCGCGGTGCAATCTAAAATTGGAGGAATACGCATGGTTTTTCTTTACGGTGCAGGAGAATTCCCCAACTATCGCGCAGCTCTCGATAAAATTGGTCAGCAGGTCCTTATCTCACAGGATGTCGGCAGTGCAAAAAGTTGCCAGGGTCTTCTGCTGCCCGGCGGCGGTGACATTCACGGCAAATTAGATTTGCAGGAGGGCAACGTTATCCGCTTTTTCGTAGCACACCGTTTGCCGATTCTTGGTATCTGCCGGGGGCTGCAGGCCCTGAATGTCTATTTCGGCGGCACTTTGTATAACTTTATACCGGGGCACCAAAGTCCGCTGGGCGACATCACCCACGCGGTCCATGCCGAAGGACTTATGGCATCTCTTTCAGGCGCCGTCTCTGTCGTTAACAGCAACCACCATCAGGCCATAAAGGCTTTAGGAGGAGGACTCGTCGCCTGCCAATGGGCGCAAGACACCATTATTGAGGCTGCACAACATCGGGCACTTCCTATTCTGGGTGTCCAATGGCATCCGGAACGGTGGGAATCGGGCGACGCGATATTTCGTTGGTTTGCATCGGAACTGCGAAAATAACCGTCAAAAAAGCAATCATTTTTTCGTTTTTTTCCTTGACACGGCGTTGTCTCATGTGCTATTATCATTAAGCTGACAATTTCGCGGAAGGGAAATGCGGGTGTAGCACAATGGCCAGGGCACCAGCCTTCCAAGCTGGGGATGCGGGTTCGATTCCCGTCACCCGCTCCAACTTGTTTATCTGCGCCAGTAGCTCAGCTGGATAGAGCAACTGCCTTCTAAGC
>JAZUEB010000074.1:0-7415 GCA_045639965.1 Vescimonas sp. | reverse complement strand
GCCTCACGCACCATCTCCTCGACGGTGTAGGGAACAGCGGGGTTGGAAGCCTTGGTGACTTCAGCGCCGCAGATGGCGGCAGTAATGATCAGCTTTTCCATCTTGTTTCTCCCTTTCTCTTACTTTTTGGTGGTACGCTGGCAGTCCTTGGGGGTCACGCAGGTGCCGTGTGCGCGGCAGACCACGATGGGCTCTTCCAGGACCTCAGCGGCAGAAGCGCTGATGTCAGGACGGGAGCGGATCACCTTGCGGGCCTCGAACTTCATGACGCGGGAGGTGTTGCCCACCTTCTCCATCTCGCCGTAAGCCTCGATATAATCGCCGGCATACACGGGAGCCAGGAACTCAATGTTGTCGTAAGCGCAGAACAGGCCCTCATCGCCGTCGCACAGGATCAAAAGCTCGGTAGCCACATCGCCGAACAGGTGCACCATGTGGGCGCCGTCCACCAGGTTGCCGCCGTAATGCGCATCCTTGGCGCTCATACGCAGACGCAGCAGAGAAGTCATCTTTTCCATAGTAGTGTTCCTCCTTAAAAATTTGTTGATTCTTTCTTTTTGCCGGTTGTCCCACTTTTCCGGCCGTGAGTGCCCTTTCGGGTATAAAAAAGGCGCCATCGGTCAAGGTCTTGACCAATAGCGCTCCATGCTACAAAATAACATGACAGCAGAGCCGCTTACACGACCATGCCAAGGAAACAGCGCAGGCTTGCTGCATCCTTTCGGCGGAAAACCCCTTCCCTGTGGACTTCGGAGGGCCATACCTCATACCCATAGGTACCCTGTCTTCCGCGCCTCTATTGAACGATATTATGGGATCCAGTAATCAAAATTATATCTCTTTCGCCTTGTTTGTCAAGGGAATTTGTGAGAAAAATCACAATAATTTTTTCCCGCTTTTCCAATTTTTTCACGTCGTTTCATAGGGCGAAAAATGTACAAGAAAAGGGTGTTGTTATGTTATCCAGGCAAAAAATGACAGGGGCGGACAGAGTCGTCCGCCCCTACAATGCTCAATAGTTTTCTTCGATTTTTGCCAGGATCTCGGGTTTGAGAGAGAGCATACGGCAGATGTTCAGGGCGTCGCGGGGACAGTCTGCTCTGCCCTCCACCCGATAAAGGCCGTAGTTCATGTGGCGGGCGATAACGGCAACGCCATCCTCTTTCGTGACCGCCAGTTCCCTGCGGATCTGCTCGGGATCAACGTCCCGCAGGCCGATGATCTGATAGTGGATGCGGGCGTTCTCCGCCACCTTATCGTAGTGGGTGGTCAGGAGGGAGATGGCGTTCACCTCGTTGAGGTACCTGGTCACCGCCTGGACGATGACGGCGCCCTCGTCGGGGTTGGTGCCGTTGGCGAATTCGTCCAGCAGGAACAGGGAGTAGCCCTGCTCCACCTCTTGAAGCGCCTTTTGGAACTCCACGATCTCGCTGCCGAATCCGCTCAGGCCGGACTGGATGGACTGCAGGTCGTCGAACAGCATTTTTACGCTGTGGAAAAGGGGCATTTTCGCACGTTTCGCACAGACCAGGAAGCCGGATTGCAGCAGCAGCGCATTGAGAGCCACGGTCTTCATGGAAACGGATTTGCCGCCCATATTGGCGCCGGTGATAACGGCAGCACCCTGATCGAGGCGGATGGAAACGGGGACAAATTTGCGGTTCTGCTTTTCCAACAGGTCCACGATCTCCGGATTCACCATATCCACAAGCTCCAGCTCGGTATCAGTGAGTTCGGGACGGATGCCGCCGTAGCGCACGGCAAAGAGAGCTTTCTGAATGAGAAAATCCAGTCTGCCCGTGGTATCGGCATCGGCAAGCAGGTCGTCCACCATGGGGGCAATAGCGGCGCCCATGGCCCTGCGGACCTTCATCTCCTCGCTGTCCTCCTCGGCACAGATGCGGGTGCGCTGAAGGCGGAGGTCGTCCTTTTCCGCGTCGGTTTGTGCGTGGTAAAGCCGCTCCTCTACGTCCTTTTTTGCCTGGCGGATCTCCCGGAGCTTCTGGGTAGCACCATCGGGGATATAGAAGCCACGGCTGCCGGTGCCTTCGGGGTCAAGGACTGCCAGAGCCGGTTTGGGGTCATGGAACGCGAGGTCTTTGAAACGGCAGACGGCGTTCATCTCGTCAAACAACGGGATCAGATTTTCCAGGCGCTGGAGGTATCCCTTTATCTCGAACAGCTCCACATGGTCGGGGGTCTCCCCTGCCGCGCAGCGCTTCAGGCTGTTGCGGATATCCTTCATCTGGCACAGCACCACCATGGTCTTATCGTAGACAGGCTTTAAGGTGTCAGCAGCTTTGGCCGCCTGCTCCACGTTATAGAGTTCGGTCTCCAGCTCGCCGCGCTCCTCCGGCGCATAAAAGCGCAGGCGGCGGATGCGTTCCAAGCCAAAGGGGCTGCAGCCGTGAAGCGTTTCCAGCACATATTGCAGACCGATCTTTACCTTTTCATCAAAGCTGACGGAAATCATGCCAGTTCCTCCTTTACGTTGATGACGGGGGCATCCACCGCATCCTGCATCGCCGCCGTGAATTTGTCTTTATCGAACTTCCAGCCGTAGGCGGAAACGGGATTGACGGTGACGCAAAGGGTCCGGGCCGCCTCGGCGGTCTCCAGACGAACATCCCGCGTCTCCAGCTTGTCCAGTGCATCGGTGGTAAGCAGCACCTTGCTGGGATCCATCACCACCAATCTGCCATTTCGCAGCACGCCGGATCTCAAAAGGGGCAGCACCATGGTATCGGTCAATGCGCCGGTGATCAGCGCTTCGCCGTTGGCTTTCAGGGCAGCTTCCAGGCTCTCCCCTGCCTCCGGCAGGGTCGCTGCCTTGGGGATATTCATCAGGCGGTAGATGTGGGCGGTATCGGCCACCACTTTCTCCATACTCATGTGGTAGCTGGCGCCGGTGCAGAGGATGACACCCTCGGCTACCGCTCTGGCACCCAAGGACTTACGTCCCAGAGCGCCGTCGATGATGGACTGCTGTGCACCCAACTCAAAGAAGTTTTGGGACACGCTTTTGAGCTGGGTGGTGATGGAGGGACCGGCTAACTGGACATAACCTGCGCTGCGAGCACGCATAATAACGACCTCGCCGATGGGGGTGGGAATACCGGTGGTCATAACGATCTCCTTCGTTACATCGCCCAGGCGCAGCATATCCTTTGCCGTGGCGATCAGGGTTCCCTCCGGGACAAAGATGCTGGGTTTTTCCGTGCCGGTGACCACATCGGTGGACTCGCCGTCCCGGCCGATGGAGGTCAGGCCCAGCACATGATCCTGGGGGCTATGATGTAAAAACCAGTTCAAAACCGTGGTCTTGCCGGCGTTTTTGCACATGCCCACGATGGACATGGTCTTGACGCTGTGCAGTTCTCGGAGCAGTTCGGGTGTCATGCTGTCGTTCCTTTCCGATGGCTCATTTTTTCATTCAAATAATAATGATAACATAGAAAGCAAAAAAAGAAAAGGCATTTTCCGCACATATTTTTAAAAGCGGGTACGCATTCTATTGTGAAAAAGGAGTGTTTACATGATTACCGCCTTTTTGCGTACCATCATCCTATATTTCCTCATCATGATCGGGCTGCGCCTTACCGGCAAGCGGCAGATCGGACAGTTGGAGCCCATCGAGCTGGTGCTGACCATGCTCATCAGCGATCTGGCCAGCGTCCCAATGCAGGACTTCGGCATCCCCCTGCTCAGCGGCGTGATCCCCATTGTGACGCTGTTATCGCTGAGTACCCTTTTAAGCTGGTGCAGTATGCGGAGCATCCGCTTCCGCTCGCTGGTGTGCGGTGAGCCTGCCATCGTGATACGGGACGGAAAGCTCCAGCAGCAGGTCATGCGGCATAACCGCCTGACGCTGGACGAGATCATGGAGGAGCTGCGCTCTCAGGGGGTGTGCGATATCACCACGGTGAAGTATGCGGTGCTGGAGACCAGCGGGCAGTTGTCCATCCTGCTTTACGCCCAGGATCAGCCTGCCACACCCAAGCAATTAGCCACAGCGGTGGAGGACGACGTGTCTTTGCCCACCGTGCTCATCAGCGACGGCCGAGTGCTGACGAAAAATCTGAAAAAGGCCGGATTGGACGAAAAGTGGCTCTGCAAGCAGTTGGAGCAGCACCATGTCAAGCACCCGCGGGACGTGTTTTTCATGACGGTGGATGAGGGAAAAAATGTGGTCCTGATCGAAAAAAGCGAAAAATGAAGAACGAAGAATTGAGGTGTCGGCAAAATCCATTTTGCCGACAAATCGGAATGCGGGCGGACAGAGTCGTCCGCCCCTACGATAGAGCGGAAAGGAGTTGGTAGGATGAAGGCGATGAAGATACCCGCCGCTATCCTGGCGGTGATTTTACTGGCGGCGCTTGCCGACGGGTTCGTGCTGACCAGACAATGCGAGGACTGGTCTGCCCACGTGGAGCAGATAGAGCACGCCGCGGTGCAGCAGGACTGGGATGCCGCCCGGGATGCGCTGGAAAGTCTGACGGGGAGCTGGGAAAAGTGGCAGACCTATCTTCACATTCTCATCGACCACGATGAGATCGATCAGACCGAGGAGCTGCTTTCCCTGTGCCAACTGCACATGGAAGAAAAAGACACCGCAACGCTGCGCGTCACGGTGTCCCAATTGCGGTGTATGTTTTCCCTGCTGGCAGAGATCGAACAGCTCAACATCAAAAACGTATTATAGTTTACTTTTCTGCCAGGATCTTGTTCAGCTCTGCCATGAAGGTGTTGATATCCTTAAACTGGCGGTAGACCGAGGCAAAACGGACGTATGCCACCTCGTCGGCGGTCTTGAGCTTTTCCATGACCTTTTCGCCGATGACCTCGGTGCTGACCTCCCGCTCCAGGGAGTTCTGGATCTCCTGCTCGATCTCAGACGCCATGCGCTCCATCTCCGCTACGGAGACAGGCCGCTTTTCACAGCTGCGCTGGATGCCCCGCAGGATCTTATTGCGGTCAAAGCTCTGGCGGGAGCCGTCCTTTTTGATCACGACCATGGGCAGGCTCTCCACCGTTTCATAAGTGGTAAAGCGCTTTTCGCATTGCAGACATTCCCGACGGCGGCGAATGCTGCTGCCCTCCTCTGCAGGGCGGGAATCCACGACCTTGCTGTCCTCAAAGCCACAATAGGGGCACTTCATCTCTCTTGTCCTCCGTTCCTTTCGGCAGATCCTGCCGCGTAGTTAACATAATGATAACACACAAATACAAGATATGGTAGTCTTTTTTTCAAATTTTCCCTATTTTTTTCTCTTTCACCCTTTTCGGCGTGGTTACATAGGATAGAACGGGCAAAGAAACGGCACGCAAAGGGTATAAAATGGACGCGTGCGTGGGACAATGGAAGTGACCTGAAACGGATCGTCGGGTACTTCTCATCACTCGGAGTGTGAAGATACAGTGGAAACGATAGTCAAACGCGGCGAGATCTACTATGCCGATTTGAGCCCGGTGGTGGGCAGTGAACAGGGCGGCGTGCGTCCGGTGCTCATCGTGCAGAACGATACCGGCAATCGGCACAGCCCCACCGTCATTGCCGCCGCCATCACCTCTCAGCTGGGCAAGGCAAAGCTCCCCACCCATATCGAACTGGAGGCCCAGAGTTACGGCCTGCCCAAGGAGTCTGTGGTGCTGTTGGAGCAGGTGCGTACGCTGGATAAACGGCGACTGCGTCAGCGGATGGGACAGGTGGACGGCGCCGTGATGGAAAAAGTGGACGCCGCCATCGCGGTAAGTTTCGGATTGCGCAATCCGACTCTGGTATAAAAAATCTCCCGTGACATTCACGGGAGATTTTTCTTTTTCAAAATCGCAGCAGCAGTTCTCTGTCCACCACTTTGCCGCCCTGCAGATAGATCCGCGGCACTCTCTTATTTACGGCGCAGATCAGTTCATAGGGAATGGTATCCACAATGGCGGCCATATTGCCCACACTGTTCTTCGTTCCGAAGATCTCCACCTCGTCCCCCACCTGCACATTGGGACAGTCGGTCAGATCCACCATGCACATATCCATGCAGATCCTTCCCCGCTGGGGTACCGGGCCGTCGGCAGTCATAAAGGTACAGCGGTTGGACATGCCGCGGAAAAAGCCGTCGGCATAGCCGTAGGGCACCACGCCCATGCGGGTGGTGCGGTCAGTGGTAAACATACGCCCATAGCTGATATCCGTGCCGGGAGCGTAGGTCTTGATGGTGCTGATAACGGTTTTCAGTGTCATAGCGGGCTTTAAGCCCAGTTGATCGGCAAAGTCGCCGCAGCCGTAGAGCAGCAGGCCCGGGCGCACCATATCCATGTAGCTCTCGGGATAACAAGCCACCGCGCCGCTGTTGGCACAGTGGTGAATGGCAAATTTCTCGCCTCTTTTTTCCTCCACGGCGGCAATCACCCGCCGGAACAGCTCCAGCTGGGCTTTGGTATAGGCGCGGCTCTCCTGATCCATCTCGTCGGCAACGGCGAAGTGGGTAAAAATCCCCTCCACGCAGAGATTGGGCAGTGTGCAGTCCGCCGCAATATTGGCCACGCCGGTATCAAAGTATTCTCCCTCGCAGAGATAGCCCAGCCGGGACATACCGGTATCCACCTTGATGTGGACGGTCAGCGTACCGCCGTGCTTCACCGCCTCGGCACTGTACTCCAGCGCCTTTGCCTGACAGGTCACCGCCTGGGTAATATGCAGATCGATGAGTTTCCCCACCTGTTCTTTGGGGGTGTGGCCCAAGATAAGGATCGGCATGGTGATGCCGTTTTGCCGCAGTTCCACAGCCTCATCGGCGCTGGCTACCGCCAGGTAGTCCGCCCCCTCATTTTGCAGAACGCGGCTGACATTCACCGCGCCGTGGCCATAGGCATCCGCCTTGACCACACCCAGGAACTTGACATCCCCGCCGATGTGTCGGCGCAGCTGCCGGTAATTGTGGGCGATCGCATCCAGGTCGATTTCTGCCCAGGTTCTCTTCAGTGTGGATTCCATCCGGTCATTCCTCCGTTAGCGTACATTGAAACGCTGTCATTTCAACAGTCACGATCACCTTATCGTCCTGTGCAAATTCCGCATACCGCGGAATGAGAGTGCTCTCGTCGATCCAAACCGTACACAGCACCTTTTCCCCGCTTTTGGCGGTAGTATCCAGCGCCATGCGGTAGCAGGACGTCCCGTTAAATTCCTGAGTGCTCTGCTCCAGCAGGTAGCCGTCCGCAATGGCACGCAGCAGATACGGCAGGCAGGTGGCGGGACACACGTCAAACAGATCACCGGCGGACAGGGACGTGTCGTCATAGGTGACGGTCAGGCCGTCTGGTGTAACCGTGGCGGTGATACCCGCCAGTTCCTCCGGTGCGGTGACGGTGGTGGATGCGCCGTCTTTCGTGACGGCGCAGGTCAGTTCGTAGGTGCG
>JAZUEB010000073.1:0-11624 GCA_045639965.1 Vescimonas sp. | reverse complement strand
GACCCTTGCGGTCGCCCGTGATATTCCCCGAAATTCGTAGGGCGCGACGATTCGGCGCGCCGTATTTCGGGCGACCGCAAGGGTCGCCCCTACGAGTTCTGGAAACTTTGGGTAGAACCGTAGGGCGGGGTCCCCTGACCCCGCCGCGTGAGTTTGCTTTATTCCTCTGCGCTGATGTAGAGTTCTTCCGTTTTCTGTTGGGCTTGAATCAAAATTTTCTCTGCCATAGCAGCATTGTGATGCTGGATACTCTCGATGGCGTCAGTGATGGCATTGAAAAGCATGGTGTACATTTTTTGATAGTCCGACATTCTACTCACCTCAAAACTATTTTAAGGGAAATACCCTTAAAATGCAATAAGGAATATTCCCTTAAAGCATAATAAATGCGGGTGATAAATATGTATCAAATGCGCATCCGTGATTTGCGAGAGGATCGGGACTTGAGCCAACGGGAGTTAGCAGAGCTGTTGCAAGTGCACCAAACGACCTATTCTGATTATGAATTGGGAAAGGTGAATATTCCGGTGCCATCCCTGCATAAATTAGCTGATTTTTATGGGGTCAGTATTGACTATTTATTAGGTCGTACTGACGAAAAAGAATCCTATCCAAAAAAATGACCGCCTATCGGCGGTCATTTTTGCGGCGGAGTGGGGTCAGCCCGCCCTACAAAATGCAGGAAGTGCCAGTGAAAAAGCGTAGGGGTCGGCGTCCTTGACGACCCGTGCTCCGATGAATACAGACGGGACGTCCGGAGGACGTCCCCTACGAATTCTGACGAAAAATTTATTTTTGTTCTTGACAAACATAAAAAATAATATATAATATCAATTAAGATTAAATCCTATTAAGGAGAAAGACTATGCAGGAGCGGCATACCATACAAAAGGATATCGTCTATGCCGCTCTGTGTCGGCTGCACAACCATCCTACGGCGGATGAGGTGTATCAGGAGATACAGCGTCGGTACCCGTCTGTGAGCCGGGGAACGGTGTACCGTGTGCTGAACACCATGGCGGAGCAGGGGAAGATCCTGCGGCTGAACGTGGGCGGCGCAGATCACTACGACCATCTGACCCGTCGGCACCACCATGTGCAGTGCATCTGCTGCGGCCGGGTGGACGATGTGGAGACCTGCGAGCTGGGGGATATGACGGCCTCCGTCACCAATTCCTGCGGCTATGAGATCACCGATGCCACGCTTTTGTTCCGGGGCATCTGTAAAGACTGTCAAAACGCGCGAAAAAAATGCGCTTTGAAAAATATTTGAGATAAAGGAGATTGCAACGATGAAGAAGTGGGTATGTCCTGTTTGCGGTTATGTACATGAGGGCGACGTTCCCCCCGCCGAGTGCCCTGTTTGCCATGTGAAGGGTGAGAAGTTCACGCTGCAGGCGGAGGAGAAGACCTGGGCCGCCGAGCACGTTGTGGGTGTCGGCAAGGTTTTCGGTGAAAACGTTCCCGCCGAGGTGCAGGAGGAGATCATTGCCGGTCTGCGCGCCAACTTTGAGGGCGAGTGCAGCGAGGTCGGTATGTATCTGGCGATGGCTCGCGTGGCTCACCGTGAGGGTTATCCCGAGATCGGTATGTATTGGGAAAAGGCCGGTCTGGAAGAAGCCGAGCACGCCGCCAAGTTCGCAGAGCTGCTGGGCGAGGTCGTCACCGACTCCACCAAGAAGAACCTCGCCATGCGCGTGGACGCCGAGAACGGCGCTACCGCTGGCAAGTTCGAGCTGGCCAAGCTCTGCAAGCAGTATAATCTGGACGCTCTGCACGACACCATCCACGAAATGGCACGCGATGAAGCGAGACACGGCAAGGCATTTGAGGGTCTGCTGAAGCGGTATTTCTGATTGCAAACAAGGACATTCTGTGATAGGATGCTTATGATAGAATATTGAAAGGAGAATGTTCCCATGGCAAACAAGTATGCCGGTACCAAGACCGAAAAGAACCTGTGGGAGGCCTTTGCGGGCGAATCTCAGGCACGCAACAAGTATACCTATTTTGCTTCCGTGGCCAAGAAGGCGGGTTATGAGCAGATCGCGGCGCTGTTTTTGCAGACCGCCGAAAACGAGAAAGAACACGCCAAGCTGTGGTTCAAGGAGTTGGGTGAGCTGGGCGACACCGCCGAGAACCTGCTCCACGCCGCCGAGGGTGAGAACTTCGAGTGGACGGATATGTACGAGCGCATGGCCAAGGAGGCCGAGGAGGAGGGCTTCCAGACCCTTGCCAATCGCTTCCGCGCCGTGGGTGCCATTGAAAAGACCCACGAGGAGCGTTACCGCGCCCTGCTGAAGAACGTGGAGACCGCGCAGGTCTTTGAAAAGGCCGGTGTGACCGTTTGGGAGTGCCGCAACTGCGGTCACATCGTGATGGGCGTGAAGGCTCCCCAGGTGTGTCCTGTGTGCGCCCATCCCCAGGCATTTTTTGAGGTTCACAAAGAGAACTATTAAGACGCAAAAAAATTGCCGCCCTCCGGGCGGCAATTTTTTTACTCTTTGTTTTTCTTCCCCTTGAGATTGACAATGCCCAGCAGGATAAAGTAGTACACGATCAGGATCCCCAATACCACCAGGGTCAGCACGTCGGACTTGGGCGCCAGGGAGGCCAGGATCAGCAGCGGAGCCGCCAGCAGAATGGCAAAGCTGCTGCCCAGCACCAGATTGTTGCCGGCGGGGGTCTTCATCTCCGGATCCAGCTCCCGCAGCAGCAGAACGCCGGAGGAGATGGTACCGGTCATCATGCCGTACATGGACATCAGGCTTTCGTAGTAGTAGCCGGGGTAGACCTTGCGGCAGGTATAGCGCAGGTGCAGCATGGTGACAACGGCGCCGGCAACGCAGAGCAGGATAAACGGCAGCCACAGACCGGAAAGCTTATCGATCTCGATAGAGGCGATGCCGGTGACGATCATGATGTCAAAGGCAAAGTTGGAGATGCGGTTCAAGAGGTAGTTGTTCTGATACTGACGGTGCATCAGATTGGCCTTTTTCGCCTTGCTCATCAGAACGCGGGTCAGCATGGCAAGCGCCGAACCGATGATGAAGTTGAAGCCCCACAGGAGACTATTGAGCATATTGCCCACGCCGGGTGCAAAAGCGGTCAGCGCAGAGGTGATGCCCCAGGTGATGAGATAGGTGGCGAGATAGACCAGCAGCACCAGCACCACCTGGATAGAGAAGCGGTCCAGAGATTCGCTGATGGGCACTTCGTTTTCGTGCTGGAAGGTGTCTACGGTGACGTTATCCACCATGTCACGGTAGTCCTGCCGCTTGATCTTGCCCTTTTGGATGAGAATATTGATATAGATCACACCCACGATACAGGCGCAGAGATAACCGGCGGCGGCGATGGCGAGGCCGAAACTCTGCCCGCCGGCAAAACCCAGCGCCTCATAGGAAGAGCCGATGTTGTTGGCCTGGCCGGGTCCCTGACCGAAGCCCATGGGCAGCAGAACACCGGCCGCCTTGAACAGATCAGGTTTAATGGTATAGCCCAGCACAACGGTGATCAGCAATCCGACGATACCCTGTATCATATACGAACCCACAATAACCGCACCGGATTTCAGCCCCACCAGACTGCCCTTGGCGTTTTCCTCGCTGCGTTCCGGCACCCGCAGGCTCATGGCAATAAAGCCGATGGCGATGCCATGGTAAGTGAGGTCTTCCATAAAGCCGATGTCCAGATTCAAAACGCCGGTCACTTTCAAAATCAAAAGCAGGAAGCCCGCCAGAACGGCGGTGGGCATCAGGCTGCGGCGGATAAAGGGAACGCGGCGGCGCAGAATATGGGCCACCATCAGCGCGGCGGCGATAATACCGATTTGAATGATAGGATTCCACAAAGCGGAATTTGCAGCAGAGTAATCCATGGCTTTACTCCTTTTCCGTGAGGTTGAACAGATATAGATATTTCAGTGCACAGAAATCCAGCGCACCGCGGATCTCGTACTGTACATTTTGGTAATAGGCAGTCAGCACATTGCGGGAGAAGATGGCGGCACCGTCGATCTCCCCGGTGGGGATGACGGTATCGTTCACGGTAAAACGGTCTCGGTAGGCGGTGAGCTTTGCCGGAAGTGTCTTTCGGATGGTGTGCCCCTCGATCTGATGGACGGTCACGTCGTCGGAGAACAGGGGCGTATCCGCATCGGCGGTTTCCAGCAGAGCCGCAAGCTGCTCACGCTGTCGGGCATCCCAGGCGGTAATGGTGTAGGTCTTGCTGTCGGTGCCGTGGAGATCGCCGTATACGTCATACTCTGCGTGAAACCCGCAGTCACAGACAATGGTATCGCCGTGGGTGTGCAGAGCGCCGATCTTCCCGCATTGGGGGCAGGTAAACAGAGTGGACTCCAGACCGGCGGCCAGATCGTGTCCGCGGAACGCAACACGCTGGCGCTTCTGGGTCTCGTAGGCGTCCTCGTGGAGATCCCGCTCAATGGCGGCGATGATCTCGGCGTCGGTCATGTTTTTCAGCTCTTCGGGCGTATAAATATGTACCAGCTTTCCGTGGAGCTTTCCGCGCCGCAGACTCAGACTCCAGCGCGGCTGGGAGAAGTAGCCGCCCTCGATACGGTAGGTGACCAGAGAGGCCCCGCTGCGCCGTGCCAGCTTGCCCGTGGCGGGAAAGATGGGCGCGGTGACGCCGTTAAAGGAGCGGTTCCCCTCGGGGAACAGCGCCACGTTGTATCCGTTTTTCAGCGTGCGCAGGATCTCCATACTGGACTGAAGACCTGCCTTACCCTTGGCATGAATGATGGGCTTGAAATAGCGCAGGAGAAACCAGGTGCCGAAGCCCTTACGCATGATGTGCTCGCTGGCAACGAAATAGATCTGTTTTTCCGCCGCCATGCCCAACAGGATCGGATCCATCTCCAGATTGTGGTTACATAAAAGGAAGTAGGGTGCCGCCGAGTCGGGAATGGGGTCATAGGTATAGTTGAATTTGTGCTTGAGAAACGGCGTTACAAAGGGGCGGAAGAAGGCAAATGCCCGCACATGCCGTTTGTGTTCATCCACATCCATTCCCTCCTTTACGAAGATTTTGCAATTCATATTTTATAAGATACCGCGGAAAAATGCAAGAGCGGCAGAATACTTTTTCACCCACTTGCCAATTTTGGCAGTATGTGCTATGATCTGCATGAAAACCTATTGGTGAAAGGAGCGACCTTTCTATGGAACTGAAAGAGATCTTAAAGCGTGTGGATCACACCCTGCTCTCCCAGAGCGCTACCTGGGAGGAGATCAAAGTGATCTGCGACGACGGCATCCGGTATGGCTGCGCCAGTGTCTGTATTCCTGCCAGCTACGTGAAAAAGGCTGCCGAGTACGTGCAGGGGAAAATTGCCATCTGTACCGTCATCGGCTTTCCCAACGGCTATGATACCACCGCAGCAAAGTGCTTTGAAGCCGCCGATGCGGTAAAAAACGGCGCTTCCGAGGTGGATATGGTCATCAACGTCGGCTGGGTCAAGGATGGCTTGTACGATGAAGTGCTGCATGAGATCAAGGCGGTCAAGGAACATTGTGACGGCAAGCTGCTGAAGGTCATCATCGAGACCTGTATGCTCACCAACGCGGAGAAGATCGAGATGTGCCGTGTGGTCAGCGACTCCGGTGCGGACTATATCAAGACCAGCACCGGCTTCGGCGGCGGCGGTGCCACCCGGGAGGATGTGGCGCTGTTCAAGGCGCACGTTGCGCCCCATGTGAAGATCAAGGCCGCCGGCGGCATCGCCGATTTGAAGGACGCGGAGGACTTCATCGAGCTGGGCGCTGACCGTCTGGGAACCTCCCGTATCGTCAAGGCCGTCAAGGCTATGGAAAAATAATTTTGCAGGGCGGGGTGACCCTACCCCGCCGCGGCGGCATGAGGTCATGCCGCCCTACGCAAAAAGAAGAAAAGGAGATAAAAGATATGGCTACTCCTCATAACAATGCAAAGCCGGGCGATTTTGCCAAGACGGTGCTGATGCCCGGTGATCCGCTGCGCGCCAGGTTTATCGCGGAAACGTTTTTGGAAAATCCGAAGCTGGTGAACAACGTCCGAGGTGTGCAGGGCTATACCGGCACCTATCAGGGTGTACCTGTCAGCGTGATGGCCAGCGGCATGGGTATGCCGTCCATCGGCATCTATTCCTATGAGCTCTATACCCAGTACGATGTGGACAACATCATCCGCGTCGGCTCTGCCGGCGCCATGCGCGCCGACCTGGAGCTGGGCAGCGTGGTGGCAGGCATGGGTGCCTGCACCAATTCCAACTTTGTCAATCAGTATGAGTTGGGCGGCAGCTTTGCTCCCATCTGCGACTTTGAACTGCTGAGCGCAGCGGTGGAGAGCGCCAAGGAGTTGGGCGTGAAGATGCCTGTGGGCAATCTCTACTCCTCGGACACGTTCTACGATGCCGCGGCGCGGAATATGCGCTACGCCAAGATGGGTGTACTGGCGGTGGAGATGGAGGCGGCAGGCCTGTACTGCAACGCCGCCTATACCGGCAAGCGGGCTCTGGCCATCTGCTCTATCTCCGACAACCTGATCACCGGCGAGGAGCTGGACGCCGATGCCCGCCAGACCAACTTCACCAATATGATGAAGATCGCGCTTAACGTGGCGGTCAAAATGGCGAACAAGTAAACGATACGCATAGAAAAAAGGACTTCGACTTTTGTCGGAGCCCTTTTTTATTCAAAAAACCAACCTCTTACCGCAAACGCCATTGCAGCCGACAGGGCGCTCTGCGCCAGCTTGGCGAGAAGATAGGGAAAGAGCTTCAATCCGCTTCCTTCCAGCACTGCCGCTGTCTGGCAGTGTACGCTGAGGCTGCCCCAACCCAAAAGCGCCGCCGCCATCACGAACCCATCCGGGGAATTGGGCAGAGCCAAAATGCCGTTGGTCAGCTCGATCGCTCCAAGCAAAAGCGGGTGGGTCACGCCGGCGTATCGGGTCAACAGCCGCAGCGCTGCCAAAAACAACACCACGAAGCCGCAGATGTTTCCCATCGTCGTGACGCCGGAGCGCACTGCCGCCACAAAGACCACCGCAAAGGGCGGCGGAGTCTGCGGTACCGGGCATATCGCTTTTCCCCGGGGCAGCAGGAGAAACAGAAGGACCGCCGACAGAGCGTGGATACCGTACAGCGCCCAACCTACCCGGGTACTTTGAAACACCCCGTAGCCGGCGATGCCCAAAATGAACGCCGGCCCTGCGTTATTGCAGCACAGCAGGATCTTCTGCGCGTCCTGCCGTTCCATGGAACCGCTGCGCAGCAGCTCCGCCGCCGTTTTTGCCCCCACGGGATACCCGCCCACCAGACCCAGCAGCAGCGCCGCCCATTGGGGCGGAAACAGCTGCCCCAAACCGCAGCCGATGGCGAGGGAAACGGTGACAAAGAGAGGGAACAGAGAGGGAATTACACGCTGCGCACACAGCAAAAGGCCCTCCCGCACCGCTTCTGCCACGGTGTCGTGGGACGCCAGCAGCAACGCCGCCGCCCCGATGAGCAGAGTACAAAGGACCACTTGCCGCCCCTTCAGACCGGACCGTTTCACCGTCATCACCTCTGCAAAGGATATGCGCGGGGCAGGACAAGTATGAAAGGGCAAGTTTTCCCATCTCTTTGCATATCCATAGCAAAGAGGTGAGAAAGTTGAAATATATTTCAACTTTTCCTTTCAAAAAAGCCGATTTTCTCGCCGCTGACGCGGCAACCGAAAATCATGGCACAGTTATGACCGTTCCTTCTTGTGGTCATTTTGTGCCGAAAATCAAGAGAAAGGAATGGTCATAACTTTGGACAACAAAAAGCGCCGTGCGATATTCAAAAAGGGTGCCGAGACCATGGAACGGCTGGACTTGGAGAGCGCCATTATTGCCGATGTGCCGCGTCTGGAGCTGACGGGTAACCGGATGCTGTATATGGATCGGCACAAGGGAATTTTGAGCTATTCCACTGAGAGCATTGACATCGGCGGCGGCAGTGTGATCATCCGTGTGCAGGGATTCGATCTGCAGATCGTGGCGATGACCGATGACGAGGTGCGTATCACAGGCCGAATTTGCGGATTGGAGCTGATCGAGTAAGTGTATCAGAAACTGCTGAACTTTCTGCGGGGCAGCGTGCTTCTGGCGGTGGAGTGTACCATGCCGGAGCGCCTTTTCAATCTCTGCGCCGCCCACAATATTCCCTTTTGGGACGTGAAATGGCGCTCCGCCACCGCGTTCACTCTCCGCACTACCCGCTGGGGTCAGCTGCGATTGAAAAGCGTGACAAAGGAGCTGGATGTGACCATGACCGTGCGCCGGGAAAAAGGCGCACCGGTGGTGCTGGGGCGTTTTCGCCGCCGATACGTTCTGCTGGGAGCGGCGGGAGCATTTCTGCTGCTGTTCTGGTGGGGCAATACTTTTCTCTGGGACATCGAGGTCAGCGGAAACGATACCGTGCCCACGGAGCAGATCCTGCGCGCTTTGGAAAGGCAAGGCGTCAAGGTGGGAACGCGATCCCTCTCCATTGACCAGGAGGACCTGCGCAACCACATTTTGCCGGAGCTCAAGGACATTTCGTGGCTGGCGGTAAACGTGTCCGGCTGCACCGCTCATGTGCAGGTGGTGGAACGCCACCGCCCGCCCATGCTGCTCAAAGACACGGAAAAAAGCAACGTCATCGCGGCAAAGGACGGCCTTGTGACGAAAGTGGAAGCGCTGGACGGCAAGGCGGAGGTCATGGCGGGAAGCACCGTTACCCGGGGACAGCTTCTGATCTCCGGCGTGGTGGACAGCGAGATGACCGGCGTGCGCCTGCTCCACGGCATGGGCAAGGTCTATGCCCGTACCTGGTACGACCTGTCCACCTCCGTGCCGCTGGAGGTACAGCAAAGCACCCAAAACGTGAAAAACAGGACCCGACTGGGCATCATTTTCGGAAAACGGCGGATAAAAATTTTTCCAAGGGGTAGCGTATTGAGGGCAGATTGTGATAAAATAACATCATATAAACCTTTGACCCTGCCCTTCGGCTTCCGTCTGCCGGTAACACTGGCGGTGGAGAAGTTTGCCGCGGCTGAAACGGTGCCCGCCAGGCGCACCGTGGACGAGGCACGGCAGGAGGGGGAGCAGGCGCTTTTGCACCAGCTGCAAACCCTGATGACCGAGGACGGCACGGTGGAAAGTACCCGCTTCGCCGCCACAGAGAAGGACGGCTGGCTTACCGTGACACTTAAGGCGGAGTGCCTGGAGCAGATCGGCAGAAGCGTCCCCATACCTTTTTACGAAAGAGGATCATAGTATGGAACAGCGTATCGGCATCGAGCGTATGGAGGAGGCCATCGAGGTCTTCGGCTCTTTTGATGAGAATATCCGCCTGTTGGAGCAGGAATTTAACGTGATCATCGTCAACCGCGACGGTGAGATCGTGGTCTCCGGCGACGTGGAGGGTGTGCTGTTGGCGGAAAAGGCGGTGCAGGCACTGCTGACCCTTGCCAAAAAGGGTGAGGTCATTACCGAGCAGCACGTCCGCTACGTGGTGGGTCTGTGCCGCAGCGGCCAGAGCGAGAAGATCGCCGAGCTTACCCAGGACGTGATCTGCATCACCTCCAAGGGCCGTCCCGTCAAGCCGAAAACGATCGGCCAAAAGGATTATGTGGACAGCATTTTGAAAAATACCGTTACCATCGGCGTGGGCCCTGCCGGTACGGGCAAGACCTACCTGGCGGTGGCTGCCGCCGTGGCGGCCTTTCGGGATAAGCAGGTCAACCGCATTATCCTGACCCGTCCGGCAGTGGAGGCCGGAGAGCGTCTGGGCTTTCTGCCCGGCGATCTGCAGAGCAAGGTGGATCCCTACCTGCGGCCTCTCTACGATGCGCTTTTCGATATGCTGGGCGCCGAGACCTACCAAAAATATCTGGAAAAGGGCAATATCGAGGTGGCGCCCCTTGCCTATATGCGCGGCCGGACGCTGGACGACAGCTTTATCATTCTCGATGAGGCTCAGAATACCAGCCGGGAGCAGATGAAGATGTTTCTGACCCGTATGGGCTTCGGCTCCAAGGTAGTTATCACCGGCGACATTACCCAGATCGACCTGCCGGGGGACAAGCCCAGCGGTCTCAAGGAGGCCATGCGGGTCTTGAAAGGTGTCGAGGGTATCGGCATCATGGAGCTGACGCAAAGCGATGTGGTGCGCCACGTGATGGTGCAGCGCATCATCGAGGCCTATGCCAGGTATGAGGAGAAACGGGAGAAAAACCATGACACACAGAATTTCCGTCACAAGTAACCGCAGGGGGATCAACGACCCTGCTCTGACGGCTCTTTTGCGCCGCGCCATCCGCAGCGCGCTTGCCTGTGAGGGCGTGGAGCTGCCCTGCGAGATCAACGTCCTGCTCACCGACGATGAGGGGATACACGCCGTCAATCTCACCATGCGGAATGTGGACAGGCCCACCGATGTGCTGAGCTTCCCCATGTTCGACCTCGCCCCCGGGGAACACCCGGACGAATACGATGTCGACCCGGAGACCGACTGCGTGCCATTAGGAGATATGTGCATCTCCGTGGAGCGCGCCCGGGCGCAGGCACAGGAGTACGGCCACAGCTTTGAACGGGAGATCAGCTATCTCTGTGTCCACTCCGTGCTGCACCTGTTGGGCTACGACCATATGGACGAGGGAGCGATGAAACGCCGGATGCGGGACAGGGAAGAGGTCATTATGACTGCCTTAGACCTGAAAAGATGAATACAATTTGCAATATTAGGACAAAATAATACAAACTATTATCAAAAATTGCTCACACAAGAGAGAGTGGAGGATCACCTATGAATATTACCAAAACCGCTATGATCACCGTCTGCGGACGGCCCAACGTGGGAAAATCCAGCCTGACCAATGCGCTGGTGGGCGAGAAGATCGCTATCGTCAGCAACAAACCCCAGACCACCCGCAACCGCATTTACGGCGTGGTGAATAAGGGCGATACCCAGTTTGTCCTGCTGGACACCCCGGGTCTCCATAAACCCCGTTCCCGTCTGGGAGATTACATGGTCAAGGTGGTACACGAGAGCCTCAGCGCGGTGGAGTGTGCGCTGCTGTTGGTAGAACCCATCGCCCACGTGGGTGAGCCGGAGAAGATCCTGCTGCAGCGGGTGCAGGAGGAGAAGCTCCCCTGCGTGTTGTGCATCAACAAGGTGGACACCGTGGAGCGAAAGGACGACCTGTTGGCGGTGATCGCCGCCTACAACGAGGTGTACCCCAATTTTGAGGCGATCATTCCCATCTCCGCCAAGACCGGTGACGGCCTTTCAGAGCTGATGACCCAGCTGCAAAAATATGCGGTGGATGGCCCCCAACTCTTTCCGGAGGATATGACAACCGATCAGCCCGATGCACAGGTCTGCGCCGAGATCGTGCGGGAGAAGATGCTCTACTGTCTGGACAAGGAGATCCCCCACGGCACCGCAGTGGAGATCACAAGGTTTATCGAGCGGGATGACGAGGTGATCGAGATCGACGCCACGATCTACTGCGAAAAGGCCAGCCACAAGGGCATCATCATGGGAAAGCAGGGGGCCATGCTGAAAAAGATCGGGGAATCCGCCCGCCGGGACATCGAGCGCTTCA
>JAZUEB010000072.1:0-3573 GCA_045639965.1 Vescimonas sp. | reverse complement strand
ATGATCTCGGCAGCGCCGGTCATGCCGCTGTGGAAGAAGGTGGAGTCACCCACCACGCCGAACACGACCTTATCGGTCACGCCTTCCTGCTGGAAGGACTTGCTGATGCCCATACCGGCGGAGAAACCGCCGCCCATGCAGATGCAGACGTCCATGCAGTTCAGCGGAGGCGCCACGCCCAGGGTGTAGCAGCCGATATCGCCGGTGACGACGTAATTCTTGTTCTTGCTGAGGGTATAGAAGAAGCCGCGGTGGGGGCAGCCGGGGCACAGGGCGGGAGGACGCTTTGCCAGGGGCTGATCGGGCACGATGTACTTGGCCTTTTCACCGAAGATACGCTCACGCACCAGCTGGGTGTTCAGCTCGTACATATTGCCGATGAGCTCCTTGCCGACGCACTCAATGCCGGCGGCCTTCATCTGATCTTCCATGAACGGCTCCAGCTCTTCGATGACGTACAGCTTCTCGACCTTGGAGGCGAAGTCGGCGATGAGCTTCATGGGCAGGGGGAAGGTCAGACCCAGCTTCAGGAAAGAGGTACCCTCGGGGAACACTTCCTTGGCATAGTTGTAGGAGATACCGGCGGTGACGACACCGATCTTGCCGTCGCCCAGCTCCATCTTGTTCAGGCCGTTTTCCAGAGCGGTGGTGCAGCCGTACTCAGCCAGCTTCACAAGACGCTCCTCGACCAGAGGATGGTTGGCAAAGGCGTTGGCGGGGGTGCAGACGAACTTGCGGGTGTTGCGGGCATAGGGAGGCGCCACGTGCTCGGTGCGCTCGCCGAACTCCACCAGACCCTTGGAGTGGTTCACACGGGTGGTAGTGCGGAACAGCACGGGGGTATCGAACTGCTCGGACACATCGCACGCCAGAGCCACGAAGTCCTTGCACTCCTGGGGATCGCTGGGCTCGACCATGGCGATCTTTGCGGCACGGGCATAGTGGCGGTTATCCTGCTCGTTCTGGGAGCTGTGGCAGCTGGGGTCGTCAGCGGTGACAACGATGTAAGCACCGTCCACGCCCATGTAGCCGGCGGTGAACAGGGGGTCAGCGGCCACGTTCAGACCCACCATCTTCATGGTGCAGATACTGCGGCTGCCTGCCACGGAGGCACCGTAGGCGACTTCCGTAGCGACCTTTTCGTTGGGAGCCCACTCGCAGTACAGGGAGTCCTTATACTGGGGCAGTTCCTCCAGGATCTCGGTGCTGGGCGTGCCGGGATAAGCGGACGCGACCTTGATACCGGCTTCGTAGACGCCACGCGCGATGGCCTCGTTACCGGACATCAAATGTTTCATGATGAATTCCACCTTTCCAAAAAAATATATTTGCAAACAATTTGGATAAACGGGGTTGTTTCGGCGCGCCGAGGTCGTCGCGCCCTACGAAAAACGTGGTTGCGGGCGACCGCAACGGTCGCCCCTACGAAAAACAGGGTATGCGGGCGGACAGAGTCGTCCGCCCCTACGAAAAGCAGGGATCAATAGACGCCGGCTTCCTGTACGCCGTGGAGGACGCGGAGGGCACCCTCGGCCAGGGAGCGCATCTCCTCTTCGCCGGGCAGACGGACGATGGGCGCCAGCTTGCCCACGTAGGAGGTGATATCGCTGCAGAACTTCTCGTCATACGCCATGCCGGCGGTATAGACGATGGCGTCCACATCGAAGTGCAGGACGGCTGCCATGGCGCCGATGTCCTTGCTGAGCTGATATACCAGCGCGTTATAGGCCTCCACGAACTTAGGGTCGCCCTCAGCGACTTTGGCGCAGATGACGCGGAAATCGGTGGTACCTACATAGGACAGCATACCACTGCGGCTGCCCAGAGCCTTTTTGACCTCGGCCTTGGTCTTGCCGGAGTAGCAGAAGTCGATGAGCTGGTTCACCGGCAGGCTGCCGCCGCGGTCCAGACCCATGGAGCCCTCATCCTTGACGTTGAACACGTCCACCACGCGGCCATGGTCGTGGGCGGCAACGGACACACCGCCGCCCAGGTGGCAGACGATCAGCTTGGCGTCCTCGTACTTTTTGCCGATCTTCTCGGCGGCCTTGCGGCCGGTGGCCTTCTGGTTCAGGGCATGGAACAGGCTCAGGCGGCGGAAAGCGGCGTTGCCGCTGTAATGTGCCACCTCGGTCATCTCGTCTACGCAGACGGGGTCAACGAAGAAGGCGGGAATGCCCACCATGTCGCCGATCTTTTTGGCAAGATACGCCCCCAGATTGGAGGGATGCTCGCCGTAGGGGGCGTTCTCCACGTCTGCCATCACCTTATCGTTGACGGCGTAGGTGCCGCTGGGAATGGCGCGGTATAAACCGCCGCGGCCGCAGACGGCGTCAAAATCCCTGAGCTGATAGCCGGCTTCGGCAACAGCGTCAAGAATGGTCTTCTTGCGGAAATCCGCCTGGTCGATGACGCGGTCAAAGGGCTCCAGGTCCTGGGCGGAGTGGTCGATGCCCAGTTTGAAAAGCTGCTCGTCCTCGTCAAATACAGCGATCTTGGTGCTGGTAGCACCGGGGTTGATAACAAGTACTTTCATAGGCGTTCCCTTTCTGTTGAGAATTTCACCGAATTACTTAATGAACTACTCCCATTAAAACATTATGCACTTCGTTTGTCAATGATGATTTCGCCCGTTTTCGACCTTTCGTCGTTTGGCACAAAAAAAGCGGCGTCTGGCTGATAAATGTGCCAAACGCCGAAATTTTACAGAGTCTTCAGGCCGCGGAGATACACCTCGCCCAGCGCCCTGCCCCGGGAGGCAATATCAAAATCGCTCTCATAGATGCGCCACTCCAGAAGCATACCGCGGTGGATCGTTACCAGCTGTTCCACCACCGCCTCCGTGTCGTACGCCGAACCGATGCTGCCCTCATGCTTACACAGCTCCACCAGCTCCTTGAGCAGGCGGTAGTACACACGGTGCTCGCCCAGCTTCAGGACGCCCTGCTCGGGGTACTTCAGAGCGTGGATAAAGCTCTTATAGACCACAGGGTCGGCAACGCTGATGGTAAGAGACCTGCCAATGAAATCCAGCAGCTTCTCCCGGGCGCGGTGGGTATCGTCACTGAGATACCCACGTTCCAGCTCCGAATAGGCGGCGTCCACATGGTCGGTGACCTGGATCGCCAGCTCGTCCTTGCTCTTGAAGTAGTGGTAGATGTTGCCCACGGAGCAGCCTGCCGCCTGGGCGATCTCCTCCACGGAGACGTTCTCAAACCCCTCCCTGTCAAACAAGTCCAGCGCCGTACTCTGGATCCGGCTGCGCATCTCCAGCGCCTGCAATTTCCGTTGTGTCAGTTTTTCTGCCATAGCGTCCCTCACATCATGTTTCCTCACAGGATACTATATCGCTTTGATGTGCAAAAGTCAAGGCATCTTTTTCTCACTCCCAGTTCGGATTTGAGTGTTTTATTTTTCAGTCCATGCTTACAGTTTCTCACAGGTCAAGAAACACCTTATAAAATCAAGCCTTTTCAGCAGAATACACTATGTCTTTGGCAAAAACACACTAAGTCGAGCACCTACGAATTTTTTGTATGGCAAAAGAAAAGGGAGGTCAAATTGACCTCCCTG
>JAZUEB010000071.1:0-9690 GCA_045639965.1 Vescimonas sp. | reverse complement strand
GAGTATATGCCCAACAGCGAAAACTCCGGCTCTCTGGGTAAGTTCTGATTCTGATATAACGAATACAAAAAAGCAAGCCGAAAGGCTTTCTTTTTTTGTATGGAAAACGAGGGCGGACAGAGTCGTCCGCCCCTACGATTTATATGATAGAAAGTTACAGTAGCTTGTCCGCTTCGTCCTCGTCGTAGACGGTGATGCCGTTGTCCCGGAGAAGCCGGGCGGCAACGCCCCAGCCGTCGATGAGTCCACCGTCAAATTTACCGTTGTGGATGGTGCCGCTGCCGCAGCTGGGACTGCGCTGTTTCAGGACGGCGGTATCGGCACCCAGAATTCTCGCCAGCTCCAGCGCCGCCTGTGCGCCGCGCTGATAGAAGTCGGTGACATCGCGGCCCTCGCTGTTTATTACGCGATCACCCTGTATTTCCGCAGGAGGACGGGGGGTGGGCAGACCGCCCTGTACCTCGGGGCAGATGGGGACAAGGGTGTGCTTTTTCAGCAGTTCGGCGACCCCTGCATGGGGCTTGCTCTGCCCGTCATAGCGGCAGGCGTGGCCCAGCAGGCAGGCGCTGACTAAAATCGTCATCTCGGCAGCTCCTTTCCGTTCAGGGCGGCATAGGCCAGGCGGTCGCCCTCGTATCGCAGCTTCAGGGAGAAAAACGGGGTATCCGGGTCGTGGATCAGCCGGAGGAAGATCTTGTCCCCCTCCCATTGGGGCAGGGCGGACAGCTTGTCCTTGTGCAGCCACTCCAACATGCCCTCGTCACAGTCGCGGATGGTGCCGGTATAGCTGGTAGCAGTGAAGAGGTGCATATACTCGGTCTCGGCCTGGTTGCTGACAAAGGTGACCAATCCGCGGTAGCGGTAGTCAGTGAGGGTCAGACCGGTCTCCTCCCGGACTTCCCGGCACACGCATTCCTCGGGACTTTCCCCATCCTCAAACTTGCCGCCGACGCCGATCCACTTGTCGTGGTTGACGTCGTTTTTCTTTTTCACCCGATGGAGCATCAGGTACTCGCCGTCGGGATTTTCGATATAACAGAGAGTGGATTGCAGCATATCAGACCTCCCGAAAGACGATTTCATCGTAGCCGGTCAGGGCATCCTGCTCTACGCCGAAGCGCCAGCCGTCCAATATACCCAGCACCAGCTCGCAGGTGGTGTTGATGATACAGCCCTCCATCAGATGTCCGCCGAGGGTACTTAAATCCTCCCGGCTCAGGGCGAGGTGAACATGGCAGCGTGCCGCGCTGACCGTACCGGTCATGGACACGATCTCGCAGGGCTCGTCGAGGGAACGCAGCGTGACCCCGGAGGCATCCCGCAGCCGTGCCCGGCTGACACAGCCCACACCACAGAGGATGACGGCGGCTTCGATGTGGTTTTCTTCTGCCAGTTTTTGCAGGGACAGCAGCAGATCGTCGCCCCGGTGCAGGCGGCAGCAAAGGGTCTTCATAGCGTTCACGCTCCTTTTTATTATTATAACACATTTGCAGGAGGCTTGCAACGGTATGGAGTTGACAGAAGGCGGTAATTGTGGTATTCTTGCATAAAGTGTTCCATTTAGAACAAAAAAGTGGGGTAACTATATGACGAGAAAGAAGATAATGCAGGAGCTTTTTCTGTTTCGCGACGCGGCGGAAGCGCTGAAAGAGCTGGATCTGCCGAGGGAGGTCTGCTACGAAAAGGGAGATATTATCTATGGGCGGAACAACTATAAACGGGCGCTGGGCGTGCTGCTGAGCGGCAAGGCAGAGGCGGTGGCGCGGGAGCGCTCGGCGCTGAGCACTTTTCATGCCGGCGATGCGTTCGGCGCGGCGGCTCTGTTCGGCGGGGAGGAGTACATCAGCTTTATCCGTGCACTTGCGCCCTGCAAGGTGCAGTATATCCCGGAGGAGACCCTGCAGCGCCTCTTTCGGGAATATCCGCAGACAGCGATGAATTATATTACATTTTTGAGCGGGAAGATACGGTTCCTGAACGGCAAGATCGCCACCTATACCTCCGCGTCCGTAGAGGGGCGGCTGTACTACTGGCTGCGGACGAACTGCGACCGGGAGGGACATTTGCCGACGGGGACGAGCATGACGAAGCTGGCAAAAATGCTGAACGTGGGACGCACCAGCCTGTACCGCGCCATGGACGAGCTGGAGAGGAAATTTGTACTGATTCGACGAAATGGGGAGATTACCTTACTATGAAGCGCTTTCTGAGTTTGGTTATGGCACTTGTGATGGTGCTGTGTCTTGCCGCCTGCGGGAAGCAGGACGCTGTGGTGGGCGTGGAGCAGGTGGAGCGTGAAGCAATGGACGTGAATGTCTATGTGCTGTCCGGTCCTACCGGCATCGGCGCCATGAATCTGTGGGCGCAGGCGGAAGCCGGCGAGACCTTTGACCGCTATCACTTTACCATGCCCGGCAGCAACGACGAGGTGGTGGCTGCCATTTCCGGCGGTACGGCGGATATCGCCTGCGTTGCCACCAATCTGGCGGCAACGCTGTACAACAAGACGGATGCCGGCGTGATCTGTCTGGCGGTGAATACACTGGGCGTGCTGCATCTGCTGACCAACGGGGAGGAGATGGACAATATTGCCGATCTGGCGGGCAGGACTATCTATCTGCCGGGACAGGGCGCCAATCCGGAGTATATCCTGCGCTATGTGCTGACGGGGAACGGCTTAGACCCTGACAGTGACGTGACACTCTCCTTTGTGGGAGAGGGCAGCGAGCTTATGACCGTGTGGCAGAACGACCCGGAGGCCGTCATTCTGGCGCCGCAGCCGGTGGCCACCAGTCTGCTGATGCAATATGAAAATGCCGCCGAGGCATTTGATATGACAGAAGAATGGGACAAGGTGACCGGCGGCGGGCCGAATAAGCTGCCGAGTAAGCTGATGATGGGCTGCGTCATCGTGCGGAAGGACTTCTGCGCCCAGTATCCCCGGACGGTGAAGGACTTTATGGAGGAATATGCGGTCTCTATTGCGCTGGCGCAGACCGATGTGGCGGGAACTGCACAGCTTTGCGAGAAGTACGGACTCATGCCCAAGGCGGCGCTGGCGGAAAAAGCCATTCCCCACTGCGGCTTGGCCTATGTGGACGGCGACGAGATGAAGCAGCAGCTTGCCGGTTATTTGCAGGTGATGTTTGACGCTGATCCCAAGAGTGTGGGCGGTAAGCTGCCCGGGGACGATTTTTACTACGTGAAATGAAGAGAATTTTGACAAAAACAGGAGCGGTGGCGTTCTGGCTGCTGCTGTGGCAGTTCGGTGCCATGCTGGCGAACCGGAACCTGCTGCTGCCCATCCCCACACCCATCGACACGCTGACGGCGCTGGGACGCTTTATGGAGCAGGGAACGTTCTGGCTGACGGTGGGAGCATCGCTGCTGCGGATCTGTATCGGATTTCTGGCGGCGGTGCTGCTGGGAACGCTGGGGGCGATCCTGACGGCGCGGTTTGCCCTTTTGCACACACTTTTTGAGCCGATTTTGCAGCTGATCCGCGCCATTCCCGTGGCCAGCTTTACGATTTTGGCGTTTCTGTGGATCGACCGGGGGAATATCCCCAGTGTTATCAGCTTTTTCACCGTTTTGCCCATGATCTGGGCAAACGTGGAGAGCGGTCTGCGCAGTACAGACGCGGGACTGATGGAGATGGCAAAGGTGTTCGGTATGAAAAGCGGAGACATTCTGCGGCACATCAGTCTGCCCGCCATTCGTCCGTTTTTTACCGCGGCGGTGGGAAACGGCCTGGGCTTTGCCTGGAAATCCGGTGTGGCGGCGGAGGTCATCTGCCGGGCGCAGAACTCCCTCGGCAATCTGCTGTGGGGCAGCAAGGCGTCGGTCAGCTATGACGAGGTGTTTGCCGTTACGCTGGTGGTGGTGCTTTTGAGCGTGGTGCTGCAGGGTCTTGCCCGCACTGTATTGAAGGGGGGACGGCGGGATGCTTGAGATGAGCCGCGTGAGCTTCGGCTATGGGTTGAAACGAAATTTTCTCAAGGACTTCTCTTTGTTACTTCCCGATGGCGGGCGCATCTGTCTGCAGGGTGCTTCCGGCGCAGGAAAAACCACGGTGCTGCGCCTTGCCATGGGACTGGAAAGGCCCCGGCGGGGATCGGTCACGCTGTCGCCGGGGACGCGAATCTCCGCCGTATTTCAGGAGGATCGACTTTTGTCCCACAAAACGGCGCTGGAAAACGTGGCGCTTTTCGGGGAAGAGAAGACGGCAAGAGAAACATTATGTAAACTGCTGCCGGAGGAGCATTTGACGGCACTGCCTGCGGCACTTTCCGGCGGGCAGAAGCGGCGGGTGGCCTTGGCGAGAGCGCTCAACCATCCCTTTGACCTGTTGATTTTGGACGAAGCCCTGACAGGGTTGGACGAGGAGAGCCGCAGCGTGTGTCTTGCCGCCATTGATGAGGCGGTGGGGGACAGATGCTTGCTGATGGTGTCCCACGATCTGCGCGATGCGCAGGTACTACGCGCGGAAATACGAGGATTACATGATGCTGACTTTAAAGAAATTGGAAATTGAAGATCTGCTTCGATTGCGGGACTTCTATGGAAGCTGCAACTATCAACTGTGCGAATACGCTTTCGGCACAAAATGGATGTGGCGAAACTATCTGAACCCCACCTGGACAGAGGTGAGCGGCTGCCTGGTGGTTTGCAATACCATCGAGGAGCAGGCCATGTTCGACTACCCCGTGGTATCACCGCAAGGGGATGTGGATGCGGCACTTTCTGCCATTGAGAAGCACTGTACGGAGACGGGCATTCGGCCGGTCCTTTCGGTGGTGCCGGAGGAAAAAGCGGCAGAGCTGCTGCGGCGCTATCCCTGCGTGGAGGTACGGAATGAACGGGTTTGGAAGGACTACCTCTACCGTACGCAGGATCTGGCACAGTTTGCCGGACGCCGTTACAGCGGACAGCGCAACCACATCAACAAGTTCCGCAAGGAGCATCGCAATGCGCAGTTTGTTCCCCTGACGGCGGCAGATGACGTACTTTTGCGGCAGTTCTGGCAGGACTATACCGCCCAGTTCCACAAGGACAACAAGCTGGCGCAGTGGGAGCTGGAGGCCAGTCAGGAGATGTTCGGGATGCTGGAGCCCGGCGCGTTCCGCGCCGGAGGACTGCTGTGGGAGGGAAAACTGGTGGCCGTCAGTCTGGGCGAAAAGTGCGGTGACACGCTGATCACCCACATTGAAAAGGCACTGTACTCTCACGCCGGCGCCTATCCCGCCATGGTACAGGCCTTTGCTTCGACCTATGGAATGGATTGCAGTTATGTAAACCGAGAGGACGACGCGCGGGATAAAGGCCTGCGGACCTCGAAGCTGCAATACCTGCCCTGTGAGCTGGGGAGCAAGTACAGCTTCAGTGTGGGCAATGAGCTGGACGCGATCGACCAAGTGCCGACGCTGCATACGGAGCGCCTGACATTGGACGCTTTTACGGAAGCGGATAAGGAGGCCTACAATGCGCTGTGTCTGGACGATGACCGCAACCGCTGGTGGGGCTATGATTACCGGGATGATCTGCACGGGGAGCTGACCGAGGACTATTTTCTGGACGTGGTGCGGGAGGACTTTGCCGCACGGCGGGCGGTGAACTTTGCCATCCGGCTCAGCGGGGTGTGCATCGGCGAGGCGGTGCTGTATAACTGCGACTGGCGGGGCGGCATGGAGCTGGGCTGCCGGATCGCGCCGGGATCTGCGGGAAACGGCTACGGCACGGAAGCATTTTCCGCCGTGGCGGACTGGGCGCTGTACCGTCTGGGTCTTGCCAAAGTGACGGCGAAGTGTTACCATGAAAATACCGCGTCCTACCGGATGCTCTCGAGCTGTATGCACAAGGTGGGCGAGGACGAAACCTTTGTTTATTTTGAAAAAACGGTCTGAAGTAAGGAGAATACCATGCCAACAACGCAAATCGTACGTCATCGAGGTCGCCGCCGCCGTCGTCGGCTGCGCCCGCAATTTGTGATTTTCTGCCTGGTGGTGGCACTGTTGCTGATGGGCATCGTATTTCTTTTGAGCAGATGCGGTGCCGAGCGGGGAGCGGAACCTGCCGACAGTACACAGCTGATCGAAGAAGCAGAACGGAACGTATCGACGGAAAGCGGCATTCCCGCCGGCTATGTGTCCGCCACCGCAGATATGGGAGCGGGACCGCTGATCTTAGTGAGCAACGACCACGACTATACGTTCCCGGAGAGCGTAGAGCTGGTGGTATCCATGGAGGCACGCACGGCGGAGAAATATCTGGTGCGTGACTTCTCCATCCGGCAGGAGAAGCAGACCTCGGCGGTGTTTGACACCATGCTGTGCGACTTTGCCGATGCCACGGGTCATACCGACGTGAACATCACCTCCGCCTACCGCAGCTATGAGGAACAGGAGGACGTGTTCAACTCCTCGGCCGCAGCCAACGGTCTGGAGCACGCCAAGCGCTATGTGGCCCATCCCGGCGGCAGTGAGCACCACACGGGACTTGCCGCTGATTTGAACGTTTATAATGTGAGTAACGGGACCTGTTATGATTTCGACGGGCAGGGTGATTACAAGTGGGTCTATGACCACTGTGCAGACTACGGGATCATTCTCCGCTACGCCGCGGACAAGGAGTCCATCACCAATATTGCGCCGGAGAGCTGGCACTTCCGCTATGTGGGCATTCCCCATGCCAAGTACATGACGGAGAACAACCTGTGTTTGGAGGAATACATAGAGCTGATGCATAGCTATACGGTGGAAAATCCGCTGAGCTATGAGGGATACAGCATCTACTTCTGTCCGCAAAATGAGCTATATGTGCCCCAGAGTGGGAACTATACCGTTTCCGGCAACAATGTAGACGGGTTCATCGTGACCGTGGGATAACAAAAATCGCACCCGAGCGGGTGCGATTTTTTTACAGGAATTCGCGGATCTCCGTGCCCAGCTGCTGCTCTACGGCAACTAAGGTGCGGCACAGGGCTCTGGCGGGAACTTCTGCACCCTTGTACTGCTCCAGATAGCCCTTGAGGGATTTGACCCCCATGTCGCAGCCGCCTGCGATGATCTCCGCAATGCTCTCCTCGGAGTTGTCCGCCGTCAGCTTGACGTTGGTCTTGACGGACGCCATCTTGCGTGCCATGGGGTGGGGCTCCCGCTCCTTACCGCCGCACTTTTTCAGCATATCCTCTACCTCACGGCCGATCCATTCGTGCTGCTGACGGCTGGTGTTCAGCAGAGCGCGCATCTCCGACGTGGAGGCGTATTTGCGGGCGTCGTCCAAAGAGTCGGTGGCCATCTTGACGCCGGCGTCACATTCCTTGAGCAGGGAAAAAGTATCTTCGTTGGTCATATCGTTTCCTCCTTAAAAAGCTTTGGGGCGTTTTGAAAGACCGACCTCGGCCGCCGCGTCCTTCAGCTCCGGCATACAGCGGATATCACGGGACTGAAGCTCGTTTTGGGTCTCGGGCGGCAGAGCATAGAAAAACTCGTAGGCGGCGGGATCGCTGTTCAAAAGATCGGTCAGATCGCTGCTGAATTTCATAAAAAAGCACCTCCGCGCTTAGCTTGCGCGAAGGTGCTGATTTTATGCGGTAATATTGAGGTATCAACATGAAAAAAGAAGTAGGGGACGATGCCTGCATCGTCCCGCAGGCGGATGTGGGCATCCGCCCCTACAAATGAAAAAGGGCGGACAGAGTCGTCCGCCCCTACGAAAAATTATCGCTGATATTCAAACTCCAGATTGTACATACTGACGATGTCGCCGTCCTGGATGCCCATCTGGTCCAACTGGTCGAGAAGACCGCACTGGCGCAGCATTCTGTCGAAATACATCCGGCTTTCGTAGTCGGAGAAGTTGATGTTCGCCATGAGTCGCTGAAGCCAGGGACCCTCCACCAGCCAGGTGTCGTCCTCGTGCTCGATGTGCAGGGGCTCGGAGGTATCCACCTCCGGCGGACGGGGGACGTACTCCGGCTCGTAGACCACTACCGGCGGCAGATCGGCAAGACGCTCGCCGATACGCTGTACCAGCTCCCGGGTGCCCTGGTGGGTGGCGGCGGACATGGCGAGAAACTCATAGCCCGCGGCTTCCACATGGGTGCGGAAAGCATCCAACTGGTCGGGATCGGCGAGGAGATCAGTCTTATTCGCTACCACGATCTGGGGATGGGCGGCGAGGTCAGGGGAGTACTCTTTCAGCTCGGCGTTGATGGCGTCGAAATCCGCGATGGGGTCGCGGCCCTCGCTGCCGGATACGTCCACCAAATGTACCAAAAGGCGGCAGCGGTCGATGTGCCGCAGGAAGTCGTGGCCTAAGCCTGCGCCCTCGCTGGCACCCTCGATGATGCCGGGGATGTCCGCCATGACGAAGCTGACGCCGTCGTCCACGTACACCACGCCCAGATTGGGGTAGAGGGTGGTGAAGTGGTAGTTGGCGATCTTGGGGTGCGCCTTGCTGACCACGGAGAGCAGGGTGGATTTGCCCACGTTGGGGAAGCCCACCAGACCCACGACGGCCAGAAGCTTCAGCTCCAGCACCACGTCGTGGCTCTCACCGGGGAGTCCGGCCTTAGCAAAGCGAGGAACCTGACGGGTAGGGGTGGCAAAGTGCTGATTGCCCCAGCCGCCACGGCCGCCCTTGCAGAGGACGAAGGGTTCGCTGTCGGACATATCCTTGATGATTTCGTTGGTCTCGGCATCCCGCACCAACGTGCCCCGGGGGACACGGATGGTCAGGCTCTCACCGTCCTTGCCGGACTTGCGGCCGCCCGCGCCGTCCACACCGTTGGTGGCGACGTATTTGCGCTTGTAGCGGAAGTCCATCAGGGTGGACATATTGTCATCAACGACTAAAATGATAGAGCCGCCGTCGCCGCCGTCACCGCCGTCAGGACCGCCTGCGGCCACATATTTTTCCCGGTGGAACGCCACCGCACCGTTGCCGCCGTTGCCGGCACGGCAGGTGATGCGGGCTTTGTCGATAAATGTGGTTGCCATGTTGTCAACCTCCTTGGGGTTTTCTATTTATTCTGCCCTATTTTACCCGAAAAGTGCAGGGGAGTCAAGGGAGCGGGGAGAAGGGGAGAAAAAATAGTTGTAGGTGTTACAATGATGTGTTACAAAGAGTAAAAAAGGATAGCGAATAGGAAAGACCTGTGATAAGGTTAAGTTGCTCACACCAAACCGAAAGGCAGGTCACCTATTCGCTATGGAAAAGATAACACAAACGATGCGGTTTCGGCAAGTGGTAATTGAATATTCCCTGAAACACGGCGTCACGCAGGCAGCCATCCGCTACAAACTCAACCGTCAATACATCTACCGCTGGCGCAAACGCTACGACGGAACGCTGCAATCCCTTGCAGATCGCTCACACCGACCGCACAGCCACCCAAACCAGCACACGCCGGAGGAGATCAGGCTCATCCTTAATATGCGCCGCAGAAATCCGAATACAGGCATTGTGGTGTTCTGGGTGTAGCTTGGTCAGCGCGGCTATATCAGATCCATCTCCGGACTCTATCGTTTACTTCGCAATCGCGGTCAGATGGCAGCGCCGCTGCCAAATCCCAAATATGTCCCGAAGCCCTACGAGCAAATGCAGTATCCCGGTCAGCGTGTTCAGATCGACGTCAAATTCGTCCCGAGCATCTGCATCGTCGGGCAGGAAGAAGGAACAAAGTGGTAT
>JAZUEB010000070.1:0-14721 GCA_045639965.1 Vescimonas sp. | reverse complement strand
CCTGGTCCTGCCCGGACAGCTGGAGAATACCAAGGCCTGTATCGACTGGGTCGCCCGTACCTTCAGACCCGGCCAGGTTCTTTTCTCACTGATGTCCCAGTATACGCCCCAGCCCGGTGCCCAGGGCGTTTTGGCCCGTCATGTCACCGCATCGGAATACCGCGCGGCTATGGAATACATGGCCAACTGCGGCATCACAGACGGCTTCACCCAACAGCGCACCAGCGCCAAAGAGGAGTACACCCCGCCCTTTGATTTGACCGGAGTTTGAGCGAAGGATAAAAAAGAATCCACCCGCAGCGGGTGGATTCTTTTTTGCTTACTTTTCCCGGTCGTAGGCCACCACCACGCGGCGGTTGGGCTCTGTACCGATGGAGTAGGTGGTAACGTTGGGCTCGTCCTGCAGAGCGGCATGGATCACATGGCGCTCGTAGGCGTTCATGGCCTCCAAGGTTACGCTGCGGCGGTACTTGACCACCTTGCCTGCCACCTTGCGTGCCAGGCTCTCCAGACTGGCTTCCCGCTTGGCACGGTAGTTTTCGGCATCCACATGGACGCGGATGCGCTTTTCGCCGTGCTCGTTGACGGCATAGTTGGTGAGCTGCTGGATGGCATCCAGTGTCTCGCCCCGGCGTCCGATCAACGCACCCAGCTTGTCGCCCTCCAAAATTACCTTATAGCGGCCTTTTTCCGCCTCGTAGACCTTGATCTCCGCCTGGGAGTCCAGGTGCTGCAGAAGGCCGGAGAGGAAATCCGTGATGCGTTTGGCACTGTTGTCCTCACACAGGGGCAGGTCGATGGGCGGAATGACGATCTCGGGTTCGGGTTTCTTTTCCGCCTTGGGTCTTTCCTCACGCTTTGGCTGGGGTTTCGGCTGTGCCTTGGGTTTTTCGGGTACAACAGGCTTGATGGGAGCGATGGGCTCCACCTCGTCAAAGTCTGCGTCCTCCGGGCCGTAACTTACACGGACACGGGCGGGATTGCCGCCCAGACCCAGGAAACCGCTTTTGGCGCGCTCCAAAATCTCCACGGAGACTTCATCGCGGTCCATGCCCAGCTGCTCCAGCGCTTTGGCAATGGCTTCTTCCTCGGTCTTGCCCGTTACATCAATATAACTCATAGACAAAACTCCTTATTCACCGTAATGGTCTTCGCTGTAAGCGCGGCCGCGGGCATAGGGACGGTTGCCCAGACGTCCGTTCTCATTGGTGCCGGCCGTCTTTTTTTCCTCTTTTTCCGCTTCCTTTTGCGCCTGCTGCTTCTTCTTGCTGGTGGCAGGAGAGGCCTTGCCGGTCTGTTCTGCCAGCTTTTCATTGTAGTTTTCCCGAGCCGCCTGCATCTTGGCAATGCGCTTTTCGCGCTTCTCGCGCTCCTTATCGGTCTCCTCACGGTCCAGGATCTTATTGAAATACTTGTTGAGCGTCAGCTCCTGCACCACGGAGAAGGCTGCCTGAGCCGCCCAGTAGATGCTTAAGGCACCGGGCAGGATGAAGCCCATCCAGAGGGTCATCAGGGGCATCATGTACATCATGGCCTTGCCGCTGCCCTGCATATTCTGCTGGCCGTTGGACTTCATGGACACGATGGTCATGGCAAACTGGGCTGCCGTGGCAAGGATGGGCAGGGCGAACAGGCCCCACATAGCCCAGCCGCCGCCCGGAAACTGGGAAAACATGCTGCTGGGGGTGGAGGCCAGATCGATACCGATGAAGTTATAGTCCAGATCGATCAGGTGGTCGAACTTGCCGGCAAAATCCGCCCAGTGCTCATGGGCAAACTTGGCCAGGAAGATCTGCTCATAGGCGGCCTGCTGGGTGCCGGCGGCAGCGGTAAAGCCCAGGGTCTCCGCCAGCTTACGCACGCCGTCGATCGCCGCTTCGCTCATGTTCATGAAATACTTCATGGGCATACGGATGATGTAGTACAGCGCGATGATGATGGGGAAGGGAATAAAGCTCCACAGGCAGCCGGACATAGGGTTGATACCCTCCTGGGCATACAGGTTCGCCATCTCCTCCTGCTGCTTCTGCTTGTTGTTGGCGTAGCGGGTCTGGATATCCTTGATCTTGCCCTGCATACGGTTCATGCGCAGCATGCTCTTCTTGCTCTTGAGCTGGAAGGGCAGCAGGATCAGCTTGACGATCACGGTAAACAGCAGGATCGCCAGAGCGTAGGAACCGGTCAGCAGATAGATCTGACGGGTCAGCCACGCAAAAGGCCAGCAAATATAGTAGCCGATTTGTCTAAACATAAAATGGTGTTCCTCCGATAATTTTTGTTCGAGGGTTGCACGGTTCTTGGAAATTTTGTGGATAAAATGTGGATAGATTTGACCGTTACTTTACGGTACCGGGTCGTATCCGCCCTTGTGAAAGGGATTGCATCGCAGAAATCGCCGAAAACCCAGCCAGAAACCCTTTACCGCACCGTACTTTTCGATGGCTTCCCTGGTATATTCCGAACAGGTGGGGATATAGCGGCAGCGCGGCGGATGAAGGGGAGAAATCGAGGTCTGATAAAAGCGGATCAGCTTGAGGAGAAGGCGCTTCATGGCTGCTTCTCCAAAAGCGACAGCTTTTTAAGCGCGTCCAGATACTGACGTTCCAGCACGGCATAGGGCGTACGGGTGGCGCGGACCCGCACCACGACGATCACGTCGTAACCGGGACACATATCCGCTTTGTGCGTCCGCCACAGCTCACGCATCTGACGGCGCAAATGGTTGCGCACCACGGCTTTACCCAGCTTGGTACTGACGGTAACACCCAGACGAGTTTGTCCTTTGCGGTTTTTCTGGCAGTAGACTACCATGCACGGCTCCACGGCGGATGCACCCTTGCGGTAGATCCGGCGAAACAGGTAATTCTCTTTTACCGTGGTATCCGGCTTCATGGTGCTTTTCCTCCATCAGATACACCAATAGGGACGGCAGCTGCCAAAATATGGCCTGACGTCCCTGCGGGTTCTATTTCGACGCGCAATGCATTCCTTTGCTTGTCCCTTTTTACAGGGTCAGGCTCTTGCGACCCTTGGCACGGCGGCGGGAGAGGACCTTACGGCCGTTGGCAGTCGCCATTCTCTTGCGGAAACCGTGTACCTTGGAGCGCTGACGCTTCTTGGGCTGATAGGTACGGAACATTGCATGACACCTCCATTAAAAATATTTGCTCATACTCGACAGCAAAAACAGGTATTTTTGCCGCAGTTGACACGAATAGGCGCCAAAAAACGGCGCAAATGGTATTATACAAGGTACACGCCCTTCTTGTCAACATAAAATTTCCCGTTTGACGACGAAAAAGAGATACATATTTAATATATAACACAAAAAACTGTGGACTTTTCCACAAGGGTTTGCTATAATAGGGTCGTATATTATGTGGGATCGTGCGCCCTATTTCAAATAAATAACAAAGGGAGCGAGCAATATGATCAGATCACTTTCCGATTTCTGGCAAAACGTACTGCAAAGCATGGCAGAATACCTCTCCGACACCACAATCAAGACCTGGTTTGACGAGGTGGACATCGTCACCATGGAGGATTCCGCCATCGTTCTGCACTGCGGCAACGACTTCAAAAAGAGCGTGATCGAGTCCCGTTTTCTGGGACACATCAAAAAAGCGCTGAAGGATACGTTCTCCGCCGATCTGGAGGTCAAGCTGCTGGACGACGAACAGCTTGCCGCCTATCACGGTGTACGGCCCGATCAGCCGGAAACACTGGAGGGAAGCGCCGGATTCACCTTTGAGACCTATGTGGTGGGTGCTCCCAACAAGATGGCGTATGCCGCGGCACGAAGCGTGGCCGAAACGCCGGGCAAAAACTACAACCCTCTCTTTATCTACGGCGACAGCGGTCTGGGCAAGACCCATTTGCTCTACGCCATTCATCACCAGACGCGAAAGCTTCACCCGGAGGAGAAGATCGTCTATATCAAGGGCGATCAGTTCATCAACGAGTTTATTGAGTTGGTCCGTGCAGGACGGGGTGACGAATTCCGCGCCAAATATCGGGATGCGGATATGCTTTTGGTGGACGATATTCAATTCGTTGCCGGCAAGGAGCAGGTACAGAACGAGTTCTTCCATACCTTCAACACGCTGTACGAGTCTGGCAAACAGATCGTTCTGACCTCTGACCGACCGCCCCGGGAGATGACGCTGCTGGACGACCGCCTGCGGACCCGGTTTGAGTGGGGACTGATGGCGGACGTGGCACCGCCGGACTATGAAACGCGGCTTGCCATTATCCGCAACAAGGCGGCGTTCCTCGGCATCAAGCTGACGGACAGCGTGATGGACTACATTGCAGAAAACGTTACCGCAAATGTGCGGCAGATAGAGGGTATTTTGAACAAACTCCTGGCCTATCGAGACCTTTTAGGCGACGAACCGGACGAAAAAGCGCTGGAACGAGCCATTGCCGATACTATTAAGGAGGTAAACAGCTATATCACGCCGGAATACATCGTGAGCACCGTATGCCGCTACTACAATATCGACGATGTAACTCTGCGGGGGCAGGAGCGGCGGCGCGACGTGGTCAATGCCCGTCAGATCGCCATGTATCTCATTCGCCGGATGATCCCCTCCATGAGTTTGAGCGAGATCGGTAAGGAATTCGAGGGCAGAGATCACACCACCGTTCTCCATTCCCTGGACAAGGTGGAAAAGCAGATGCGTGCCGATCCCGCCTTTGCCGAAGTGGTCAAGGAAATCACCACAAACATCAATGCCAAACGATAAAGAATTTCCACAAAAAATGTGAATTCCACGTGGAAAATAGGTGGAGAAAAAAGAGACTGTCATATTCTGTGGAAATGTTTTGAAACTTTCACATTTTTATGTGGGAAAAAAAACCTGTGTTTTCAACGGATGAAAACGGGTTTCCACAAAAAAACACGCTACGTCTTCTTTTACTTCAAAAAAGATAAGATATTTCATTTCATTGAGAAAAATGAATCTGCGTTTACGCAAAAAAAGAAAGGAACGTGACCGATATGCTGAAGTTTTCCTGCGAAAAAATTTTGCTGCAGGCAGCCGTTTCTACCGCCAGCCGCGCCGTAGCTTCCAAGAGTTCCATTCCTGCGCTGGAGGGTCTGCTTTTAGAGGGCAATACCAATTTAACTTTATCCGGCTACAATATGCAGACAGGGATCCGCACAGCATTTGACGCCGAAATTCACGAGCAGGGACGTATCGTGCTCAATGCCCGTCTGTTCGGCGATATTATCCGCAGGCTGCCGGACGACGTGGTGGTGTTTTCCGCGGATGAAAAGTATTTAGTGAAGTTGACCTGCGGGGATGCCAGCTTTGAAATTATCGGTATGAATGCCGATGACTATCCGGAGCTGCCGGAGGTGGACAATGAATATGGGATGGCGATTGAGCAAAAGACGCTGAAAGCGATGATAAATGAGACCGCTTTTGCCGTCAGCACCAACGAGAGTCGCCCCGTTCACACCGGCAGCCTGTTTGAGGTCAATGAAAACGGTCTGACCGTGGTTTCCGTGGACGGATTTCGTTTGGCGCTGCGGCGGGAGCCGTTGGAAAAAATAGACGGCGGTGCGTTTCGCTTCGTTGCGCCCGGCAATGCGCTGCGGGAAGTGGAAAATATTTGCGCTGACACGGACGACCTGATGGAAATTACGCTGGGCAAGCGCCATCTGCTGTTTGAGAATGGCTCTACACAACTGATCTGCCGCCGTCTGGAAGGCGAATTTCTGGACTATAAGAACGCCATACCCAAGAGCAATCCCATCTCTGTGGAGGTGGAGAAGAAGAGCTTGTTGGAGAGTCTGGACCGGGTCAGCGTGGTAATCAGCGAAAAGCTGAAGAGCCCCGTGCGGTGCCTGTTTGATCTGGACAGGGTATATCTCTCCGCCAAGACCGGCAACGGCGAGGCAAAGGACGTCTGTGTGGTGAAGGGTGACGGCAAGGAACTGGAGATCGGCTTCAATAACCGCTATCTAATGGATGCGCTGCGCTATGCCCCGGCGGAAAGCGTAAAAATGGAGCTGAATACCGGCATATCCCCGTGTATCATCGTTCCCACAGATGGCAGCGACAGCTTCCTTTATATGGTGCTGCCGGTGAGGTTGAAGGCAAATTGATATGACGACCATCGAAATCACAACAGAATATATTAAATTGCAGGATCTTTTGAAGCTGGCCGGCGCGGTCTATACCGGCGGAGAAGCCAAGGCTATGGTGCAGGAGGGTTTTGTCCGCGTGAATGGCGAAGTCTGCACCATGCGGGGCAAAAAAATCCGCCCGGGGGACAGCGTGGTATACGAAAACGAGACCTATCAGGTGACCTATGCGGATTGACGGACTGGAGGTCTCGGGATTTCGCAACTATGACCGCGCAGCGCTTAGTTTTGACGAGAGCTGCAATGTGATCTACGGCGAAAACGCCCAGGGAAAAACCAATTTGCTGGAGGCGATACACTATCTCGCCTGCGGCAAGTCTCCCCGTGCCCGGTCGGACAAAGAGCTGATCGGCTTTTCAAGGGACAGCGCCCGCTTACAGGGCTATATTCGGAGCCGGGATCGCAGCTTCGTTACCACCATTGACCTCTATCGCGGCAAGCGCCGCAGGATGACGGTAAACGGCGTGGCCGCCAAGAACAGCGCTGCCCTCAGCGATGTGCTGCACACGGTGTTTTTTGCGCCGGAGGATCTGTTCCTCATTCGGGAGGGTGCGGCGGCAAGGCGGCGGTTTATGGACTTATCCCTGTGCCAGCTCCGCCCGAAATATGCCGAAGCGCTGGCGGAATATACCCGACTCTATGAGCACAAGACCCGCATTTTGCGGGACTGCGGCGAGATGCCCCAGCTTCTTCAGATGCTGCCGGAGTTCAATGCGCGGCTTTGCGAGGTGGGGGCGATCCTCATCTATTACCGCGCCCGGTTCTGCGAGGCGCTGGCGGGGTATGCCTACCAGGCGCATCGGGAGTGTAGTGGCGGCAGGGAAGAGCTGAGCCTGCTGTATCAGACCGTATCTACAATAGATGACCCCATGGCAGACGTAGCTGCTCTACGGAAGCAACTGCAGGTCCATCAGGCGGCACACTACGATGCCGAGATCGCGTCCCGGCTGTGTCTCAGCGGTCCGCACAAGGACGATATCGAGGTGTCCGTCAACGGGCAAAACGCCCGTATGTACTGCTCACAGGGGCAGGTGAGAACGGCGGCACTTTCTCTGAAGCTGGCGGAGCGGGAGATCCATAAAAATACGTTTGGGGAATATCCGGTGATGCTTTTGGACGATGTTTTGAGTGAGCTGGATCCCAAACGGCAGGAGTACGTCCTCAATCGCATTTCCGGCGGGCAGATCTTTATCACCTGCTGCGAAAATGACCGGCTGGACACCCTGCTCAGCGGCAGGGTTTTCCACGTGAAAAACGGGGAGGTGCTGTGATGGGCTATCTCCATATCGGGCAGAACGTAATGCTGCCGGACAAGCGGATCATCGGAATCTTCGATCTTGACAACACCTCTACGTCGAAGCATACCCGGGCTTTTTTGAAGCAGGCGGAACAAGACGGCGTGGTGATGAGCGCCTGCGAGGATATCCCCAAGGCGTTTGTTGTCTGCGACCACCCCTATCATCGGCAGATCGTGTATCTGTCGCAGCTCAACACAAAGACGCTGGAGAAAAGATAAAGTAGTTTGTAGAATAAGCGAAAGCCTCCCCTGTGTAAGGGGAGGTGCCGAGTGAAACGAGGCGGAGGGGTTGTTACCCAAAGGAACAATCCCCCAGTCAGCCTGACGGCTGACAGCCCCCTTTGCACAAGGGGGCCTTTGTAAAGCGAGAAACAACATCCCAAAAGGAGTAGAATATATATGGCAGAACTTCAGAAGGTAACACAGGTACAAACGGAATATGACGCCTCGGAAATTCAGGTTCTTGAGGGTCTGGAAGCGGTACGCAAGCGTCCCGGTATGTATATCGGCTCAACGAGTGCCAGCGGTCTGCACCATCTGGTGTACGAGATCGTGGACAACTCCATCGACGAGGCGCTGGCGGGTTACTGCACCGAAATTCAGGTGACCATCAATGAGGGCAACACCATCACCGTCACCGATAACGGACGCGGTATCCCCGTGGACATTCAGGCGCAGACGGGACGTCCTGCCCTCGAGGTGGTGTTTACTGTGCTGCACGCCGGCGGCAAGTTCGGCGGCGGCGGCTACAAGGTGTCCGGCGGCCTCCACGGCGTGGGTGCGTCTGTGGTCAATGCCCTTTCCGAGTGGCTGGTGGTCCACGTCCACAAGGACGGCAAGATCCACGAGATGAAGTTCTCCCGGGGCGCTATCACCCAGGAGATGAAGATCATCGGGGAAACCGACCACACCGGCACCGAGGTGACCTTCAAGCCCGACCCGGAGATGTTCGACACATTGGAGTATGAGTATGAGACTCTCCACACCCGTATGCGGGAGCAGGCGTTTTTGAACGCAGGTCTGCAAATCACCATCACCGACGCCCGTCCCGGCTCTGAACAGGGCGAGACCATGCGCTATGAGGGCGGCATCCGGGAGTTTGTGACCTATATCAATCAGAACAAGACCGAGATCCACCCCGAGGTCATCTATATGTCCGGCGCCAAGGACGACTCCACCGCCGAGATCGCCATGCAGTACCATGACGGCTATAACGAAACGCTGGTGTCCTTTGCCAACGACATCCACACGCCGGAGGGCGGTATGCACGAGACCGGCTTCAAGGCGGCGTTGACCCGCGTGATGAACGCTTATGGCATGAAATACGGCATGATCAAAGGTGACGACAAGGTGTCCGGTGAGGACTGCCGGGAGGGTTTGACCTGCATCATTTCCGTGAAGCTGCCGGAGGCGCAGTTTGAGGGGCAGACCAAGCAGAAGCTGGGCAACGCCCACATCCGTACCCTGGTGGATCAGATCGTCAGCGATCAGCTGGCGGTGTATCTGGAGGAGCATGCGGTCATCGCCCGCACCATTCTGGATAAGGCGCTGGCCGCCAACCGCGCCAGAGAGGCCGCCCGCAAGGCCCGCGAGTCCATCCGCCGCAAGACGGCTTTGGGCGGCGCCGCCATGCCCGATAAGCTGCGGGACTGCAACGAGAATAACCCCGAACTGACCGAGCTCTACATCGTGGAGGGCGACTCCGCAGGCGGCTCCGCCACGCAGGGACGCGACTCCCGCTTCCAGGCCATCCTGCCGCTGTGGGGCAAGATGCTGAACGTGGAAAAGGCGAGAGCCGACAAGGTCTACGGCAACGACAAGCTCCAGCCCGTCATTACCGCCTTGGGTGCCGGCATCGGCGAGGAGTTCGACGAGAACAAGCTGCGCTATCACAAGGTCATCATTATGGCCGATGCGGATGTGGACGGCGCCCATATCCGCACCCTGCTGCTGACCTTTTTCTTCCGCTTTATGCGGCCCCTCATCGAGCAGGGCTACGTCTATTCCGCCGTGCCGCCCCTTTACAAGCTGACCCGCGGCAAGCAGAGCCGCGTGGCGTATTCCGACGAGGAGCGCGACCGGGTCAGCGCCGAGATGCGCGGCGACAATCCCGACGCTAAGATCGACATCAGCCGGTTTAAGGGCCTTGGCGAGATGAACCCCCATGAGCTGTGGGAGACCACCATGGACCCCGAGAAGCGCACATTGCGCCGCATCACCCTCGATGACGCCGTTCGCGCCGACGCCACCTTTACCGTCCTCATGGGCGAGAAGGTGGAGCCCCGCAAGGAGTTCATCGAGAAAAAGGCGAAGTACGCCGTCAATCTGGATTATTAAGGGAAAATAACAGAGCCTCCCCTGTGTAAGGGGAGGTGCCGAGTGAAACGAGGCGGAGGGGTTGTTACCCAAAGGAACAATCCCCCAGTCAGCCTGACGGCTGACAGCCCCCTTTGCACAAGGGGGCCTTACGAAAAGCAAACCGCTTCTATAAAGGAGTGAAACTTATGTCGAAGAAACCCCAATACGATCCCGAGGAGATTCGGTACCCCGACCAACATATCGTGGAGTCTCCTCTCGTGCCCGAGATGGAGAACTCCTATATTGAATACGCCATGTCCGTTATCGTGGGTCGTGCCCTGCCCGACGTCCGCGACGGCCTCAAGCCCGTGCACCGCCGTATTTTATACGGTATGTACGAGGACAACCTGACCTACGACAAGGCGTTCCGCAAGTGCGCCACCGCCGTCGGTGACGTGCTGGGCCGCTATCACCCCCACGGTGATGCGTCCGTGTACGACGCGCTGGTGAGACTTGCGCAGGACTTCTCCCTGCGCCATCCCCTCATCGACGGACACGGCAACTTCGGCTCTGTGGACGGCGACCCCCCTGCCGCCTACCGTTATACCGAGGCGCGGCTGAGTAAGCTCTCCAACGAGATGCTCCGCGACATCGACAAGGAGACCGTCAACTGGGACCCCAACTTTGACGAGAGCCGCAAGGAGCCACGCGTCCTGCCCAGCCGCTTCCCCAACCTGCTGGTAAACGGCTCGTCCGGTATCGCCGTGGGTATGGCCACCAATATCCCGCCCCACAACCTGAAAGAGACCATCGGCGCGTGCCTCTGCGTGCTGGACAACCCCGACGCTACGCTGGGCGATTTGATGGAGCACATCAAGGGGCCGGATTTCCCCACCAGCGGTATCATCATGGGCCGCAGCGGCATCCGTGCCGCCTATGCAACAGGCCGGGGTCGTGTGGTCGTCCGTGCGCGCCACGAGTTTGAGGAGTTCGGTCACGACCGCATCCGCATCATCATCACGGAGCTTCCGTATCAGGTCAACAAGCGGATGCTCATCAAGTCCATGGCGGAGCAGGTGGAGGACAAACGTCTGGAGGGAATCAGCGATATCCGCGACGAGTCCGACCGCAACGGTATGCGTATCGTCATCGAGCTCAAGCGCGATGCCAACCCCCAGGTGGTGCTCAACCGCCTGTTTGCCCAGACCGCGCTGCAATCCAGCTTTTCCATCAATATGCTGGCGCTGGTGGACGACCAGAAGCAGCCCAAGCTGCTGTCCCTGCGCCATATCATCGACGAATATCTGGCATTCCAGAAGGAGATCATCGTCCGCCGCACCCGGTACGACCTGAAAAAGGCGCTGGAGCGCGCCCACCTGCTGGAGGGTCTGCTGATCGCGCAGGACAACATCGACGAGGTCATCCATATCATCCGCAGCCGCTACGACGACGCAAAAGAGAAATTGATGGAGCGTTTCGCTCTGGACGAGATACAGGCGCAGGCAATACTGGATATGCGTCTGAAAGCCTTGCAGGGTCTTGACCGCGAAAAATTGCAGAACGAGTACAACGAGCTGGAGGAGCGTATCGCCTACTTCCGAAAGGTTCTCGAGAGCGACGAAATGGTGGTCGGGATCCTGAAAGAGGAGCTCCGGGCCATTGCCGACAAGTTCGGCGACGACCGCCGTACGGAGATCCAGGACGTAGAGGACGAGATCGACATTGAGGACCTCATCGAGGAGGAGGAGTGCGTCTACACCCTGACCCGCAACGGCTACATCAAGCGCACCCCCGTCAGCGAATACACCGCCCAGAGCAAGGGCGGCATGGGGAAAAAGGGTATCACCACCCGAGACGAGGACAGCGTGATCGACGTGTTCACCGCGTCTACCCATGACCACATCCTGTTCTTTACCGACACCGGCAAGGTCTACCGCAAGAAGGGTTATCAGATCCCCGAGAGCGGCAAGGCCGCCAAGGGCATCGCTCTGGTGAACTGCCTGCAGATCGAGGTGGACGAACGGGTGCAGGCCATGCTCCATTTCCGCGAAAAGGGCGACGACATCGACAAATATCAGCTCACCATGGTGACGAAGAACGGCACCTGCAAGCGCGTTGCCGTGTCCGCCATGCAGAATATCCGCCAGAGCGGTATCCGCGCTATCAGTCTGGATGAGGGCGATGAATTGGTCAGTGTCATCGAGACCGACGGCACCGCCAAGATCCTGATCGCCACGCACGACGGTATGGCGTGCTGCTTCGACGAAAACGACGTGCGCACTATGGGCCGTAACGCCACCGGTGTCCGCGGTATCCGTCTGCGTGAGGGCGACTACGTCATCGGCGCCGCCTTTGCCGACGAGAGCAAGCAGGTGCTGACCATTACCGAAAACGGTTACGGTAAGCGCACCCCCGTGAGCGAATACCGTATCACCGGCCGCGGCGGCATCGGCGTGAAGAACTATGAGGTCACCGAAAAGACCGGCAAGGTCATCGGCATGAAGATCGTGGACGGCAGCGAGGATCTGCTGCTGGTGACCCACAGCGGCATTCTGATCCGCACCGCCGTGGACAGTATCCGCGTGGCGGGTCGTGCCACCCAGGGTGTTATCGTGATGCGCTTTAAGGAGGAGGGCGACAGCGTGATCTCGCTGGCTCTTGCCGAAAAGGACGCAGAGCCCGAAAAAACCGAGGAGGTGTAAACCATGCCCAGCGCACCCAGAGAGGCGAAAGTTCCCCTGACAAGGTGGCAGTATTTTGTAAAGAATCTGTATCAAAACAGCGCCAATTCGGCAAATTTTGTCTACAATAAGGTGATCTATCAGAAATCCGAGGAGTTGCAAAAAATCGACTACAAGAGCCAGCGCATCAATTTGCTGTTGGTGCTGCTGCTGGTGGTGCTGTTTCTGGTGACTTCCAGATATCACAACGTGATTTTCGTGGTACTCTACCTCCTCGCGGTCATTGTCGGGCAGGCGGTGCGGCTTTTCATGCTGCCCAAGGACATCAAAGCGCATTTGAAAGACAATGGCTACCGGGAACGCTGAGAGGAAGGTCATTGCCCGCATCCGCACGCCGTTTCCCGAGAAATTCGGCATACCGCGGCAGAGCGGACTGGTGGATGTGCCGGCCCGGATCGTATTTGAGCCGGACTACCGCAACCCGGATGCCCTGCGGGGGATCGAGGGCTTTTCCCACCTGTGGCTCATCTGGCAGTTTGACCGTGCCGAGAGGGAAACGTGGTCGCCCACCGTGCGTCCGCCCCGACTGGGCGGCAATCAGCGCATGGGGGTGTTCGCCACCCGTTCGCCCTTTCGTCCCAACCCTATCGGCCTGAGCTGCGTGAAGCTGGAGCGGGTCGAGCAGACTGCGGCGGGTCCGATACTGCACGTCAGCGGTGCGGATCTGGTGGACGGCACACCCATTCTGGACATCAAACCCTATCTGCCCTACTGCGACAGCCACCCCGATGCTGCTGGCGGTTGGACGGATGGACTGGAGAGCGCCGCATTGACCGTGGACTTTCCCGACACCTTATTGAATAAAGTACCGCAGAGCTACCGCGCGGGTCTGCTGGGCGTCCTGCAAAGCGATCCCCGTCCCCGGTATCAAGACGACCCGGAGAGGGTCTACGGCCTGACCTACGCCGGCGTGAACGTGAAGTTCCGGGTGCTGGGGGAAACGGTAACGGTAGTGGGAGTGGAAAATGGACAGAAAACACAATAAAAAGAATGTGCCGTTTGCGAGAATGTTACGCAAAAACATGACGAGAGAAGAATGCCATTTATGGTATGACTTTTTGCGGAGTTATCCCGTGCGATTTAGCAGACAAAAGATTTTAGGACGGTATATTGTTGATTTTTACTGTGCGCAGGCAAAACTGATCATTGAATTAGATGGCTCACAACATTATGAGGAAGCGGAGAAAATGCGAGACACGGAAAGAACTTCGTATTTAGAACAATATGGAGTTCGAGTTGTGCGCATTCCAAACAACGCCGTAAACTCAAATTTTAGAGGCCTTTGCGAATACGTTGACGCAATCGTGCAACAATCCCTCAGTCAGCCTGGCGGCTGACAGCCCCCTTTGCACAAGGGGGCCTTTGCGAGGTATCAAGGCGAAAAGCCTCCCCTGTGTAAGGGGAGGTGTCATTTGCAGAGCAAATGACGGAGGGGTTGCTAATCTATGAGGAAACCCTTATGAAAACTGTTACGATCTATACAGACGGCGAAACACACTTCGCGGTTTCGTTTTATGTCCCATGCGCTCGCCGCTGACGCGGCAACCGCGCATGATGGACCGCAAGCGCCGTCATATCAAGAGGTAAGGCAGCAGGCTTTTTGAGAGAACAGGAGACTTCTATGAAACTTGTCACCATCTATACCGACGGCGCTTGCAGCGGCAATCCCGGTCCCGGCGGTTGGGGCGCCATATTGGAGTATAACGGCGCAGAGAAGGAGCTCTCCGGCGGCGAGGCCGAGACCACCAACAACCGCATGGAGCTTACCGCTGTCATTGCTGCGCTGCAGGCGCTGAAAGAGCCGTGTACCGTGGAGTTGTACAGCGACTCCAAATATGTGATCGATGCCCTGCAAAAGCGCTGGGTCTATGCCTGGCAGAAAAATTCATGGCGCAAGGCGGATAAAAAGCCGGCGCTGAACGCGGACCTGTGGGAGCAGCTTCTCTCCCTTGTGCAGCGCCATGAGGTACGATACCACTGGGTCAAGGGTCACGCCGAGAACGAAAAAAACAACCGCTGCGACAAAATGGCGGTGGCGGAAAGCCAAAAATACAAAGCATAGTGGTAACGTTTACAAATTGTTCATTTGGTTTTCAAGATTTTGTCATTTTTGTTGCGTAGTATGGTATCATCCAAAAAGGAACTCCATTTTCCTTATGTGATTTTCTCTCTCTCCTACAAGAAACGCTCCGCGAAAGCGGGGCGTTTTCTTTCCCAACGAATGGATAAAG
>JAZUEB010000069.1:0-5831 GCA_045639965.1 Vescimonas sp. | reverse complement strand
CATGATGCCGGCGATCTCGCGGAACTGACGGCGAACTTCCACAACGATGGACTGAGCAGCCTTCTGCACGGCGCTCATGCTGAGAGCGGAGAATACGAAGGTCAGCATCGCACCGATGAAGAGACCGACCAGAACGGTGGGGCTGGTCAGGGAGAAGTCCAGAACTTCTGTCGTGCGCTCCTGCACGATGTTGACGTAGGAGACCAGCAGGGCCAGAGCGGTCAGAGAGGCAGAGCCGATAGCAAAGCCCTTGCCGGTAGCAGCGGTGGTGTTGCCCAGGGAGTCCAGAGCATCGGTGCGCTGACGGACTTCTTCGGGCAGACCCGCCATCTCGGCGATACCGCCGGCGTTATCGGCCACGGGGCCGTAAGCATCGGTGGCAAGGGTGATACCCAGGGTGCTCAGCATACCCACACCGGCGATGCCGATGCCGTACAGGCCCTGGTTGAAGCTGGCGCCGCCGCCGGCGCAGAAGAAACTGATGATGACTGCCGCGCCGACGATCAGGATAGAGGTCAGCGTGGACTTCAGGCCCAGAGAGATACCACCGATGATGATGGTGGCGCTGCCGGTTTCGGAGGCATCGGCAAGCTGCTGGGTGGGCTTATAGTTATCGGAGGTGTAATACTCGGTGAAGTATCCGATGGCACAGCCGCCTACCAGGCCGCAGAGGATGGCGATATACACGCCCCAGCAGTGGTTGGCGGTGCCCAAAATGAAGTAGCACAGCGGTGCCGCCACAATGGCGGACAGCGCTGCGGCGGTATAGGTCCCGGTACGCAGGCTCTTCAACAGACTGAGCTGTGTGGCGTCCTCCTTGGTCTTGACCAGGAAGGAGCCGAAGATGGAGCAGAGGATACCCACGCCTGCCAGCGCCACGGGCAGGAACATACCGCTCCAGCTATAACCGGCGGCAGCAGACAGAGCAAAGGTGGCGAGAATGGAACCAACATAGCTCTCATACAGGTCAGCGCCCATGCCGGCCACGTCGCACACGTTATCGCCCACGTTATCGGCGATGGTAGCGGGGTTGCGGGGATCGTCCTCGGGGATACCGGCTTCCACCTTACCCACCAGGTCGGCACCCACGTCAGCGGCCTTGGTATAGATACCGCCGCCCACACGGGCAAACAGCGCCATGAAGCTGGCGCCCATGCCGTTCATGACCATGATATTGGCCAGAGTGTTGGCGTCCAGCTTGCCCACGAAGTAAAGGCCTGCAAACCACAATCCAATGTCCAACATACCCAGACCCACCACGGTGAAGCCCATGACGGAGCCGGAGGAGAACGCCACACGCAGGCCCTTATTCAGGCTCTCGCTGGCGGCATTGGCGGTACGGGCATTGGAAGCGGTGGCGATCTTCATACCGATGAGGCCCGCCAGCATCGACCAGATACCGCCGGTCAGGAACGCAAACGGCGTCACACGGGAGAGCATTCTGCCGCCGGTGGCAAACGCCATGACCACAAGCACGACAAACACGATCACAAAAACCTTTGCCACGGTGGTGTACTGGCGCTTCAGATAGGCATTGGCGCCCTCGCGGATGGCGGCAGCCAGCTTTTTCATCTGATCCGTACCCTCGGAAACGGACATGACTTTTTTGCGCTGCAGCCCGGCAAAGATCAGGGCGGCAGCCGCGGCAATCAAAGCGACGATTACCAGATACTTTTCCATACTGTTTTCCTCATTTTTTCTTCGTTTTTCCAAAATCAGGGGTAGAATTTTCCAAAGAATATTATAGGGAATAACCCTATCCCCGTCAAATTTTCTAACATTTTTTTAGGTGAACAAACATTTCTTTTGTATGTTTTCGTCATTTTGCCAAGGCAATTTGGCTTTCTCACTTCCCCGTCCCCTCTTTTTGAGAGAAGCAAAGGCGCGAAAAATGTCACTATTTTATAAATCTTTTATGGAATAAAACTCATTCAAAAAAATTTTTACGTACTTTTTTAATGCAAATAAATCGTTTTTTCCGCAGAAAACGGTTTATTTTTTCCGTTTTATTGAATTGGCGCGTTTGTGAGCAAAAAACTTTTTCTCTCCGGATCCTTTCGTCATTTTTTGTAAGAATGAAATGTTTGGAACGTTTGGGTGCAATTGGCGGTAAAAACAAGGAAAAACCCACCGCATCTGCGGCGGGTTTTTCAGGTGGAGAGATATTTACGCTGCCACAGCCTTTTTTGCGGACAGGTATTGGTAAGCGACGATAGCGGCGATGACGGCCAGGCCGATCAGATCGGTCCACGTGCCGGGATACAGCATAGCAAGACCGCCAGCCACAGAGAGGATACGGATATACCATGGCATCCCCTTGAACATGTGTCCCTCCAGACCTGCAGCCACGCCGAAGATACCCACGATGGAGGTCACAATGATCTGCACCACGCTGAACCAACCGTTCAGATTGACAAACAGCATCTGGGGATTGAGGGCGAATACATAGGGGACAATAAACGCCGCTATGGCCAGCTTTGTGGCATTGAGTGCCGTCTTCATGGGATTTGACTTGGCAATAGCGGAGCCGGCATAGGCCGCCAAAGCGACCGGCGGCGTGATATCTGCCACGATACCGAAATAGAACACGAAGAAATGCGCCGCCACAGCGGGCACGCCCATCTGAATCAGAATGGGAGCGCAGGTGGTCGCCATGATACAGTAGTTGGCGGTGGTGGGTACGCCCATGCCCAGTACGATGCAGCACAGCATGGTCAGGAACAGGGCAATGAACAGATGGCCGGAGGCCACGTTCAAAATAGCGGAAATGATGCGGCTGGCAAGTCCCGTCATGGTGATGGATCCGGCCACGCAGCCCGCCATACCACAGGCGGCGATGACGCTGATGCATCCCTTGCCGCCGTTGGCCAACGCCTCGAAAAACTTATTCGGGGTCATGCGGGTCTCCTTGGCAGGCATGGACACCAGAATGGCCGCCACAATGGCTACCGCAGCGGAAAACGCCATGGTCTTGGTGTTGGTGGATACCAACCACACCAGAATAATAAGCGGCAGCAGCAGATAGGCTTTCTTCTGCAGCTTCCAGAAATTCGGCAGCTCCGCTTTGGGAATACCTTTCAACCCCAAGCGCTTGGCCTCCAGATGGACACAGATAAAAATACCCAGGAAGTACAGCACAGCCGGTAAAATGGCGCGGACAATGATGAAGGAGTAGTCCACAGCCAGATAGTCGATCATCAAAAAGGCAGCGGCGCCCATGATGGGGGGCATGATCTGGCCGCCGGTGGAGGCAGCTGCCTCGACTGCACCGGCAAACTCACCCTTGTAACCGGTTCTCTTCATCATGGGGATGGTGACAGAGCCGGTGGTCACGGTATTGCCCACGGAGGAACCGGACACCATGCCGCACAGGGCGGAGGAGATAACTGCCACCTTGGCCGGACCGCCGGAGGAACCTCCGGCAATGGAGTTTGCCAAAGAGATGAAGAAGTCAGAAATACCGGTGCGCTCCAGAAATGCGCCGAAGATAATGAACACCACGATATATTTACTGCACACATTGATGGGGGTAGTCAGAATACCTGTGGTGGTATAGAACAGGCGGTAGATCAGCATCCTGCCGCCCATGGCGAGTCCCAGATTTTGGGCGAAGAAATACCACGCGTAGAGCATAAAGGCACCGGCCACCACCAAAATCGGCACACCCACACTGCGGCGGCACAGCTCCATCAGCGCCAGCAGGCCGATAAGGCCCAAAATCACTTCATATCCATGCATCGCCGCAGGATTGGTCACGCGGGCGATAATATCCTGCGCATTAAAGCAAAAATAGAAATAGGCGCCGGCGCCCAGAATCATAATGATCCAGTCATACCACGGCATATAGTTTACGCGGACATTTTTTTTGCTGACCGGATAGGTCAAAAAGCCCATCAGAATACCCAGACCTACGAAAGAGGTCAGGCGCACCTGATCCAGCGGCGTAAAGAACAAAGTAACGCAGATACAGAACACGGAAAAGAATACCATGACCGCCATCACCGCGTATTTGGGCTTTCCCTCCCAGATACGGGTATTGGACTCACGGTCATACTTCTTCATGATGGCCTCAGCGTCCATGGGCACGTCATTCATCGGCGGTGCCGCATTCACATTTTTTCTAAAAATACTCATATATCTCTCCCAAAAAGTTTTCCGATAAGCGCACGAGGACTACGGCGGAAAACCGCCGTAGTCATCGCATGGTGTTCATCCACCGTTAAGGTTTTATTTTGCCTCTACTGTAATGCCCTGCTCCGCGAAGAACTTGGCAGCACCGTTATGGAAAGGTACGGCCATGCCCTCGGTAGCAAAGGTGAAGTCCAACTCATTGCCCTTGGCGTGGAGAGCTACAATGTCGTCCTTGGAATTGAAAATGGTGGAAACGATGGCATAGGCCTGATCATCGGTCAGGGTATCACTGCACACCAGAGTTGCCTTGGTGGTAATGGTCACAGCATCTTCCTCGATACCGTAGGTTCCTGCGGCGATGGTGTAGGAAGCATACTGGGGGCTATTCTTCAAAAGCTTTGCCATGTGCTCATCATCAATAGAGACCAGATACACGTCCTTTGCGTTGGACAGAGTCTCCACAGCAGGTGTGGGAGCACCGGCGGTAATGACGGCAGCCGCGATCTTGCCATCCTGCAGGCTGTCGGTGGAATCACCGAAGGACTGATACACAGGCTCGACATCGTCCAAAGTCATATCATACGCTGCCAGAATATCCACGGTGTTGAAATAGGTACCGGAACCCACGTCACCCACGCAGACCTTCTTGCCTGCCAGATCCGCTATAGACTTGATGTCAGGGTTCGTGGTGACAACCTGAACAGTCTCGGCATACAGGCCGCACAGAACGCGGAAGTTGGTCACAGCACCGCTCTCAGCAAAGCTGTTGGTGCCGTTGTAGGCATAGCTCATCACGTCGGACTGTACGGTAGCCAGCTGATACACGCCCAGCCCCATGTTGTCCAGATTGTCCTTGGAACCGCCGGTGGAGACCACGTTGATGGCGATATTGCCGTTGGTCTTCTGATTGATCACGGTACCCAGCACGCCGCCCACGGCGTAATAGGTACCCTGATCACCGCCGGTACCCATAGAGAAGTTTCCCGTTACGGGAGTATCCACTGCTTCGCCAGAGGTATCGCCGCCGTCATCGGCGGGAGCAGAGCTGTCGCCGCAGGCGACCAGGGTCAGCGCCATCATCAGCGCCAGGATCAGAGCCAAAAACTTTTTCATGTCAGTATCTCTCCTTTTTTAAGTCCCACCGCCCGGCGGTGGTCTGATACGATGGTGTTATGATAGCACGCTTCGCTCTGTTTTGCAAGTCTTATTTTCGAAAAATTCATCATTTTGCGAAATTTTTATGGAAATCGTGGAAATTACAGCCATTTTGCAGGGGCAACTTGCAAAATTTGCATTTCAAGTGGTGGTAAACTTGCAAAATTTGATAAAAAAGAGAGCATCAAGCGATGCCCTCTTTCTATATGTGGTATTTTTGCTTACTTCCTGGCCTTGGTGTCCACCACATCGCGCAGCAGAGCGGTGAAGTCGTCCATGGTCATGGCGCCCAGATCGCCGTCGGCGCGGTGACGCGGAGAAACGGTGCCGTTTTCCATGTCGCGGTCGCCCACCACCACCATATAGGGGACTTTTTCCATCTGGGCGTCGCGGATCTTCTTGCCGATCTTCTCGTTGCGGTAGTCCACTTCGACGCGGAAGCCCTGCGCCTCCAGCTTCTTGGCGGCATCGGCGCAGTAGTCGGCGGCGCGGTCGGTGACGGGCAGGAAGCGGACCTGCTCGGGCGCCATCCAGGTGGGCAGAGC
>JAZUEB010000068.1:0-10199 GCA_045639965.1 Vescimonas sp. | reverse complement strand
ATTTTCATGGGTATTCTGCAGATGATCATCTGCTACTTTACCTCCAAGAAACGCGGCTATCCGCTGCAGCCCAGAGCAAAGGGTAAAGAGATCTGGGCGTCCTTCAAGGATAGCTTTGCAGCCATGATGATGCCCGTCATCTTGATCGTGGGTATTCTGTCCGGCTACTTCACGCCCACCGAGGGTGCCTGCGTGGCCACCGTGTACTCCATCATCATCGGTATGTTCGTGTACCGCACGCTGAGCCTGAAGAAGCTGTTCAAGATCCTGATGAACACCTCCGTGTTTGCCGGCGCCACCCTGTTTGTGCTGTCCATGGCCTCTATCTTCGGCCTGGTGCTGACCCACAATCAGGTGCCCGTTAAGATGACCAACTTCTTCCTGGGTCTGAGCGACAATAAGTACATCATCCTGTTCCTCATCAACATCCTGCTGCTGATCCTGGGTATGCTGATGGAGGGCAACGCCATCTACATGATCATGGGTCCCATCCTGGGCATGCTGGCGGTGCAGCTCGGCTGCGATCCCGTCCACTTCGGTATCATGGTCATTTTCAACCTGACCCTGGGCCTGATCACGCCTCCCGTTGGCCTGTGCCTGTTCCTGACGCAGAAGGTGGCGCACATCACCACGGCGCAGATGATCAAGGCGGTCATGCCCTTCGTCATCATGATGATCGTCTGCCTGTTTATCATCACTTACTTCCCGCCCATCGTCACCTGGCTGCCCCACCTGTTCAAGCTGTGCTAAGGAGGGTGTCATATGACTACTTTTGACTATACCGGCAAGATCGTTGCCATCACCGGCGCCTCCAGCGGTATCGGCCGGGAGATCGCCATGGCGTTTTATGAATGCGGTGCCTCTCTGGCTTTGTGTTCCCGCAGCGCTGAGCGCGTGAAGGAGGCCATTGCCGATTTTGCCGAACCCGATGATCCCCGCATCCTGATCGTTACCGCGGATACCGGCAACGTCCCCGAGATCCACGCCTTCCGTGATGCGGCAGTGGAGCGTTTCGGCAGGATCGATGTCTGGGTGAATAACGCCGGTATCGAGCACCCCTGCCCCACGGTGGAGGTCACCGAAGAGATCTTCAACAGTGTGGTGCATACCAATTTCCGCGGCTACTATTTCGGCTGCCAGGCAGCCGCTCAGACCATGATCCCCCGGGGCGGCGGTGTCATCATCAATATCGGCTCCGTCAATGCCGTGACGGTGGTGGTGGGCCAGGCGGTTTACGCCGGCACTAAGGCTGCTATCTCCCAGATCACCAAATCCTTTGCCCGCGAATGGGGCAAGGACGGGATCCGCGTCAACTGCATCGGCCCGGGCAGTATCCCCACCAAGATCAACGAGGAGAAGTACAAGGTGCCCGGAGCTGAAGAAGCCATGTGCGCCAAGATTCCCATGGGCCGCCGCGGCAAACGCAGTGAGATCGCCGACGCGGCGCTGTATCTGGCCTCTGACCGCGCCACCTATATCACGGGTCAGACCCTGTTCGTGGACGGCGGCCTGACGCTGTGCCACGGATAAAACAACACTTGCCATTGCTGTGCTGCCGCTTTATAATGAAAATGCGGCAGCACAGCGGCAGAATGCCGGAAATGTGCTGAAGATGGTGCATATTCCTGCACATAGGATAAGTGAGGACGGTTCAAATGCAGGACAACTATAAAAAACCGAGAATAGGCTTCGTCTTGGGCGACCAGGCTGGCATCGGACCGGAGATCGTTCTGAAGCTGCTGCATCGACCCCATTTATATGAACGCTGCCGTCCCCTGCTCATCGGCAACTATGAATTGCTGATGCGTATGGTCAATAAGCTATACCCGGACTGCCACCTGATCTCTTATCGTCCGGAGGACATCAACGAGGGTTGGAACGCTTTTTTGCGCGATGGCATCCCGGTGGTGGATATCGGGGGTGACGTGGATCATGTCATCACCGGCATGGTGACCAATGCCTCCGGCTGGATCACCTATCGCTCCATTGAAGAGGGATATCGCCTGCTGGAGAAGAACGTGATCGAGGGCTTGATCTTAGCGCCGTGTACCAAGGAGTCCATTTCCAAATCCGGCTGCGGGTTCCACTCTGAGTATGAGATCCTGGAGCACTGCGCCGGCGTGGATGAAGTGCAGACGGTGGTCAAGGGCGGTACTATGCAGCGCATTTCCGCGGTCGGACATGTGCCGTTCCGCGAGATTCCCGCCAAGATGACCCGTGATCGCATCGAAACGGTGACCCGCCGTCTGGCAGGCGTAATAAGAGATGTGGCAGGGGAGACACCCAAGCTGCTGGTCGCCGCACTGAACCCTGTAGAGGACAACCTGTTGGGCGAAGAGGAGCGCGATATCATTGTCCCGGCGATCGCGCAGCTCCGTGCCGAGGGATTGGACGTAGAGGGCCCCTTTGCGGCAGATACCCTGTTCCAGAAGGCGGAGGAAAAGGGCTGCAACGGCATCGTTTATATGTATCACGATCAGGGCAATATCGCCATGAAAGCCCAAATGTTCCAGGCAACCACCTGTATCTACACCAATTTGCCCTATCCGGTGCTGTCTACCGGTCACGGCAGTGCGCTGGATATTGCGGAGCTTGGCGTAGCAAATCCCACGAATATCTCCTATGTCCTGTCTGTGATGACGGATATTATCCGCCGCAGGCGGGAAACGGATGCGAAGAAACAGGAAACCAGCGCATAAGGACGGTATGGCATGAGTACGACCTTCGACGAACGGAATATCAAGATGCTGGAAGCGATCAATGCGCCTTTGATGGTGGCGGATGCCTCCGGTATGGAGTGCGCGCTGAATCAGGCATGGCGGGCCATGCAGGATATTGTCGGCAAGCATTCTCCCGAAATCGTCGAGGCGGTGCGTACGGCTGCGGCGCGAGGCGAAGAAAGCCGTTATACCACGTCGGATTTTACGGTATCGGTCACGCCGTTGGGCGGGGAGGGCGAGAAACGCTACCTCTGTCAGCTTTTGACAGACGAGAAGCAGGACTCGCTTTTTGCAGAGCTTGCCCGTAAAGAAACCATCAATACATCTTACCGCGAGAAGCTTGCCAGCTTCGGTACTACGGATTATATCGCTACCAGCGACAGTATGATCCGCATTTTTACCAAGGCCAAGCAGGTGGCGGCATACCCCACCTCCATATTGATCTTGGGCGATACCGGCGTGGGCAAGGAAGTGGTGGCGTCCTTTATCCACCATCATAGCGACCGGGTGGATAAACCCTTTATCAAGATCAACTGCAGCGCCATCCCCGAACCCCTGATGGAATCGGAGCTTTTCGGCTACGAAAGCGGTGCCTTTACCGGCGCACGGGATCGGGGCAAGGCGGGACTTTTCGAGCTGGCAAACCACGGCACCATTATGCTGGACGAGGTTGGCGATATGGCGCTGCCGCTGCAGGCCAAGCTGCTGCGGGTCATTCAGGACAGCGAGGTGCGCCGTGTGGGCGGATCCCGGACGATCCCTGTGGATGTGCGTATCATCTCTGCCACCAGCCGAGACCTGGAGAGCATGATGAACGAGGGTACCTTTCTGGATGCGCTTTACTACCGCCTGAACGTGGTGGAGATCCAGATCCCGCCCCTTTGTGAGCGGCGGGAGGACATTCTGCCGCTGGCGGAATACTACCTGCAATTCTTCTGCGAGAAGTATAAGCTGGCGCACAACCTGTCGCCGGAAGCCAGAGAATGTCTGCTGCAATATAACTGGCCGGGCAACGTCCGGGAGCTGCGCAATACCATGGAGAATCTGGCGGTATCTGCGCTGCGGACAGAGATTGGTATAGACGAGCTGCCCGCCCGTATGAATTTGCAGAACAAAGCGGCACAGCGACCGCTTTTGCAGGTGAGCGAAAACATGAGCATGAAAACGGCGGTGGAAACCGTGCAGCGGGAGATGATCCTGCGGGCGCTGCAAACCGCCGGCAGCTTCCGCAAGGCGGCGGCACTGCTGGATATGGATCCGGCAACCTTACAGCGTCTTGCCAGAAAGCTGGATATTAGAAAATAACCAAGGGCCGGTGCATACCGGCAGAAATGAAAGGAGAATGAAGTATGAGCAAGATTGGTTTTATCGGTTTGGGTATTATGGGTACCCCGATGTCCCAAAATTTGAAGAAGGCCGGCTATGATGTGCTGGTGTCCGACCTGTCCGAGGCCCGCCTGCAGCAGGCAAAGGAAGCCGGCCTGGAAGTAGCCGCTGATTCCGCTCAGGTTGCCCGCGAGTGCGATCTGATCGTCACCATGCTGCCCAACAGCCCCCATGTCAAGAGCTTGCTGTGCGGCGAAAACGGTGTTGCCAAGTTCTGTAAGCCCGGTACGCTGATCGTGGATATGACCTCCGGCGCGCCCGGTGACTCCAAGGATATCTATGCCGAGCTGAAGAAGATGGACGTTCATTTCATCGATGCTCCCGTTTCCGGCGGCGAGCCCATGGCGATCGCCGGCACCCTGGCCATCATGGTGGGCGGCGACAAGGAGGACTTCGAGCGTGCCAAGGACGCTCTGCTGGTCATGGGCGCCAGCGCTACCTGGGTGGGGCCCATCGGCAGCGGCAACACCTGCAAGCTGACCAACCAGATCATCGTGGCGGTGAATATCGCGGGTCTTGCCGAGGGCCTGATGCTGGCCGAGAAGGCCGGCGCCGATACCCAGCTGGTGTTCGAGGCCATCAAGGGCGGTCTGGCCGGCTCCAACGTGATGAACGCCAAAGCCCCCATGATGCTGGCGGATAACTATAAGCCCGGCTTCCGTATCGACCTGCACATCAAGGATCTGACCAATGCGCTGAATACCGGTGCTATGTGCGATGCGCCGCTGCCTCTGACCAACGAGATGCTGGACATTCTGAAGAAGCTCAGCGCCAATGGCGACGGCTCCTGCGACCACAGCGCTATTGCCAAGTACTACGAAGAGCTGGCCGGCACCCTGTTCAGCAAGTAAGACATACCAAAAAAGGGGGAGGGGAGACCCTCTCCCTTTTTTGAGAAGCGAGGGAAACTATGAAAAAGTTTGTTTTGATTCCCGATTCCTTTAAGGGCACTATGAGTTCTGCCCAAATTTGCCGGGCGGTTGGCGAGGAAATTTACGCTGTTTTCCCCGATGCGTCCGTACAGGAGATTCCCGTTGCAGATGGCGGCGAGGGCACGGTGGACGCCTTTTTGACCGCGGTGGGTGGACAGAAAGTGATGGTCAGGTGCAAAGGCCCCTATCTGGAGGAGATGACCGGCTTCTATGGCCTGCTGCCTGACGGCACTGCCGTGGTGGAGATGGCTGCGGCAGCAGGTTTGCCCTTGGTGGGCGAAAACCGCCATGCGGACCAAACCACCACCTACGGCGTGGGTGAGCTGATCGTCCATGCGGTGCAGCACGGTGCAAAGCGGGTGGTGCTGGGCCTGGGCGGCAGCGCCACGAATGACGGCGGCTGCGGCTGCGCCGCGGCGTTAGGGGTAAAGTTCTTCAACGCCGCCGGGGAGGCCTTTGTCCCCGTGGGCGGTACGCTGGATCAGGTAGTGTCTATTTCGACTGCTGACCTGCTGCCGGAACTGAAAACAGTTCCCGTCACGGCCATGTGCGACATTGATAATCCCCTCTGCGGCGAGACCGGTGCCAGCGCCGTGTTCGGCCCTCAAAAGGGTGCCGATCCCGCCACGGTAAAGGTGCTGGACGATAATCTGCGCCACATGGCAGAAGTGGTGAAGCGGGATCTGGGCATTGACGTACTGACTCTGCCCGGCGGCGGTGCGGCCGGCGGATTCGGCGCCGGTGCGGTGGCGTTTTTGGGCGCAAAATTGCAGATGGGTATTGAAACCGTACTGGATCTGACCGACTTCGATACCGCCGTTAAGAATGCGGATCTGGTCATCACCGGCGAGGGCAAGCTGGACTCCCAAAGCCTCCGGGGCAAGGTGGTCATCGGCGTGGCTCGCCGCGCCAAAAAAGCCGGCGTACCTGTTGCTGCACTGGTGGGCGCTTCCGAAACGGAAATCGCCGCCGCCTATGAAGAGGGCGTTTCCGGCGTGTTTCCCATCAACCCGGAGCCGAAGCCTTTCGAGGAGGTCAAGGGCGACAGCGAAAAAAATCTGCGCTTTACTGCTCACAATTTAGTGCACTTTATCCGCACGCTGGAGGGGTAATTCCATGGAAAAGAACGAAATTCTGGTACTTCACGGAACAGATTATCAGAATATGACCATTCGGTTGCTGCGCCAGGCAAAGCTGGCGGAGCGTCTGCCGGATAAGACCATGCGGATCGGCATCAAGCCCAACCTGGTGGTGGCAGCTGCGGCAAGTGGCGGCGCAACCACACACCCGGAGATCGTGGCGGGTGTCATCGAATATTTGCAGGAAAACGGGTATGGCAACCTCTGTGTGCTGGAGGGATCCTGGGTGGGTGCCCGTACAGACCGGGCTTATCAGGCCAGCGGCATCGGCGATGTGTGCCGCCGTTACGGCGTGGAATGTATTGATTTACAGAAAGATACCTGGAAAAAAGTGGATGCCGCCGGACTGCCTATGGAAGTCTGCAAACAGGCTCTATTACTGGATTTTTTAATCAATCTGCCTGTGCTGAAGGGCCATTGTCAGACCACTGTGACCTGTGCGCTGAAGAACCACAAAGGGTTGCTGACCAACAACGAAAAACGGCATTTTCACGCGCTGGGACTGCATAAGCCGATCGCGCATTTGAGCACGATTTTTGCCGGAAAAGAGTTTATTGTGGTGGATAATATTTGCGGAGACCTGGATTTTGAGGAGGGTGGCAATCCGGTGCAGATGGATCGGATCCTCTGCGGATGGGACCCGGTGCTGATCGACGCCTTTGCCTGCCAGACGATGGGGTATGAAATAGGGGACGTACCATATATTTCCATGGCAGAACGGCTTGACGCCGGATCATCGGACCTGAACAAAGCACAAGTAAAAATACTTAACGAGCCTGTTATATCAACGGTTTCCAGACCAACAAGACGGGTGCGCGAGCTGGAAGAATATGTAAATGCCAACATGGCGTGCAGCGCGTGTTACGGGTCGCTGATCTATGCGCTGGATAAGCTGGAGCAGCGAAACGAGCTGTGGGGACACCGGGAAAAAGTGTGCATCGGGCAGGGTTTTCAGGGAAAAAGCGGCACCATCGGCGTGGGAAAATGCACCGGCTGTTTTGCCCGAAATGTAGGCGGCTGCCCGCCGACAGCAGCACAGATATTGGCGTTTTTGCAGGAAGAATGGACAGAATAAAGTCCCAAAAGTCCATAGAAAAAGTCCAAAAAGTAACAAAAAAAGTCCCAAAAAGGGAAAAAGGGAGAGAACGCATCAGCGTTCTCTCTTTTTGCGTTCCGTGCGGTTGGGGATATGCAGCTCCGTCCGGTATTTTGTGACTGCTCTGCGACTGATCTTGACACCATTTTGCGACAGCAATTTTTGCAGCGCGGGATCACTCAGAGGATGCGATTTGTCCTCTTTGGCGATGAGGGTCAGCAGACGCTGTTCTGCCGCCTGCCGGGAAAGGGTCTCATCGGGGAGGGCAGCGGAGCAGAAATAGTGCAGGGGGTAGATGCCCCGGGAGCATTGCAGATATTTGCCCTGCAGAGTGCGGGAAACGGTGGAGGGGTGGACATGGAGCGCCCGGGATAATTCCAAACCGCTCATGGGCGAAAGCTCCTTTGTACGACCGGAAAAGAATTCCATCTGACGAGCCAGGATCAGTTCACCGCAGCGGCGCAGGGTGCTGCCGCGGCGCGCCACGCTTTGAATGAGCCAGGTGGCCTGCTGCTTCTTCTGACGCAGATAGGCCTTGGCCTCCTCGTCATCGGTGGTGCGGAGCAGCTTGGCGTAGTAATCGCTGACGGAGAGACGGGGAACATCGCCGTCGTTGAGGATGACCTGCAGTACGCCGTCCACCGGCAGGACGAACAAATCAGGACGGACATAGACCGTCTGCTCATCCGGGGCAAATTCCCGTCCGGGATGAGGTTCCAGCGCGGCGATCAGCTCAGCGGCGCGAATGACGGCGGCTTCGGGGATCCGGAGCTCCCGGGCGATGAGACGATACTGCTGCTTGGCCAGCCGGGGCAGATAGTTCTGTACCAGAAGCAGGGGCAGCGGATCGCCTTTGGCGGAGCGGCGGAGCTGGAGCGTGAGGCACTCGCTGAGATCCCGCGCTCCCACACCGGCGGGCTCCAGGGATTGCAGCGTGGTGAGTGCATCATGGAGAATTTCGGAGGGAAAGAGGTTTTGCAGGCTGTCGACATCCTCCTGCATCAGATAGCCGTCGTTATCCAGCAGGGCGACAAGACCGATACAGCACCGCAGAACATCGGCGGACAGGCGGCGGCGGGAGAGCTGGTCGGTGAGAAAGGCGGAAAGACCGTCAATGGCGGGATCTACCCGCCCGCCGAAATAGGGTTCGGCCTTTTCCCAACCGGCATTTTGCAAAAGACTGTGCATTTCTGCCTGAGCCTGCGGATCGATTTCCCGCTCCAGAACGGGGTTCTCCGTGGCGACCTCCTCGATGTGAGCCAGAAGCTGCTGGGTATTCATCTGTAATATGGCAACGGATTGAATTTGCTTTGCGTGGAGCTTTTGCTCCTGCCGCTGCCGGAGCTGTAAGTTGTTGTCGGGCGACACGGTTATCCCTCCTTCCGGACATACTTGGCGATCTTACGCACGGCGGTGGGCTGGGAAATGCCCAGTTCCTTCGCCAAAGCCACGCTGCTGCCGCAGCGGGCATAGGCCTGGCGAATGATCTGCCCTTCAAAGGCGTCCAGCTGCTGCTGCAGACTGCCGCCGGTGGTGAGACCTTCGTATAAAAAACGCTGCCGTGTATATTCGGCGGGCAGGGCAGATATGTCGATAATGGGGTCCTGGGTGGTGATGACCAGATGCTCGATGAGGTTTTCCAGTTCCCGCACGTTGCCCGGCCAGGCATATTGCTCCAAAAATGTCAGGAAGCGGGGAGAGAAGGACAGGCTTTTGCCGTAGTCGGCGCTGAAGCGGGCCAGAAACTGATGGGCAAGGGGCATGATATCGTCCCGCCGCTGGCGCAGAGGGGGAATATGCATACGAATGACGTTGAGACGGTAGAACAGGTCGGAGCGGAACAGACCCCGCTGCACCTCCTCCTCCAGATTGCGGTTGGTTGCCACGATGAGCCGGAAGTCCAGCTCGATTTTTTTGTTGCTGCTGAGGCGCTCAATGGTCTTATCCTGAATGAGCTGCAATAGCTTGGACTGGATATGGGGCGGCAGCTCACCGATCTCGTCGAGAAACAGCGTGCCGTGGTTGGCAAGCTCGATCTTGCCGATCTTGCCGGTACTGGACGCCCCGGTAAAGGCGCCCTTTTCATAGCCGAACAGCTCGGATTCGATGAGATTTTCGTGTAATACGGCGCAGTTGACCTCGATAAACGGGCCGTTTGCGCGGTCGGACATGGCGTGAATGGCCTTTGCCACGGCGCTTTTGCCCACACCGGTCTCACCGGTGATGAGGATGTTGGCACGGGTGTTGGCGGTGTTCTGCATGAGAGTCCAGAGCCGCTGCATGGCGGCACTTTTCAAAATCAGACTGGTGGAGGTGGTGCGGGTACGCAGCTCGGCGATCTCCCGGGAGTACTGCTCCAAGGAGTCCTGCATCCGGCGGTAGTTCCGCTGGATGGCGTTGATCTGCTCCATGGAGACGGTGTTGAAGCACACGGCATATTTCAGGTGTCCCTCGTCGTCGAAGAGGGGAATGCCCACGGTCATCACGTTCTTATGGGCGTGGTTGATGGTCTGGGTGGCGGTGATCTTCTGCCCGGTGCGGATGATCTCGGCGGTGATGCAGGGGGTAAAGGTGCCGTCCGCCTCCAGATCGAAGGCGGACTTGCCCACCATGGAGTCGTGGGCGAAGCCGAAGTTCTGCTCATAGGTCTCGCTGACCCAGAGAATGGTGCCGTTGGCGTCGGAGAGCATCACATCATCCGCCAGTACCAGATTGTTCTGGGGGTTGAGGATGTCAAACAGGTCTTTTAAGTTAATGTCGTCCGGCAGATGCCGGGTGAGGTGGGTGTTTTCCATGGCGATACCTCCGGAAAAGTGAAAAGTGATGGTGTCCGCGAATTAGAATTCGCGGACGAATTGAAATAGCGGGCGGACAGAGGCGTCCGCCCCTACGGGGGGCGGGCGACCGCAAGGGTCGCCCCTACGGG
>JAZUEB010000067.1:0-15889 GCA_045639965.1 Vescimonas sp. | reverse complement strand
CGTCAGGCCTACGATATGCTTGAGGTGGAGGTACCTAAAAAGTGGATTAAGGTATCTCCCCCCAAGCGGGTCTCTGAGGAGACAAAACAAAAGATGGCTCAGCGTCTGGCTGAGTATAGAAAAAATAATTTTTAAATTTATGGAGGAAATTAAACTATGAGTACATACCATTCTTTTAACGAAATGCCCATTGTCCTCACCGCTGATGAGGTCGCTGACATTCTGGATATCAGTCGTCCCAAGGTTTATGAGCTTTTGCGGTGTGGCGCTATCCACAATGTTAAGGTCGGGCGTGAATACAAGGTTCCCAAAGATGCCGTTATGAAGTACCTCCAGGTGTCTGCATAAGGACTGCGGAGGTGTATCATGGCAAAGTCAAAACGCAACGCCAGCGGTGGTGGCAATATCAGAGAAAAGGTCATCAAGCGCAAGAACGGCAAAGTGGATACATACTGGGAGGCCCGATACTCTCTGGGTTTTGATTCCCATGGAAAGCAAGTCCAAAAATCTATCAGCGGGAAGACACAGAACGAGGTGCGAGCAAAACTAGCCAAGGTCATTGCGGAGATAGATGCGGGTACGCATGTAGAACCCACGAAGATGACCGTCGGCGAATGGCTCACCATTTGGCAGCGAGATTACCTGTGCGATGTGAAGAAATCGTCAGCGCACCTCTATGCCTCAACTATCAAGACCTACATCCTCCCCGAGTGCGAAAAAATACTGTTGAAGAAGCTGGACGGTATCAAGATTCAGCGTCTCTATGACAGTCTCTATCGCCCCACGGATGGACGGAACCCTGTCTCGGCCAAGACTATCAAGAATATCCACGGCATTCTTCACAAGAGCCTTCAGCAAGCAGTCGAATTGGGATTCATTGCCCGGAACCCCACCATTTCCTGCAAACTGCCCAAGATTGAGAAGAAGGAAATCCAGCCCTTAAACGAGGAACAGGTTGCCGCTTTCCTCAAGGAAGTTCAAGGTTCACCGCATGAGCAGCTTTATAAGGTGGCTCTGTTTACGGGCCTACGCCAGGGAGAACTCCTTGGGCTGACCTGGGACTGTATTGACTGGGAGCATCAAACCTTGCGAATCTATCGGCAACTCCGTAAGGAGCAGAAAAAGGGAGGAGTGCATTACTTCTCCTCCCCAAAGAACGGCAAGGCACGCATACTGAAGCTGCCATCAACTGTCATTCAGCTTTTCAAAGAACAGCAGGAAATCGATGAGCAGTATCGAATTGCCGCTCAAAGCTTGTGGGCTGACAGAAACCTAATCTTCCCCAATGCTATCGGTGACTATCTCTCCCATCGAACCGTGTATGACTGCTACAAGCGAATTGTAAAGAAAATTGGTGCTCCAGAGGCTCGGTTCCACGACCTTCGCCACACCTACGCTTACATGGCTCTCAGCAGTAACATCGATGTGAAGACCGTGCAGCACAACTTGGGGCATTCGACTACAGATTTCACGCTGAAGGTTTACGCCCATGTGACTGCCCAAATGCAGGAGAATGCAGCGGAAAGCATGGAGCGTTATATCCAGTCAATCGGTGCTGAAAAGGGAACAAATAAGGGAACAACCCAAAATTGAACAAAAAAAGAACCTTGGAACCGTAGAGATTCCAAGGTTTTTTATTGGTGCGCGGTACAGGACTCGAACCTGTGACCCCATGCACGTCAAGCATGTGCTCTACCAGCTGAGCTAACCGCGCGGACAACGGTGTTATCATACTCGAAACACACCGTTTTGTCAACACCTTTTGCGAAATTTTTTACAAAAGGCGGCTATTTTATCTCTATTTCCACCGGACAATGGTCGCTGCCGAACACATCATTACGGATTTCCACTTTCTCCACCCGCTCCATGAAGCGCTCCGACACGATGAAATAGTCGATGCGCCACCCGGTGTTCTTTTCCCGTGCATGGAACCGATAGCTCCACCAGGAGTATTTGACCTCCTCGGGATACAGCCGCCGGAAGCTGTCGGCAAAGCCGCAGTCAAGCAGCGTCGTCATCTTGCCCCGTTCCTCGTCGGTAAAGCCCGGATTGAAGTGGTTGGTCTTGGGATTTTTCAGGTCGATCTCCTCATGCGCCACGTTCAGATCACCGCAGTACACCACAGGCTTGACCTTGTCCAGCCCGCATAGATACGCCCGCAGGGCGTCCTCCCACTCCATGCGGTAAGCAAGCCGCTTCAGCTCGTCCTGACTGTTGGGCGTATAGCAGCACACCAGATAGAAGTCCGGGTACTCCGCTGTGATGACCCGGCCCTCGTGACGGTGAATATCCCCGCCAAAGTCATAGGTCACGGAAAGCGGCTCCTGCTTCGTCAAAATCGCCGTGCCGGAATAGCCCTTTTTGTCGGCGGAATTGAAATAGCGATGGTATCCCTCCAGTTCAAACACCGCCTGATCCGGCTGGCACTTGGTCTCCTGCAGGCACAGCACGTCCATGTTGCTGTCCTTCACATAATCCAAAAATCCCTTGCCCAGCACGGCACGCAGGCCGTTGACGTTCCACGTGGCTAATTTCATGCTCTCTTCACCTCTTGCCCTACAGGATACCACAATTTTCCCCGAAAGCCAACGGTTAATCTTGACAAATCCCGTATTTTGCGGTACGATACTTCGCAAGTAAATGAAATGCGATGAAAGGGAGAGTAACCGACAGGTGCCGCCACAAGAGAGTCCGATAAGGTGAGAGCGGACGCGGAGGAACTCGGTGAACATGGCCCCGGAGCTGTCCGGCTGAGCGAAAGTTAGGTCGGGACGGGTGCGCCCGTCAAAGCGCAGAAGTGTGATGGCACTTCCCGAGGTCGTTTTCGTGAGGAAACGGCGAAACAAGGTGGTATCGCGGCATTTTGTCGTCCTTGTGCGTATGCACAGGGATTTTTTTATTATACTAATTATTTAAAGCCGCTCTTCCATTCGGAGCGGCGGAAAAGGAGATAATCCCATGGAAAAGAAGAAATTCTACATCAGCACCCCCATTTACTACCCCAGCGACAAGCTGCACATCGGCCATAGCTACTGCACCGTGGCCGCCGACACGATGGCCCGCTACAAGCGGCTCACCGGCTATGACGTCATGTTCCTCACCGGCACCGACGAGCACGGCCAGAAGATCGAAACCAAGGCCAAGGAGGCCGGCAAGACCCCCAAGGAGTTCCTGGACGGCATCGTGGAAGGCCCCCGCGGCGTTCTGGATCTATGGAAGCTGATGAACATCTCCAACGACCGCTTCATCCGCACCACCGACGACTACCACTGCGAGGCGATTCAGAAAATCTTTAAGAAGATGTACGACAACGGCGACATCTACAAGGGCGCCTACAAAGGCAAGTACTGCACGCCCTGCGAGAGCTTCTGGACGGAGAGCCAGCTGGTGGACGGCAAATGTCCCGACTGTGGCCGCGAAGTCCACGACGCCGAGGAGGAGGCCTACTTCTTCCGCCTGAGCAAGTACGCCGACCGTATCCAGCACCTGCTGGAGGACACGGATTTTCTGCAGCCTCGCACCCGCGTCAATGAGATGGTAAACAACTTCATCAAGCCGGGTCTGGAGGACCTGTGCGTTTCCCGCACCAGCTTCGACTGGGGCATTCCCGTGGACTTCGACCCGGGCCACGTGGTGTACGTGTGGGTGGACGCCCTGTTCAATTACTGCACCGCCATGGGCTACTGCAACGACAAGTACCACGACTATGACAAGTACTGGCCCGCTGACGTCCACTTTGTGGGCAAGGAGATCGTCCGCTTCCACTCCATCATCTGGCCCGCCATGCTGATGAGCGTGGGCGAGCCCCTGCCCAAGCACGTCTACGGCCACGGCTGGCTGGTCATCGACGGCGGCAAGATGTCGAAGTCCAAGGGCAACGTGGTGGACCCCTACGCCCTTTCCGAGATGTTCGGTGTGGACGCTCTGCGCTTCTTCCTGATGCGCACCTTCCCCTTCGGCACCGACGGCAACTTCAGTAATGAGCTGCTGATCAACACCATCAACATCGACCTTGCCAACAAGCTGGGCAATCTGGTCTCCCGCACCACCGGCATGGCGGAAAAATACTTCGGCGGCACTCTGCCCACCGACCGTGAGGACGATAAATTGGACTGCGAGCTGAAGACCATGGCCTGTGAGCTGCGGGACAAGTACGAAGCCGAGATGGAGAAGTTCCAGTTCCAGAACGGTCTGGAGGAGATCTTCAAGGTCATCGAACGTGCCAACAAGTATATCGACGAGACCGCGCCCTGGGCGCTGGGCAAGGACGAGAGCAAGAAAGTCCGCCTGGCCACCGTGCTGTATAATCTGCTGGAGACCATCCGCATCTGCAATATCATGCTGACCCCCTTCATGCCCGACACCGCCGCCAAGATCTTCGAGAAGATCGGCGCCTGCGAGTGCTGTCAGGCATGGGAGAGCGCCAACGTCTGGGGCAGCCTGAAAGCTGACGTTACTGTCAGCAAGGGTGAGAATCTGTTCCCCCGTATCGACAGCGAAAAGGCTCTTGCCGAGCTGGAGGCCATGCAGGAGGCGCAGAAGAAGGCCGCCTTGCCTGCCATCGAGCTGGAGCCCTACGTCACCGAAAACGTGGATTTCGACACCTTCCTGAAGTCCGATTTCCGCGCCGTGAAGATCAAGAACTGCGAGGCCGTGAAGAAGTCCGACAAACTGCTGAAGTTCACCCTGGACGATGGCTCCGGCACCGACCGCATTATCCTCTCCGGTATCCACGCCTACTATGAGCCGGAGCAGCTCATCGGCAAGACCGCCATCGCCATTTTGAATCTGCCGCCCCGCAAGATGATGGGCATTGAGAGCTGCGGTATGCTGATCTCCGCCGTCCACACCGAAAAGGGCGAGGAGAAGCTCCACCTGATGCTGATCGACGACGCCGTCCCCGCCGGCGCCAAGCTGTGCTGAGATGAATGATATTGTAGGGGCGACCCTTGCGGTCGCCCGCCGCTCCTGTCATTGCGAACCATCGCGCACGATGGTGCCGCAATCCGTATTTTATCAAAAAAGAACGACCCACCCGGGTCGTTCTTTTTTGTGTTGCGTTTTTATCGGAATGGTAATATACTAATTTATGGAGGAATTCTCCTATATGGCGCTGAGGGTATCTTTCCCATAGGCGGCGGGGGAGAGTTCCTCTATTTTTTTTGATGTAACAACCCCGCACATCGTTTTTTTCGGTAGGGTCGTAGGGGCGGACGACTCTGTCCGCCCCTATTTTTCACTTTTCATTCTTCATTCTTCATTTTTCACTTTTCACTCTTCCCTTTTCATTTTTCTTGTTTTCTCCCCTGTTCCGTGATAAAATACTGCCAAAACGACCCCCAGGAGGTGTTTTATGCTCAAAACTCCCCGTATTGACCCCACCGCTTTCGTGGCGCACAACGCCACCGTGGCGGGCGACGTGACCCTGGGTGAGCAGGTCAGCGTCTTTTTCGGCGCCGTGCTCCGCGCCGAGCACGACTCCATCACCATCGGTGACGGCACCAACGTGCAGGACTGCTGCGTGTTCCACTGCGACCCGGGCTATCCCGTTTCCGTGGGCAAAAACTGCACCATCGGCCACGGCGCCATTATCCACGGCTGTACCATCGGCGACAACACCCTCATCGGCATGGGTGCCATCGTCCTCAACGGCGCCAAGATCGGCGATAACTGCATTATCGGCGCGGGGGCATTGGTCACCGGCGGCACGGTGATCCCCGACAATTCCCTTGTCGTCGGTTCCCCCGCCAAGGTCAAGCGCCCCGTTACCGATGCCGAAATCGAGAGCAACCGCACCTCCGCAGCGGGCTACCGTACCGAAGGTGCAGAATATAAAGAATGGGAGGCACAGCAAAAATGATGACCTTATTCGTGAAATACATCTGCAAGCCCAACTGCCGGGAACCCTTCCTCCGTGACATCGCCGCCAAGGGCATCGACACCGCCATCCGCGCCGAGGAGGGCTGCATCTGTTACGACTATTACCTGTCCGCGCAGGACCCCGACGTCATTCTGCTGGTGGAGAAATGGACAGAGCCGGAAGCCCAGCAGGTTCACATGACCCAACCCCACATGAAAGAGCTGTCCGCCATCAAGCACAACTATGTGGTGGATACCGTGTTCGGTGAGGCCGCCCTATGATCTTCGATACCCACGCCCACTATGACGACGACAGCTTTGACGCCGACCGGGACGAGCTGCTGACCTCCCTGCCCGAACAGGGCGTCGGTCTGGTGGTGAACCCCGGCTGCGATCTGCCCTCCTCCCGCATGGCGGTGGAGCTGGCGGCCAAATACCCTCACATCTACGCCGCCGTGGGCATCCACCCGGAAAACTGCCACAACTATGACCCGTCCCAAATCGATGAACTGCGTACCCTCGCCCGATCCCCCAAGGTGATTGCCATCGGGGAGATCGGTCTGGACTACTACTGGAAAGAAAACCCCCCGCGGGACTTGCAGCAGACCTGTCTGCGCGACCAACTGGCGCTGGCGGCGGAATTAAACCTGCCCGTCATCATCCACGACCGGGACGCCCACGCCGACACCCTCGCCATCGTCAGGGAGTTCCCCTCCGTTACCGGTGTATTCCACTGTTTCGCCGGTAGTGTCGAAATGGCAAAGGAGCTGCTGAAGATGGGCTGGTACTTGGGCTTCAACGGCGCTGTCACCTTCAAAAATGCCCGGAAAGCACCGGAGGTCATCGCCGCTGCACCCCTGGACCGGCTTCTTCTGGAGACCGACGCCCCCTATCTGACACCCGTTCCCCATCGGGGCAAGCGCAACGACTCCACCTATATCCCCTATGTCTCCGCCGTCATCGCCCAGATCAAGGGTCTGACCGCAGGGGAGGTGGAAGCCGCCGCCCGGGAAAACGGCAAGCGCCTGTTCCGTATTTGATAAAAAAATCCCCGTCAAATCGGGGATTTTTACTTTACAAACCGTAATATCTGCGTTATAATCTACCCACTGTATTCAATTTTAGGAGGAAAGTTCAGATGACTACTGATTTTTCCCGCACCTTAGGCCTGCTGCGTCAGGAGAAGGGAATCTCCCAACGCAAAGCCGCCAAGGAGCTGGGCATCTCCCAGGCGCTTTTGAGCCACTATGAAAACGGCATTCGTGAGCCGGGTCTTGCGTTTGTGGCCAAGGTCTGCGACTACTACCACGTCTCCGCCGACTTTCTGCTGGGCCGCACCTCCAGCCGGGACGGTGCCATGATCGAAGCCGAGACCCTGTACGACGCCAGCGATGAAAAGGGCACGCTGAAGGGCAGCATTTTGGCAACGCTGCAAAAGAAGCTCGTGGTGAACACCACAGGCGTCCTCTTTGACCTGCTGGGCAAGCTGGGAAGCCGGGAGGCCATCACCGCCGCCGGTGATTACCTGAGCAGCGCCCTCTACCAGCTCTTGCGCTCGGCCTACCGCCGCTGCGGCGGCAACGAGGATCTGTTTGCCGTGGATGACGCCGCCTTTGACGGCGACCTGATCACCGCTGACCTGGCCTTGAGCCGCGTCCGCTACACCCGTGCCCTCACCGCCTGCGAGGAAACGCCGGAGGTCTCCTCCGACACTCTCACCGGTGTTCCCGGTCTGGGTCAGAGCGTGGCGCAGGTGCTGCACAACGTAGATGCGCGCACCCTGAAACATCTGGAGGACTAAATCGCTATGTTTGAACAATCCAAGATCCGTAATTTTTCCATCATTGCCCATATTGACCACGGCAAGTCCACCCTGGCAGACCGCCTGCTGGAAAAGTGCAACGCCGTGGAAGCGCGGCAGATGTCCGACCAGCTTCTGGACAACATGGAGCTGGAAAAGGAGCGTGGCATCACCATCAAGTCCCGTGCCGTCCACCTGCTCTACCAGGCACAGGATGGCGAGACTTACGCCCTCAACCTCATCGACACTCCGGGTCACGTGGACTTTAACTATGAGGTCTCCCGTTCCCTTGCCGCCTGCGAGGGTGCGCTTCTGGTGGTGGACGCCACCCAGGGCGTGGAGGCGCAGACTCTTGCCAACACCTATCTGGCCATGGAGGACGATCTGGAAATTCTGCCCGTGTTCAACAAGGTGGACCTCCCCGCCGCCGATCCCCTGAAGGCCAAGCAGGAGGTGGAGGACATTATCGGGCTGCCCGCCATGGACGCCCCGGAGATCTCCGCCAAGTTGGGGCTGAATATCGACGCCGTTCTGGAGGATATTGTGCAGAACATCCCAGCTCCCTCCGGCGATCCCAACGCCCCCCTGCAAGCGCTGGTATTCGACAGCCAGTACGACCCCTATGTGGGCGTCATCGTCTACTTCTGCATCAAGCAGGGCACCATCCGCAAGGGACAGGCCATCCGCCTGATGGCCAGCGGTGCCGAGTACACCATTTTGGAGTGCGGCTATCTCAAACCGCTGGGCAACGAGCCCACCGACGCTCTGCAGGCCGGCGAAGTGGGCTACTTTACCGCCAGCATCAAGAACGTCAAGGACACCCAGGTGGGCGACACCATCACCGATGCCGCTGATCCCGCCGCAAAGCCCCTGCCCGGCTACCGCGCCGCCCAATCCATGGTCTACTGCGGTATCTATACCGAGGACGGCAGCAAGTACCCCGACCTGCGTGACGCCCTGGAAAAATTACAGCTCAACGATGCTTCCCTCACCTTCGAGCCGGAGAGCTCCGTGGCATTGGGCTTCGGCTTCCGCTGCGGCTTTTTGGGGATGCTTCACATGGAGATCATTCAGGAGCGCCTGGAACGAGAGTTCAACCTCGATCTCGTGACCACGCTCCCCAACGTCATCTATAACGTCTACAAGACCGACGGTACACTGGTGCGGGTGGATAATCCCCACAACTACCCCGATCCGGCGTCTATTGAACACGCCGAGGAGCCCTACGTCAAGGTGTCCATTATCACACCCCAGGATTACGTAGGCAACATCATGCCCATGTGTCAGGATCGTCGGGGCGAGTACAAGGATATGCAGTATCTGGACACTCATCTGGTGGAGCTGCACTATCAGATGCCGCTCAACGAGATCATCTACGACTTCTTCGACACCCTCAAGGCCAACACCAAGGGTTACGCCAGTCTGGACTACGAGCTTTCCGGTTACCGTACCAGCGAGCTGGTCAAGGTCGACCTGCTCTTAAACGGCGACGGCGTGGATGCCCTGAGCTTCATCGCTCATAAGGATAAGGCGTACCCCCGGGCCCGCCGCCTGTGCGAAAAGCTGAAGGACAATATCCCCCGTCAGCTCTTTGAGGTGCCCATTCAGGCAGCCATCGGCGGGCGCATCATCGCCCGCGAGACCGTCAAGGCCATGCGCAAGGACGTGCTGGCCAAGTGCTACGGCGGTGATATTTCCCGTAAGAAAAAGCTGCTGGAAAAGCAAAAGGAAGGCAAGAAAAAGATGCGTAACCTCGGCACCGTCCAAGTGCCTACCGAAGCCTTTATGGCTGTGCTTAAGCTCGACAGTGATTGATTTTCTTGCCTTCCTGCGAGCGTTAGCGAGCCGCCGCGGCAGCGGCGTGGATAAAATTTCGTGCGCATTTGCAAAAAGCGAAGCTTTTCCGCAAATGGCAAGAAAAAGATGCGTAACCTCGGCACCGTCCAAGTGCCTACCGAAGCCTTTATGGCTGTGTTCAAGCCCGACAGTGATTGACAAAATCGGGGTCCCCGCCGAAAACCAACGAAGTGTTTTCGGTGGGGAGAGGAGACACAGCGGAATGAACGAGCTTCGATGCAAGCGAAGTGAGCGATATGCAACTTGTGTCGACGATATGGCTGTGCTCAAGCCCGACAGTGACTAAAATAAAAGAGCCGCCCCGACGGGGTGGCTCTTTCCGCATATCAGAAGAATATGGGGCCGTTGTTATTGTCGTTATGATCGTCGATATAGTCATCCTCGGCAGAGATCTTGCGTACCCGTGCCATGGCGCTGAAGAACAGGAACAGTACAAACGCCAGAAAGACCAGCGCCGAAAGGGTGGCATTCAGCGTGGCAATAAAGTCGTAGGTGCCGTGGATCAGCGCCGCCACCCAGAACGCCAGGCGCCGACAGCGTTTGCTTTTTGCAGCTTCTCCGCTGTTGTCATAGCGCTTTGCCATGCCGTACCACGCACCCATGAACACGCCGAAGCAGGCGTGACCCGGTACGGCGGTGACCGCTCGCACGAGAGCCGTGGAAAGGCCGTACGCCGCCACATAGCCGATGTTCTCCCACAGGGCAAAACCCAGGGACACAAATACCGCATATACCACGCCGTCAAACTGGCAGTTAAATTCGGGAGACTTCCATGTTTTGCGCTTCAGGAGAATATATTTTGCTCCCTCCTCGGCGGGGCCGACCACGCCGAAATACATCAGTACGTTGTAGCCGATGCTGCCCTCCGTCAAAGCCAGTCCCAGCGCAAAAGAGCCGATACGCTCTGCCACAACGGCAAGTGAGGTGGAAATGATCCCCAACACCACCAGCGAGATCAGCAGATTGCGGGGTTCCTTTTCCAGGCGATCCTTCCGGTAGATATAGCGCAGCAGGATCACGGCAGGGATCACCGCCGCCGCGATCAGAATCGGATTCATGGTCGGTAAAAAGAACATCTTTCCGTCTCCTTTTTCCTGTATGATTTTATTATACCCGTTTTTTGTGCAAAGTAAAGAAATCTCGCCTTATACTCTTGCACTTGTTCTTATTTTGTCGTATACTGGCAAAAGTTTTTTCAAAGGAGCACTTCTCTCTATGTCCAAGATCCGTGATTTTGTGAAACGGGAAATTACCCTCTGCGCCGCTTTTCTCGCCGCCGTGGTCAGCTGCTTTTTCGTCACCCCCGATGCCGCCTATCTGCGCTATATCGACTGGCGCACGTTGGCGCTTCTCTACTGCCTGATGGTGGTGGTGGCAGGGCTGCGAAGCGCCGGTGCCTTCAGCTTGCTGGCGCATGTCCTGTGCCGGAAGGCGAAAACTGTCCGCGCCATGGGCATCATTTTGGTGGCGCTGTGCTTTTTCAGCGCCATGCTGGTGACCAACGATGTGGCACTGCTCACCTTTGTTCCCTTTGCCGTGGTGGTGCTGGGTCTTGCCCATCAGATGAAAGAGCTGGCGTGGGTGGTGGTGCTGCAGACCGTGGCTGCCAACCTGGGCAGTATGCTGACCCCCGTGGGCAACCCCCAAAACCTGTACCTGTTTTCCCGCTACGATATGACCATTGGACAGTTTTTCGGGGCCACCGCCCCCATCTGGCTGCTCTCTGCGGCGCTGATCGCAGGACTGTGCCTGCTTCTGCCGAAAGGGTCGCTGTCCGTGTTCCTGGGCGAAAAGCCATCCCTGGATAAACGATCCCTGTTTCTCTATCTGGGCCTGTTCGCGCTATGTATGCTTGTGGTACTTCGTGTGCTGACCTGGCCGGTCATGCTGGGCGTTATCGTGGTCGTGCTGTTGATTTTCGAGCCCCGTATGCTCAAGTGCGCCGACTTTCTCCTTTTAGTGACTTTCGTCTGCTTTTTCATCTTTTCCGGCAACCTCACCCGTATCGACGCGGTGGCGACGCTGCTGCGCCGACTCCTCAGCGGCCACGAGCTGCTGCTGGGGGCGGGACTTTCCCAGGTCATCAGCAATGTCCCCGCGGCGATCCTGCTCTCCGGCTTCACGGAAAACGGCAGCGGACTTCTGCTGGGCGTCAACATCGGCGGACTGGGTACCCCTATCGCGAGCCTTGCCAGCCTTATCAGCCTGAAGCTCTACTCCCACGCCGAAACCTCAAAATCCAGCCACTATATGGCCAAGTTTCTGGCTGCCAACTTTACTCTGCTGGCGATACTGCTGGCAGCCGCCGCTCTCTTCCTGAAATGAAAAACACGGGACCCGTGCGTCCCGTGTTTTTTCTTTACGACATGGCCTTGCCCCGGATAATGCTCTGGAATCCCATGGCCGCCTGGGCGTTGTTGATAAACAGTGCATCGGTAACATCGTAGCGGTCGATGAGGGTCGCCACGCTGTCAGTCTCGGCCCGGATATCCACAACCACGATCCGCTGATAGTAGTCGATCATATACGGCACAAATGCATTGCCGTAGGACTCCTTGAATATCAGCAGCGTTTTGCCGTTTTCGTTATCCGTGTTGATAACCGTCAGGGGATTGTCTCCGTTGATGAACACAGATGCATAGTCCCGATATTCGCCATTGACGGCGATGCCGTTATACCACCCGCCGTTATAGCACTGCATGGTATAGCCCGTGGTGGGGAAATGGCACACGGTGTAGTCCGGGTTGCGCTTCAGGTGGCCGTCGTGGTTGCCGTACATATACAGCGTCCCGGTCACACCGCCCCGCACCACGGTATCATAATCGTCAAGGGACAGCGGCTCGATCCCGTTGGCCTGACAGTACGCCACCGACGCATAGTAGGCGCCCAGACTGGTCCAATGGTGATCGGTGCGGTAAAACATATACTCGCCGGCGTGCGGCTCCATGACGGCGAAGGCATCGGCAGTTTTCACCCGGGCATCCATCATGGCATAGGTGCTGTTGATAAAGCTCTTGATACTCTCTCCCGCATCGGGATAGCCGCTCGGCGTCTCGAAAGCGCAGCATTTCGGCACGATCAGCGCCGTCACGCCCAGCTGGGGATACTTGGCGGCAAAATCATTGACGATGGAGGCATAGCCGCCGGTCCCGGTGGGATCCGGGGTAAAATATTCCACGCCATAGTCACCGCAGATCAATACCGTGCCCGCATAATAGGCATCCAAGTCGTTATTATAGTGTCCGCTGTTCACCGTCTCGGGAATGATCCCATCGGCATCCGTATTGGTATAGCTCCCTCTGCCCGGTGCAATATAGGTCTGCCCCGGCTGACACACCTGCTTGCCGCAGACGCTGCAAATGCCGTCCGCGCCCACATTGTGTCCGCTTGCCTGCGCCAGCACCTCGCCGCAGACGCTGCAAACCTGGCTGACCGCACAGCTCACCGGCCCGTTGGGCGTATGGGGCAGCGCTTCGGCCAAAACTTCCCCGCACCGCGTACAGACCTGGGGAGCGGCGCAGGTGGCCTCCTCCCCTGCCTCGTGTCCCAGCGCCTCTGTCAGGATCTTTCCGCAGTCCAGACAGATCTGATCCGTCGTGCAGGTGGCCTCCGGCCCCGGTATGTGCTTGTGGCACGCCGTCAGCGGCACCGCCAGCACAAAAGCCAGCATCAAACACAGCAATTTTTTCATAAACCTGCCCCCTTCTTTGCTTTCTCCCCCATTATACCGCATGACGGAAAAAGTGCAACTTGCATTTCTCATAAATTTTTGTGGCACAGTCGGGCAAAGTATGTTATAATAAAAAAAACCATGCGGAAGCGAGGACATTTTATGACCCGTCAATATCCCTGTCTGGAACTGAATATGACGCTCCTTCGCAGCAATGCCGCGCAGATCATCTCCCGCTGCCGCGCTGCCGGCATTGACGTCTGCGCCGTGATCAAGGGCTGCAACGGTATTCCCGAAGTCGCGCAGATCATGAAAGACTGCGGCGCAAAATCACTGGGCACCAGCCGTCTGGAGCAGATCGAAACCTGCCGCGCCGCCGGCATCGAGGGTCCCTATCTGCTGGTGCGTATCCCCGGCCTCAGCGAGCTGTCCGACCTGGTCTCCCTTGCCGACGCCTCCCTGCAATCCGAGCGCACCACGCTGGACGCGCTGGAGACGGAATGTGCCCGTCAGAACAGGACGCATGGCGTCATCGTCATGGCGGACCTGGGCGATTTGCGGGAGGGCTTCTGGGACAAGGACGAGATGGCGGAGATCTGCCGCCATGTGGAACAGGATCTGCCCCATGTGAAGCTCCTGGGCGTTGGCGTAAATCTGGGCTGTTACGGCTCCATCAAACCCACCCCGGAGAAGATGAATGATCTGATCGCCATCGCCCGGCGGGTGGAGCGCATTATTGGCAGAAAGCTGGAGATCGTCTCCGGCGGTGCCACCAGCAGCTACACACTGGTGCATGACCGCACCATGCCCATCGGCATCAACCATCTGCGCATCGGCGAAAACATCCTTCTGGGCAAGGACCTGCAGATCGAATGGGGCATTGCCGATATGGATTACCTGCATATGGACACCTTTACCCTCAGGGCCGAGGTGCTGGAGGTCCGGGAAAAGGCCAGCTATCCCCAGGGGGAGTTCGCCATCGACGCCTTCGGCAACAAACCCACCTATACCGACATTGGGAATCGCAAACGTGCCCTGCTCGGCTTTGGCCGTGCCGATGTCGGGGCTGTGGAGAGTCTGATCTGCTGTGAACCCGGCATGACCGTTGTGGGCGGCAGCAGCGACCACTGCATCGTAGATGTGACCGACTGCCGGGAGCTGAAAGTCGGCGACATCGTCTCGTTCCACCTGTCTTACAGCCATGTACTCTGCGCCACCGGCCGCAGCGATATGCCGCTGGTGCTGACAAAATAAAGAGAAAAGGAATGGTCAGAAAAATGAATAATACTGTAAAGCTGTTTATGGATGCCTTTCTGGCGCTGTTTGCATTCTTTGCCGCCGCACCCGTTCTCCTGAATGCCGTGGCGCAGTTCGGTGTCCACAAGCGTTTCGCCAATGCCATGGTGGAAGAGGGCATTATCTCTGCTGCGGAGGTAAAAAATATGCTTCCGAAAAAGCAGATCGCCGGGGTGATCGTCTCCGCCGTTGTTTTGGGCGTTCTGGGCGTCACCTGTTACAAGACCGCTCCTTTCGGTTACCTCTGTGCCGGCGTTCCTTTTGCCGTCGGGCTCTGGAAATATCGCAGCGTGGTCCAGTTCAACAGCTACACCGTCCAGCGTTTTCAGGCAACTTTCAAGGACAAGTATGATGCGGCAAAGCTAAACAAGTACGTAGAGAAGATGTTCTAAAGTATTCGATCCTTGTAGGGGCTGACGACTCTGTCCGCCCGCAAAAGTGCAAAAAAGAAGTGCTCCTCCCGGAGCACTTCTTTTTTATTAAGTAGTAAGCGGAAATTACTTGGCCAGAGCCTTGTCGGCTTCCTTCATTTCCTCAAACATACCCTTGTGCTGCTTGCCCACGATGGCGCGGATCACCAGCAGAGTGGCGACCATCAGAGCGCAGGCGATGATCAGGCAGATCACAACGTTCTGCAGCAGACCGGCAATGATGAAGCTGACGAATGCCACACCGGCAACGGTCAGGGCATAGGGCAGCTGGGTGAACACGTGGTTCAGGTGGTAGCAGTGTGCACCGGCAGATGCCATGATGGTAGTATCGGAGATGGGGGAACAGTGGTCGCCCATAACGCCGCCGGCGCAGGAGGCTGCCAGGCCGATGGTGCACAGCACGGGCTCAACGCTGTAATCGAACACGGCCACAACGATAGGAGCCATGATACCGATGGTACCCCAGGAAGTACCGGTAGCGAAGCCGATGGCTGCACCGATGATGAAGATCACGGCGGGCAGGAACTGCTTCAGGCTGCCGGCGCCAGCCAGAGCGTTGGTGACGAAGTCAGCGCTGTACAGAGCGTAACGGGTGAAGGAGCACAGCGTCCAGGCCAGGGTCAGGATCAGGATGGGGCTGACCATCTGGATAAAGCCGTTGGGCACGGACTCGAAGCTCTTGGTGAAGCTGATGGTGCCGCGCAGCCAGAAATAGATGAACGTGAACACCATGCCGATCAGACCGCCGATGGACAGACCCACAGCAGCGTCAGCATCGGAGAAAGCGTCGATGAAGCTTGCGCCGTCCAGAATACCGCCGGAGTAGACCATACCGAAGATGCAGGCCGCGATCAGAACGATCACGGGGATCAGCAGGTCGGCCACGGAGGTCTTCTTGCCGCCGGCAGGTGCTTCGTAATCGTCAGCACCGGCGAAGGGACGCTCGGGAGTGGTGAACAGGTCGTCCTTGACCTG
>JAZUEB010000066.1:0-16358 GCA_045639965.1 Vescimonas sp. | reverse complement strand
TGTTCCGGAATGCCGGTATGGCGCTGGAGATGGCGCTCTCTCGCGGTGGTGATCAGGCGGTGGTCAAAGACCGCAACAACTTTGAGTTTTTCGGCGGCCGTTCCAAGGCGACGGAGAAACGCACCAAGGTGAAATCCCGTGTGATGGCGAACGCCCTCGGCGATCTGATCGACGATGCACGCCATGTCTATGTCATGGGCCACAAATATGCGGATATGGACTCCCTCGGCGCCGCAGCAGGCATCTGCTGTATCGCCCGCAAGCGCGGGAAAAAGTGCCAGATCGTCATGGACCTCGAGAACAATGCCGCCCACCCGATCCTGCGCCGCTTGCAGCAGCAGGAGGAGTATGCCGGTGCGTTCATCTCCGGCGACTCTGCCTTTCTGCACGCCCAGCCCGATACGCTCTTGATCGTAGTGGATACCAACCGCCCCGGCAGCGTGGAGAACGAGCAGCTTCTGGAGAGCTGCAACCGCGTGGCAGTCATCGATCACCACCGCCGCGGTACCAGCTATATCGACAAGATGGCGCTGAACTACCACGAGCCCTATGCCAGCTCCGCCAGCGAACTGGTCACCGAGCTGATGCAGTATCTGCTGGAGCCTGTCGATGTTCTGCAGGCAGAGGCGGAAGCACTGTTGGCGGGTATCGTGCTGGATACCAAGAACTTTACCAACCGCACCGGCGGCCGTACCTTTGAGGCAGCGGCGTATCTGCGCCGTACCGGCGCCGATACCCAGGATGTGCAGCGCATGTTCCAGAGCGACCTGAAAGCGATGATCGACCGCTATCATATCATGCGCCAGGCGGAGATCATCCACGGCAATATCGCCATTGTGGCAAAGGACGAGTCCTACGAGCGGGTCACCGCTGCCAAGGCGGCGGACGAGCTGCTGACCATCGAGGGCGTGGACGCCTCCGTCGTCGCCTATAAAAAGGACAGCGGTGTGTATATGTCCGCCCGCAGCCTGGGCGAGATCAACGTCCAGGTGATCCTGGAAGCGCTGGGCGGCGGCGGCAACTCCACCACCGCAGGCGGCTATGTCCCCGATTGCACTGTGGACGAGGTCAGGGAAAAACTGCTCCTGGCCATCAACAAGTATTTTGAAAACTAACCGAAAAGGAGAATCTATCATGAAGATCATTTTAACGCAGGATATCAAGGGCAAGGGCAAAAAGGGTCAGATGATCGAGGCGGCAGAGGGCTATGCCCGCAACTTTCTGATCCCCAAGGGTCTTGCGGTCCTGGCAACCGCTGATGCGGTCAATACCATGAATCTGCGGGATAAGGCCAAGGCCAAGGCAGACGCCGAGGCAAAGGCGGCGGCGCTGGAGATCGCCGAAAAGCTCAAGAGCTGCCAGGTCAAAGTGGCTGCCAAGGGCGGTGAGGGCGGCAAGCTGTTCGGCGCCGTTACCGGTAAGGAGATCGCCGCCGCCATGAAAGAGCAGTGCGGTATGGAGATCGACCCCAAGAAGATGGTGCTTCAGGAACCCATCAAGTCCTTCGGCTCCTACGAGGTCAAGGCCAAGCTGGGCTTTGAGATCAGCGGCACGGTCTACGTGCTGGTGGTTGAGGAGAAGTAAGCAGCAATGCAGAATGCTACATGCTGAAAGACCCTCCGTAGGGGCGGACGACTCTGTCCGCCCACGAAACTGTCCCTTACAAAGTCTACCGACCCCCCGTAGGGGTCGATGCCCACATTGTCCCGCAGAAAATCAATCGTAGGGGCGACCCTATGTGGTCGCCCAAAGGCCCCCTTGTGTAAAGGGGGCTGTCACGGCAAGACCGTGACTGGGGGATTGTTTTCAATCCGTCCGCAAATTCTAATTTGCGGACACCATATCTTTTCACTTTCAACTTTTCACTCTTCATTTTTTCGAGGAGGTCACCCCTATGCCCATGGATGAATTATTGACCCGTTCCATGCCCCACGATGCCCAGGCGGAGCAGGCGGTGCTGGGTGCTATGCTCATTGATGCCGACTGCGTCAAGGATGTGATGGATCAGCTCCGCGCTGAGGATTTCTATCTGCGGCAAAATCGCGAGATCTTTGAGACCATCGCCCATATGTTCGTCTACTCCCAACCCATTGACGGCGTGACCGTGGCGGGCGAGATGGAGAAAGCGGGCACCTACACCGACAATACCCGGCCCTATCTGGTCCAGCTCATGGACGTGACCCCCACCAGCGCCAACGTGATGGAGTATGTCCGCATCGTGCGGGATAAGGCGCTGATGCGTCAGGTGGCATCTGCGGCAGCGGATATCACCGCCATGGTGCAGGATGGTACCGGCGCCGCCGGCGATATGCTGGAGGGCGCCGAGCAGAAGATCTATGCCATCCGCCGCGGCCGCAACGCTCAGGGCATGATCCCCGTGGGCGTGGTGCTCAAGGACGTAATGGACCATCTGGCGGAGCTCACTGCCAGCGGCGGCAAGGTTCTGCCGGGCCTTTCTACGGGACTTTCCTCCGTAGACAGCAAGATCAACGGTCTGGGCAGATCCGACCTGCTGCTTCTGGCGGCACGTCCCGGCATGGGCAAGACCAGTATGGCGCTGAACGTGGCGCTGTCCGCCGCCAAGACCAGCGGAAAGACCGTGGCGATCTTTTCTCTGGAGATGTCCAAGGAGCAGCTGGTCACCCGTCTCATCGCCGCCGAGGGCCTGGTGGAAAACCAGCGCCTGACCACCGGCAATCTGCGGGAGAGCGACTGGGTGCGTATTGCGGAAGCCGCCTCTGCCCTGAGCCGTCTGGATATCCGCATTGACGATAACCCACTTTTGACGGTGGCGGATATGAACGCCAAGTGCCGCCGCCTGGACAACCTGGGCCTGATCGTTATCGACTACTTACAGCTGATGACCTCTGCCGGCGGGAAGAGCTACCAGGGCGAGAACCGCCAGCAGGCGGTCAGCGACATCAGCCGTATGCTCAAGATCATGGCAAAGGAGCTGCAGGTCCCGGTGCTGTGCCTCTCTCAGCTCAGCCGTGCCAACGAAAAGCGCGAGGATAAGCGCCCCATGCTGTCCGACCTGCGTGAGTCCGGCGCCATCGAGCAGGATGCGGATATCGTCATGTTCCTCTACCGCGAGGACTATTATAAAGAGGACAGCGAAAAGCACAACGTAGCGGAATGCATCATCGCCAAGAACCGCCATGGCGAGACCGGCAAGGTGGAGCTGCGGTGGATGCCGGAGTACACCTCCTTCCAGACCATGGAAAACCGCTACGACGATGAGGAATAAAAGTATCCTTCATTCGTAGGGGCGACCCTTGCGGTCGCCCGCATAATTCGTTTTCCTATTCGTAGGGCGGGGTCCGCCCCCCTTTTGTCGCCTGCGGCGACATTTCCCCCGCTGGGGGAATCACCCCTGACCCCGCCGCAAAACGAAAAGAGAAAGCCCGTTCCCTGCAAATTTTTCCGGGACCATCCATATCCTCCGTAGGGCGCGACGACCCGGCGCGCCGCATCCAATTCGTCGGCAAAATCCATTTTGCCGACACCACAATTTTCAACTTTCAATTTTTCACTTTTCCAGGTGCTTTATGAACCTTCTGCCCTATATGGAACAATGGAATATGCTGTCGCCCAAGGGCGGCGTGATCCTGTGCGCCGTGTCCGGCGGCAGGGATTCCATGTGCCTTTTGCACTATCTGCACCACCTTGGTAAAACGGCGGATTTCACCGTGGCGGCGGCGCATCTGAACCACCTCATGCGCCCTACCGCAGAGCGGGATGTCCGTTTTGTCCGGGATTTCTGTTCAGAAAACGGCATTCCTTTCTACACCGAAGCCGTGCCTGTTTATGACAGGGCAAGAGAGTGGAACGTCACCGTGGAGGAGGCGGGCCGCCGTGCCCGATACGACTTTCTGGAGCGCACCGCTGATGCCATCGGCGCGCAGCGGATCGCCACCGCCCACCATCAGAACGACCAGGCGGAAACGGTGCTGCTGAATCTGCTGCGGGGCACGGGCCCCGAGGGATTGGGCGGCATCCCGCCGGTGCGGGGACGCTATATCCGCCCGCTGCTGAATATTCCCCGCACGGAGATCGAAACCTATCTCAAGGAAAACGGCATCGGCCACATCGAGGATGAAACCAATACCGATACCGATTTTGCCCGCAACCGGCTCCGGCTGGAGATCTGGCCGCAGCTGGCGGCCATCAACGGCGCGCTGACCGAGCATATTGCCTCGGCCGCCGCCATTACCCGTCGGGAAAATGACTATCTGGATGGGCTGGCATCGGAGCTTTTGCCGCCGGAGGGAACGCAGATCTCCTGCGAAAAGCTGCAAAGTGCCCCACCGGTCTTACGAAGCCGTATGGTGCGCCTGCTGCTGGGGCGGCTGCCCGCCGGAAAAAAGGACGTGGGGGCGGTGCATATCGAGAATATTCTGCACCTTGCCGAAACGGGAGGGGTTTTGTCGCTCCCGTCGAAAATGCAGGCACTGAGCCGCGGCGGCGAACTGATACTGCGTGTTTTATCCCCGCCGCTTTCCGAGCAGGAGCTCCGTTGGGGAGAAAACCGTTGGGGAGATTACCTGATTTTCCTGATAAAGGCTACAAATGTTCCTTTTTGTATGGACAATTCGGACTTTTTTTGTGACAATTGTTCCCCAAAAGTTACCGTCAGACCCTGGCGCAGCGAGGATCGCCTGACCCTGCCGGGCAGCCGCGGTGCCAGGAGCTTAAAACGCCTGTTTTCGGAGCGCGGCATCTGCTCTCCGGAGCGGGAGACGATCCCCGTGATCTGTGTAGATAACAGGGTTTGCGCCGTATTTACAGTAGGGCAGGACACTGATTTTTTACAGAAAAAGAAAGTTGCAATTACCATAAAAAGAGATTTAGGAGGAAACAACTGATGGCAAAGAGCAATATGGATCAGGACATTCTGAGAGTTCTGCTGAGCGAGGAAGAAATCAAGACCCGCATCCGTGAAGTGGGCGACCAATTATTTGAACAATTTCACGATAAAAACCCCATGTTTGTAGGAGTTTTGAACGGATGCTTCATTTTTATGGCAGATTTGGTTCGCGCTACTCAGTTAAAGAGCGAGGTGGAGTTTATCGGACTTTCCTCCTATAAAAACGGCACGGTTTCTACCGGAAACGTGCAGATCACCCGGGATCTTCAGCGGGATATTGCCGGCCGCCACATCATCATCGTGGAGGATATTCTGGACTCGGGCAACACCCTGTATTTTCTCAAGGGCTATCTGATGAGTAAGGGTGCGGCAAGCGTTACCATTGCTACACTTTTGGACAAACCGGCGCGTCGTGTAAAGCCCATTAAGGCGGATTATTTCTGCTTTGAGGTGCCTGACGAATTCGTTGTCGGCTACGGTCTGGACTATGCCCAGCAGTACCGCAACGTGCCCTATATCGGTGTGCTGAAACCGGAAGTTTACGGCAAATAAAGGAGAATTTTCATGGAATTTGATGAGAAAAAAGGCACGGATGAGGGAATAAAAGGAACGGAAGAAAGTAACATTTGGGAAGAAAAAAGTCCCAAAAGTAACATGGAAAGTCCCAAAAGTAACCTTTCCGAGGGAACGGTACAAAAGCCGTCTTTGCTGAAACGATTCTGGAAAGAATGGGGCGACGTGGTCATCCTGCTGGCGGTGGTATTCGTCCTGTTCAAGTTCATTTTGCAGCTTGCCTGGGTACCTACCGGCTCCATGGAGACCAACATCCCCGCGAAATCCATGCAGATCTGCTGGCAGCTGCCTTATAAGCTGGGCGACCCCATGCCGAAGCGGGGCGACGTGATCACTTTCTGGTCGGACGAGAACGGCGAGGTGCTGGTCAAGCGCACCATCGGGCTGCCGGGGGACACCATCAGCTTCTCCGGCGGATATGTCTACTGCAACGGTGAGCTGCTGGATGAGAGCTATCTGCCGGTGCAGGGTATTACCGAAAGCCCGAGGGAGAGCTTTACCGTGCCCGAGGGATGCGTGTTCTTCATGGGAGATAACCGCACAGGCTCCTTCGATGCCCGCTTCTGGCAAGAACCCTATATCCGCGTTTCCGAGCTGCAGGCAAAGGTACTGCTGACCATCAGCGTGGGTAAAAATCACAGCTGGACGGGGGTCCGCATCATCACCAGGTAACAGGGAGGATGATCTCTTGGCGAATAAGACGAGAAAATTTAACGGCAGCAGTCTGCTGCTGATTTTGGTGCTTCTGCTTGCCATTTCAACCATCGGGCGTACGCTGCGGGATTCGGGTGACATTACCTATGCCGAGCTGCGGACGCTGTTCGAGCAGAAAAAGGTGGATTCGTTCCTGATCAGCGAAACGCGGCTGACAGCGTCCTTGAAGGACGGGGAGACGGTCTCCTGCGATCTGTATGACTTTGATCTTTTTTATGACGATCTGAACGAACTGGTGGTGCAGCAGAAAGCGGAGGGGATCCTGACCGATTACAATTATCATGCCGACCACTCCCCGAAGTGGGTGCAGACGGCGCTGCCCTATGTGCTGGGATTTGCGGGACTCATCCTGCTCCTGAATTTTATGAGCCGCATGAACGGCGGTGCCATGGGCGGCGGCATCAACGACAAGATGGCCCATTTCGGCGAAGCACGCACCAATTCCATTCCCGAGGGGGACAAGAAGGTGACTTTCAAGGACGTGGCGGGCGCCGACGAGGAGAAAGAAGAACTCCGGGAGATCGTGGAGTTTATGCGGGATCCGCAGAAATATCTCGACCTGGGCGCCCACATCCCCAAGGGCGTTTTGCTGGTGGGACCCCCGGGTACCGGCAAGACGCTGCTGGCCAAGGCGGTGGCCGGGGAGGCAGGCGTGAAATTCCTGTCCATTTCCGGCTCCGATTTCGTAGAGATGTATGTGGGCGTAGGCGCCAGCCGTGTGCGCGACCTGTTTGAGCAGGCAAAAAAAGAGGCACCCGCCATTGTTTTTATTGACGAGATCGACGCCGTGGGACGCCAGCGCGGCTCCGGCCTGGGCGGCGGCCACGATGAGCGGGAGCAGACCCTGAATCAGCTGTTGGTGGAGATGGACGGTTTCACCTCCAACGAGGGCGTGGTGATTCTGGCAGCCACCAACCGTGTGGACATTCTGGATCCTGCCCTTTTGCGCCCGGGGCGCTTTGACCGACAGGTCTACGTGGGACTGCCCGACATCAAGGGTCGGGAGGAGATCCTGCGCATTCACGCAAAAAACAAGCCCCTGGCGGAGGATGTGGATCTGCAGAAGGTGGCAAAGGGTACGGCCGGCTTTACAGGAGCAGATCTGGAAAACCTGCTGAACGAGGCGGCGCTGCTGACAGGGCGGCAGGACAAGGAATTCATCGACAAGGCTGCCATTGACGAGTCCGTCATCAAGGTCATCGCCGGACCGGAGAAAAAGAGCCGTGTGGTGCCGGAACACGAACGAAAGCTGACGGCCTACCACGAGGCGGGTCACGCCGTGGTAATGCATGAATTGCCTACCTGCGATCCGGTACATCAGATCACCATTATTCCTCGCGGACAGGCGGGCGGCATGACCATCTCTCTGCCGGAGGAGGACAGGAGCTATATGTCCCGCCGATCCATGGTGGAGGAGATCATCTCTCTGTTGGGCGGACGTGCGGCGGAAATGCTGGTATTGGGCGATATTTCCACCGGCGCCGGCAACGACATTCAACGGGCGACCAGCCTTGCCCGCCGCATGGTAGGCACCTATGGGATGTCCGACAAGCTGGGGACTGCTGCCTTTGACAGCGGATCGGACGAGGTGTTCATCGGTAAGTCCATGGGACACACCCGCCCATACAGCGAGCAGACCGCCGCCGTGATGGACGAGGAGATCCGCGCCATTGTGGACGATGCCTACGAACAGGCGCAGGAGATCCTGCGGAAAAACGAGACGCGGCTTACCGCCGTGGCGGAATATCTGCTGGCACATGAGACCATGGGAAGCGAAGAATTTGAGCAGGTTTTTCAGGGAAACAGCGCAGAATAAGAAAAAAGAGGTGCTTTTTGCACCTCTTTTTTCATGCTATGAAAAAACGCTTTGTGCAAAATAACCAAAAGTTTTGTCCCCATTATGCAAACAAAAAGAGGGAGGAAATCGGTGTTTTGTGGGCAAATGTCCGCGAGAGAGGGACACAAAAAGCTGCGGACGCAAAGGAAGTTATGGGAATTGAACAAAAAGGACAAAAATTTTAGAGGGTTTACCATCTTGCCAAGAAAACCGTTATATATTAGAATTGGTACGTTATTCAGGAGGAGTGTTTCTTCGCACCTCTCCGAAAAATTTAGGAGGAAAAATAATGAAAAAGTTTTTTGCTTTGGTTCTGGCCCTTGCCATGGTCCTGAGCCTGGTGGCGTGCGGCGAGTCCGCTGCCCCCGCTGACGACGGCGCCGCTGCCGGCGGCAACGTCATCAAGATCGGTGTGTTCGAGCCCTCTACCGGCGACTCCGCTGCCGGCGGCAAGAAGGAGATCCTGGGCATGCAGTTTGCAAACGCCGAGACTCCCACCGTCACCATCGGTGACACCGAGTACACCATTGAGCTGGTCATCGCCGACAACGGCTCCAGCACCGACAAGGCTCCCTCTGCCGCTTCCGAGCTGGTTGCCAAGGGCGTCTCTCTGGTTCTGGGTTCCTACGGTTCCGGCGTGTCCATGGCTGCCGGCCCCATCTTCAACGATGCCGGCCTTGCTGCAATGGGCGTGACCTGCACCAACCCCAATGTTACCGCGGGTAACGACTACTACTTCCGCATTTGCTTCCTGGATGACTTCCAGGCTGACGTGCTGGCCAACTTCGCTATGGACGAGTTCGGCGCCAAGACCGCTTACTGCCTGGGCGAGAGCGGCAACGAGTACGATCAGGGCCTGATCGCCTTCTTCACCAAGGTCTTCGAGGCTGCCGGCGGCACTGTCGTTGCTAAGAGCTTCCCCACCAACAACTCCGACTTCAGCACCTATCTGAACGATGCCAAGGATGCTGACGTTATCTTCACTCCCGTGTCTATCGCCTATGCAACCCAGATCGTGACCCAGGCCAACTCTCTGGGCATCAAGGCTCCCATCCTGGGCTCCGATACGCTGGACGACAACATGGTCCTGGAAGCTGCTAAGGGTACCAACGTCAAGGTCTTCGTGTCCACCTTCTATCAGGAGGGCGGCGATCCCACCTTCGATGCTGCTATCAAGGCTTACATCAACGGCAACGCTGACGCTCTGGCTGCCAACGGCGGTAATGACACCATCTCCGCTGTGACCGCTATGGGTTACGATGCTTACTACACCGCTCTGGAGGCTATCAAGGCCGCCGGTTCCGGCGATGCTGCTGCCATCAAGGCTGCTCTGCCCGGTGTGACCTACAACGGTGTGTCCGGTGCTATTGCTTTCAATGATATCGGCGACGCCATCCGCGACACCGCTTTCATCAAGACCGCCAATACCGAGACCGGACTGTTTGAGCTGGCTACTGTTCAGACCGGTTCTTCCAAGTAATCAGGCAAATCAGGATATGACCTGCATGGCGGGGGCTCTTGCCCCCGCCATAAGGGACTTTGGGTGTCTCGAAGAGGGTCGAAGATTTCGGCGTTTTTCGAGGCATCTGAAAACAAAAAGAGGGAGGAAGCTTTTTTATGGAATACATAGTTTCCATTCTGCTGTCGGGTATCTCCGTCGGCGGACAATATGCCCTCATCGCCATCGGCTACACGATGGTATACGGCATATTGCGTCTGATCAACTTTGCACACGGTGACGTGTTTATGGTGGCAGGTCTGTTGGGCATCTACCTGACGGCCACCATGCCCCTGTACCTGTCGCTGCCGCTGGTGCTGATCCTTACGGTGGTATTGGGCTTCGCTATTGAGCGCCTGGCCTACAAGCCGCTGCGTACCGCGCCCCGTATGTCCGTTATGATCTCTGCCATCGGCGTTTCTTACCTGCTGCAGAACCTGGCGACTTACATCACCGGCGGTCAGCCCATGACCTATCCCACTATCAACTTCCTGACCAAGACGGTCACCATCGCGGGAACGCCTACCAAGATGGCGGTGCTGATCACCCCGGTGCTGGTGCTGATTTTGGTATTCGTGCTGACCCAACTGATCAACCATACCAAGATCGGTATGGGTATGCGGGCGGTCAGCAAGGACTTCGAGACGGCGGAGCTGATGGGCATTAAGATCAACAGCGTCATTTCCGCCACATTTATCATCGGCTCGGCGCTGGCAGCCATCGGCTCCATGCTGTACTTCAGCTGCTACACCGCCGTGACGCCCACCATCGGTGCGCTGCCCGGCCTGAAGGCTTTCGTTGCCGCTGTGTTCGGCGGTATCGGCTCCATTCCCGGCGCGGTGATCGGTGCGTTTATCATCGGTATCTGCGAGACGATCATCAAGGGTCTGCCTGCTGTGTGGGACGTGTCGGTGTTCTCCGATGCGTTCACCTTTGCGCTGCTGATCATCATTCTGGTCTTTAAGCCCACCGGATTGTTCGGCGAGAAGACCACCGATAAGGTGTAAGGGGGTGCGGGAAATGTTGAAACAGAAGAAAGACAATCGTTCCTCTTACATCACGCTGCTGTGCTGCCTGGGTGTTCTGGCGCTGGTGATCCTGCTGGAGAACCTGAATCTGATCCTGCCCAGAGTGCCCGCGATCCTGCTGCCCACCAGTCAGCTGTTCACCGTGCTGAAAAAGGCGGCGGTCTACTCCCTGGTGGCGGTGTCCATGAACCTGCTGAACGGATTTACGGGTCTGTTCTCCCTGGGCCAGGCTGGTTTCATGCTGTTGGGCGCTTATACCTACGCGATTTTGATGGTTCCCGCCGCTGACAAGGAGCAGGTGTACTACCTGTACGGCGGTGCGGCGCTGAACAACTCCATTCAGGATCTGTTTGGGAAACTATTCGGCACGGACGGCTTTGGCGGTGCGCTGAGCCTGGTACTCAGCGTACTGATCGCACTGCTTCTGGCAGGCTGCGTGGCGGCGTTCTTTGCCTGGCTCATCGGTCTGCCGGTGCTGCGTCTGAAGTCCGACTATCTGGCCATTGCGACCCTGGGCTTTGCGGAGATCCTGCGCGCTATCTTCCAGTGGCAGAAGCTGGGTCCCGTGACCAATGGTGCCAACATGATCAAGAACTTCCCCACGTTTTCCAGCTTCAATATCAAAGCCGGCGGAAAGACGGTGCTGTATCTTTCCACCTTTGTGCCGTTCCTGGTTGCCATGCTGTGCATTATCTGCATCGTGCTGCTGGTGAACTCCACCTACGGTCGTGCCTTTAAGGCCATCCGCGACGACGAAGTGGCCGCCGAGGCCATGGGCATCAATCTGGCCAAGCACAAGATGCTGTCCTTTGTGGCAAGCTCTTTCTTCGCCGGTGTGGGCGGCGCCCTGTTTGCCATGTACGTTGCCAACGCTCAGGCCAAGGTCTATACCACCACCATGACCTATGAGATCCTGCTGATCGTGGTCATCGGCGGTATCGGTTCCATCTCCGGCTCTATCATTGCGACCTTTGCCTATGTGGCCTGCTCCGAGTGGTGGCTGCGCTTCCTGGATGCCGAGACCTACATCGGCGCCACCAAGCTGCCCCTGCTGCGCAACGGCTTCCGCATGGTGGTATTCAGCATCATTATTATGATCGTGGTGGTGTTCTTCCGCACGGGTATCATGGGCGATAAGGAGCTGCCCGACCTGATACGCAGCCGGAAGAAAAAGAAAGCGGCCAAGAAGGCAGCGGCACAGACCGCAGCAGAGGAGGTGGCAAAATGAGCGAGAAGAAAAACGTTCTGCGCGTTGACAGCGTGACCATGCAGTTCGGCGGCGTCGTTGCCGTGAACGACCTGAGCATGGAGGTCAACGAGGGCGAGATCGTGGCGCTCATCGGCCCCAACGGCGCCGGCAAGACCACCGCATTCAACGTCATTACCGGTGTGTATCAGCCCACCAACGGCGCGATCTGGTTCAACGGTAATAAAATCGTGGAAAATTATCCCCAGGGCAAGATGAAGAAAGCCTATAAGGGCGAGGGACAGGGCACGTTTAAGGAATGCATCGCCCCGACCCCGGACAAGGTGACCGACCTGGGAATGTCCCGCACGTTCCAGAACATCCGTCTGTGGAAATCCCAGACCGTGTTTACCAACGTTCTGATCGCCAAGCACATGCGCCGCAGCAGCAATATTTTCAGCGCTACTTTCGGCCTGAATGCCAAGGAAGAGGCGAAGCAGCGGGAGGAAGTTCTGGAGCTGCTGCGTATCGTGGGACTGGAGGACGTGAAGGACGAGCTGGCTACCAGCCTGCCCTACGGCAAGCAGCGTCGTCTGGAGATCGCCCGGGCATTGGCTACCGAGCCGACCCTGTTGCTGCTGGATGAGCCTGCCGCCGGTATGAACCCGCAGGAGACACTGGAGCTGGCGGAGTTTATCCGGGAGATCCGGGAGAAGTTCCACAAGACCATCCTGCTGATCGAGCACCACATGGATCTGGTGATGAACATTGCTGACCGCATCTACGTGCTGGACTTCGGCAAGCTGATCGCACACGGTACACCGGAAGAAATTCAGAGCAACGAGCGCGTGATCGACGCATATTTGGGGGTGGCTGACGATGCTGAAAATTAAAGATCTGCACGTATCCTACGGCGGCATCAAAGCGCTGCGCGGCATTGATATCGAGGTACCCGACGGTAAGATCGTGACCCTGATCGGTGCCAACGGCGCCGGCAAGTCCACGACGCTGCGTACCATTTCCGGCCAGGTCAAGGCGGAGCGCGGCCCTATCGAGTATGACGGGCAGGAGATGACCGGCAAGCCCATCAACAAGATCCTGGAAGCCGGCATCGCCCAGGTGCCTGAGGGACGCCGGGTGTTCCCCAACATGACCGTGCTGGAGAACCTGAAGATCGGCGCCTATCTGCGGAATGACAAGGACGGTATTGAAAAGGATATCAAATGGGTCTATGTGCTGTTCCCCCGTCTGGAGGAGCGCAACTGGCAGCTGGCGGGCACCCTGTCCGGCGGCGAACAGCAGATGCTGGCTGTGGGCCGTGGATTGATGTCCAGACCCAAGATGATGATGCTGGATGAACCCTCTTTGGGTCTGGCCCCCCTGGTGGTGCAGGACATTTTCGCCATCATCAAGGAGATCAACCGTCAGGGTGTGACCATCCTGCTGGTGGAGCAGAACGCCAACATGGCGCTGAAGACCGCCGACTTTGCCTATGTGCTGGAGACCGGCGAGATCACCAAGTTCGGCACCGGCGCAGAGCTGTTGGCGGACGAGTCCATCAAGGAGGCCTATCTGGGCAAGAAAAAGAACTGAATTAAAAATAAGAGGTGCAAAGCACCTCTTATTTTTTTCAGCTTATTTGTCAGTCAAAAGCGATTTTACCACGCCATCGAGCCAGTCGCCCTCAAAGGTTTCAATGGCGCCGTCGTCCACCAGCTTGGCAAGTGCCGGGTCAATGGGCATTTTCGCCAGGACCGGCAGGCCGTATTTGGCGGCAGCCTCCTCGGTCTTGCCCTCGCCGAAGGGGTGGAGCTTCTTGCCGCAGTCGGGGCAGGTCATGTAGCTCATGTTCTCTACGATGCCGACGATGGGAATGTTCATCATCTGCGCCATTTTGACCGCCTTTTCCACCACCATACTCACCAGCTCCTGCGGAGAGGCGACGACGATGATGCCGTCCACAGGCAGGGTCTGGAACACGTTCAGCGCAACGTCACCGGTTCCGGGAGGCATATCCACGAACATATAGTCCACATCTTCCCACAGCACATCGCCCCAGAACTGCTGCACCACGCCGCCAATGACGGGACCGCGCCAGATGACGGGGTCGGTTTCGTTCTCCAGCAACAGGTTGACGCTCATCAGCTGGATGCCGGTCATGGTGCTGACGGGGATGATGGCGTCGGCGGTACCCTCGGCACGGGTGTGGACGCCAAAGGCCTTGGGAATGGAGGGACCGGTGATATCGGCGTCCAGAACGGCCACGTTGTAGCCCTCACGCCGGACGCTGACCGCCAGCTGACTGGTCACCATGGACTTGCCGACGCCGCCCTTGCCGGACACGATGCCGTAGACCTTGCCTACACGGCAACCCTCGTGCAGGGGTTTGATCTGAAACGGGCTGCCCTCGCGCTCGCCGCAGTCTTTGCCGCAGCTGCTGCAATCATGATTACAATCACTCATTTGATTCGCTCCTTTATATAATATAGTATGTGTTATTATTTGTGATCCAATTCCATCAGCGTGACATTTTCACGCGTGCGGAGATAGTCCTGCTCCCGCTTCTGGCAGGAGAAGAGGAGAATTTGCCGATGCCTGCTCTCCTCAAGCAGATAATCCAAGGCTGCGTGGAGACGATCGTCGTCAAAACTCAGGAGGGCGTCATCCAAAATAAGCGGGGGATTTTTCTCCGGCGGCAGGACCATATCGCAGATGGCAAGACGCACGGCGAGGTAGAGCTGATCGGCGGTTCCCTGACTCAAAAGGGATAGGCTGCGCATGACGGGCTCGCCCTGCTGCTCAGCGGAGATGGCGAAATCCCGGTTGAGCAAAACCTTTTGATAGCGGCCGCCGGTGATCCGACTGAAAATCTCGGCGGCACGTGCGCCCAGTGCGGGAGAGAAACGGTTTTGCAGCTCCGCGTTGGCGGCGACCAGGGATTCCATCGCCAGAGTGATGGCGTCATATTCGGTTTGCAGCGAGGAAAGTGTCTCCTGCTTTTGCGCGAGCTGGGTATGTATGGCATCGGCGCTGCCCAGAGTTTGAAGTTGGCCTGTCAATGTGTCCAGTCGGGAACGCAGGCGGATGCGGTTTTCTTTTTCAACGGGAAGCTGGCGGGCGATCTGCTCGGCTTGGAGAGCGGGCATTGGCAATTCCGTCAGAGGAATCGGCGGCACCTGCGGCAGGCTGTCATAGAGGGCGCGGTATTGTTCCAGCGCCTCGGCGGCATTCTGCGCGGATTGCTGCAAAAGGCGGTATTCGCTGAGCTGCTGCTGAAAGGCATTAACGGCGGTAGTCTGTTCTGTCAACGCGGCATGATACCGGCGTTGTTTAACAGAGGCAATAGCGGCCAGCACAGCAAATATGGAGGATACTATGGAGAGAATACCACTCCACAGGGGAGACGCTTTTATATATAGTATATTGACGCTGAGGCAAACGACCAGGGCGGCCAGAGGAAGCCAGAGCGGAAACGGCTTTTTGGGAGGTGCCGGGTTTAGCTTCTTTTGCAGGTTGTCCTCGCTGAAGCCGTGCAGAGGATGGGCCTCCATGACCGCTTTGGCGGCGGTGGATCTGTCGCGGAGTTCCTGCAGCTTTTCCTCGGCGTCCTGCCGCTGACGCAGGGATTGGCGGTAGCGGTTCTGTGCATCGAGCTGCTGCCACAGGGCATCCTGACCCTGTAAGCTTTGCAAGCGCTGATCGGCATCCTCCAACTGCTGCCGGGTATATTCCGCTTCGATGGAGTAGGACTCTATGGTTTCCAACTGCCGCTGAAGAGCGACGATCTCATTCTCCAGAACGGGGATCTGGCCCGTGCGGTTATGTTTGCGGCGGTTGAGCTGCTTTTTCAGGCGCTCATAGCTTTCTGTGTAACTGGTATCCTCCTCGCCGGTGGTGATGAGCGCGGCGATCCGCCGCTCCAGCTCCGCGTCCTGATCGATGGTGAGAGCGTTCTGCCCGATAAAAGCGCTGCGCTCATAGACCTCACGGGGGACACCCAGCAAGGATCCCCCTGCGTCGGCGGTAATCTCGGGCGCCTCCTCTGCGGTGCCGGTATAGGTACAGGAAAACGTACCCATAGGCGCATTGGCGCGCCTGGTAGTACGCTGGATCGTATAGCGCCTGCCGTCGTCTGCTTCCAACTCCATGCTGCCCTGCATGGAACCGCCGCCCCACGGCTGATAGCGGGTTTTGTCGGCCAGCGGACTGCGATCGCGGGTGTTGACACCGTACATCATATTGAGCAGAAAATGCGACCAGGTGGTCTTGCCGGACTCGTTGGGGGCGTAGATGCAGTTCAGGCCCGGCGCAAGGGTCAGCTTTGCATTTTGCAGCTTACCGAATGTGGCATGAAACTCCCTGAAACGCATGAAAATCCCCCTTTCTGCATAGTATTAAACATTATAACACAAGCTACTGGAAAAGCCAATGGAAAGACGTTTCAAAAAATCAGAAAAAAGCACAAAAATTTTTTGAAAAAGTTGTTGACAACAGAGAAAAAAGGTGATAATATTTCAACTGTTCCGCGGTTTGGTGGGGCGTGTACCTTGTAAATTAAACAATGAACGAACGAAAAGCACCAGAAGTCGCAGAAATGCGACGGACGAAGCTTGGTGGAACCGGGTTCAGTCAATTACCGGGGAAGCCAAGGATAA
>JAZUEB010000065.1:0-4425 GCA_045639965.1 Vescimonas sp. | reverse complement strand
AAGCAGATCGCCGAGAAGCAGGGTGCTCCTGCTGAGGCCGCCGAATAATCGGCAAACACAACTTTAAACAACATCTTACAAACAGGAGGATATTAAAATGTCTGAGAAAGTTACTGCTATGATCGAAGAGATCAAGGGTTTGACCGTTCTGGAGCTCTCCGAGCTCGTTCACGCCCTGGAAGAAGAGTTCGGCGTTTCCGCCGCTGCCATGGCTGCTCCCGCTGCCGGCGCTGCTGCTCCCGCTGCTGAGGAGAAGACTGATTTCGACGTCGTTCTGGCCGGCTTCGATGCCGCTCAGAAGATCAAGGTCATCAAGGTCGTCCGCGAGATCACCGGTCTGGGTCTGGCTGAGGCCAAGGCTGCTGTTGAAGGCGCTCCCACCACTCTGAAGGAAGCTCTGGGCAAGGAAGATGCCGAGAACCTGAAGAAGCAGCTGGAAGAGGCTGGCGCAAAGGTCGAGCTGAAGTAATTCATCTCCATATAATAAAAAATCCCGAGCCGTTCGCCTCGAGATTTTTTCGTGGTCCTATTCAGATAAACTGCTGGGAGTTGACGTCATAGACGCCGCGGGTGGTGATACGGAGAGTGGGGATTACGTTCAGCGCCATGAAGCTAAGGGTCATGAACGGATCGATCCCGCGGCTGACACCGGCGGCAAAGGCTTTCTCCTTGGCGTCCTCCAGTTTTTCATTCACCACGGTCAGCGGCTCGTCGGACATGATGCCCGCCACTGCCAGAGGTACCTCGGCAGTGATCCTGCCGCCATCGGCGACCACGATACCGCCGTTGAGTGCCACCACCCGGCTGGCGGCAACTGCCATATCCTCCTCATCGGCACCCACCACGATAATGTTGTGGCTGTCGTGGCTGATGGAGGTGGCCACGGCGCCGTGCTTCAGACCGTAGCCCTTGATGTAGCCGATGCCGATGTGATTGGTGTTCTTGTGGCGTTCCACTACGGCGATCTTCAGAATATCCTGTTCTACATCGATGTGGTCGGAATAGCCGGCATCGGTGGTGATGATCTCGCCGGGCACCATGCCGATCACGCCGCGGGGACGGCTGTCCCGGAAGCTCTCGGGGGTCAGGGGAGAGAGATGGAAGGTGTCGTGGCTGCGTCCGACAAGGAACGGATCGATCTCCGGAGCGGGGAAATCAGCCACCTTGCCGTTTTCGCAGATCAGCTCGCCCCGCTTGTAGACCTGCTCGATACGGAAGTTTTCAAAGCTGTCGATGATCATCAGGTCGCCCAGATAGCCGGGGGCAATGGCGCCGCGATTGTTGAGCAGGAAATAGCGGGCGGCATTGTGACTGGCGGCCTTGACCGCAAGGATGGGATCCACGCCCAGGGAGATCGCTTTTTTGACGATATAGTCAATGTGACCTTTTTCCAGCAGGTCGTTGGGGTGCTTGTCATCGGTACAGAACATACAGCGCTCCACGTATTTGTCACACAGCAGAGGGACCAATGCCTCCAGATTGCGGGCGGCGGTACCCTCGCGGATCATAATGAACTGACCCCGCCGGAGCTTGGCGATGGCGTCATCAATATCGGAGCACTCGTGGTCGGAGTAGACACCGGCAGCCACGTAGGCATTGAGATCGTTGCCGGAAAGACCGGGGGCGTGGCCGTCGATCTTCTTGTGGTGAGCCTGAGACGCCACGATCTTGGAGACCACATCGGCGTCGTTATGGACCACGCCGTAGGCGTGCATCATCTCGGCAAGACCCTGCACCCGGGGATAGTCAAAGAAGCTGTCGATGGCGCGGTAGTCCAGGATCGCGCCGGACTCATCCAAAGGTGTGGACGGTACGCAGGAGGGCAGCATGAAGCGCACGTCCACCGGCAGACCCTCGGTGGCCTGGAGCATATACTCGATGCCATCGGTACCCATGACATTGGCGATCTCGTGGGGGTCGGTGACCACGGTGGTGGTGCCGTGGGGCAGCACCGCCTTGGCAAATTCCTGAGGACTGACCAGGCTGCTCTCCAGATGGATATGGGCGTCGATAAAGCCGGGGAGCACCAGCTTGCCGGATACGTCGACCTCCCGGGCACCGTGATACTCGCCCAGACCGACGATCAGACCCTCGGCAATGGCGATATCCGCCTTGCACAGCTCGTTGGAGAATACGTTGACGTAGGTGGCGTTTTTCAGCACCAGATCCGCCGGTGTGCGTCCGGCGGCCACGCTGATCACGTGGATCTTCTTGTTCAGCTTGCGGTTGATCTTACCGGCATAGCTCTCTTTATTTGACATGGGATCGGCCTCCTTGTGTTTATTTTTATTAATTGCTAATATTAGCACAGTTTATCTGAAATGTCTACGAAAAAGAGAAAAAAATCGTGGCTGTCTATGACAACCACGATTTTGATAAGCAGAATTTATTTCACGGTGCCGTCTGCGTTGAACACGGGGAGCTTTTCCAGGAACATAATGTCCTTGCGGTCAGCGGCGCCGCCCTCGGCCAGCACGGCGATCTTGGCAACTACTTCACCGCCGGCCTTGTTGACCAGGGCTTCCATGGCTTTCAGGCTGCCGCCGGTGGAGATCACGTCGTCCATGATGGCGATCTTCTTGCCGCGGATCAGGGCGGCATCGTCGCTGCCCAGATAGAGCATCTGCTGCGCCAGGGTGGTGATGGACTGGTCAGCTACGCCGATGGGATCGGGCATATAGACCTTAGGACCCTTGCGGGCGATAAAGTACTTCTTGGCACCGCTCTGCCGCGCCATTTCATGGATCAGGGGAATGCTCTTTGCCTCGGCGGTAAAGAGATAGTCGTATTCGATTCCCTCCAGCTTTTTGAGCATATCCCGGGCACAGGCCTCTGTGATCTCTGCGTCGCCGAAACAGATGAAAGCGCCGATATACAGGTCGTCTGTTACCTTGCAGATGGGAAGCTCACGCTTGAGCCCGGCAATCGTCATAGAATAAGTCATACATGATCTCCTTTTGCGGCGCAGGGACTGCGCCCGAATGAAATAGGGGATAACACTACCAGATTTTATTATATATGGGATTTGCCAAAAGTCAAGTCTGCCGCAAAAAGTATCGCCGGGACAAAAGTCAACATTTTGCACAAATTTTCGTCGTGAAATTTTACGCATTCATAAGCAGGATTTAGCTGATAAATACTTGTGGAATTCCATATTTAGTGTTATTATCAAAACAATGGAATTTAGCGTCACTCTGAATTCCTATTCCGGAATAATATTTTGAGGAGGCAAATCATTATGAATGCTTATCTGGCCAGCTCCCTGGAATACGTGCGTACCAAGCATGCAAGCGAACCCGAATTCGTGCAGGCTGTTGAGGAAGTTCTGACTTCTCTGGAGCCCGTGATCGATGCGCATCCCGAGTATGAGAAGGTTGACCTGCTGGGTCGTATGGTCGAGCCCGAGCGTATGTTCACCTTCCGCGTTGTGTGGTGCGATGACAACGGTCAGTGGCACACCAACCGCGGCTGGCGCTGCCAGTTCAACGGTGCCATCGGCCCCTACAAGGGCGGCCTGCGTTTCCAGAAGAACGTCTATGAGGGCATCATCAAGTTCCTGGGCTTCGAGCAGACCTTTAAGAACAGCCTGTCCGGCCTGCCCATGGGCGGCGGTAAGGGCGGTTCCGACTTCGATCCGGCCGGCAAGTCCGACGCCGAGGTCATGCGTTTCTGCCAGGCCTTCATGACGGCTCTGTATCGCTACATCGGGCCCGATGTCGACGTTCCCGCCGGTGATATGGGTGTTGGCGGCCGTGAGATCGGCTATCTGTTCGGCCAGTATCGCCGCCTGAAGGGCGTCTGGGAGAACGGCGTTCTGACCGGTAAGGGTTTCACCTATGGTGGTTCCCTGATCCGTCCCGAGGCTACCGGTTACGGTGCTGTGTACTATCTGCAGGAAGTTCTGGCCCATGAGAACGACACCATTGAGGGCAAGCATATTGCTATCTCCGGCTACGGCAACGTGGGTTGGGGCATCATGAAGAAGGCTGCTCAGCTGGGCGCTGCTGTTACCTACTTCGCAGGTCCCGATGGCTACATCTATGACCCCGAAGGCGTCACCACCGATGAGAAGCTGAACTTCATCCTTGAGATGCGCGCTAAGGATCCTATGCACTGCAAGCCCTATGCCGAGAAGTTCGGCTGCGAGTTCGTCGAGGGTCAGAAGTGCTGGGGCAAGACCAAGGGCGTCCAGATCTACATGCCCGCTGCTATGCAGAACGACGTCAAGATGGAATCTGCCGAGCTGATCGCTGCCAACAAGGAAGTCAAGTACTACATCGAAGTCGCCAATATGCCCACCACCAACGATGCTATGGCATTCCTGCGTGCTCAGAAGGGCATCATCTGCGCTCCCTGCAAGGCTGTTAACGCCGGCGGCGTGGGCGTGTCCGGTCTGGAAATGTCCCAGAACTCCGAGCGTCTGGT
>JAZUEB010000064.1:0-12833 GCA_045639965.1 Vescimonas sp. | reverse complement strand
CGCTGCTTGCAGAACGTCCACGCCGATACGACCGGCTCGGGCGACAAGCAGAACTACAAATATCCACATTCCTACCCGAACCATTGGGTCTTGCAGCAATATCTGCCCGATGCGCTGCGGGATAAAACGTACTACCACTACGGAGACAATAAGAACGAGCAGGCCGCCGCGCAGTACTGGGGGAAAATTAAAGGAAAAACATGATGGATTTAAGACTGGGCGACAAGGTCGAGATGAAAAAGCCGCACCCTTGCGGCGAAAAGGTGTTCACGATCACCCGAGTCGGCATGGACATCAAGATTAAGTGTACCGGCTGCGGACACGAAGTGATGCTTCCGCGCAGCAAGGCGGAAAAGGGCATCAAGAAAATTCTGGAAAGGGAGGAGTCCCATGAGTAAAAAAGCGCGCATCCTGGCGATCATTCTGGTGGTCGTGATGATCTTATCGTTTGTCAGCTCGCTCATCATGCCGTTTATTTAAGCTGTACAGCAAATCCCCCGCGTTCTTTTTTGAACGCGGGGTGTTTTTTTCGCCCCTTTCCGTCGCCGGACTTGCCTATAATGAGGGACGAGGTGAGGGAATGATCATCTACTGGGACTTGGTGCTGCTCTTTAATTTTTTGACGGATTATCTGCTGCTGTTCTGCACGATGCGGCTCAGTGGCTTTCCTGTAAAGCGATTACGCCTTACACTTTCAGCGCTGCTCGGCGCGGCATATGCCGTCGTGCAGCTTTCGTTTCCGCGCAACTTTTTCTGCCTTCTGGCGGTGCTTGCGCTGATGGGAGCGCAGGCGTTCTTCGGCACGGGGCGCGCACTGAAGCTGACGCTGCTGTTCGCCGCGCTTTCGTGTGCCCTCGGCGGGGCGGCACTGCTCACGGGGCAGCTTTTAGGCTCTCTTGAGCGTTTTGCACGGGGACTGGTGTTTGCCGAGCTGCCGTGGGGTGTGTTCTTTGCCGCCGCCGTGCTGTGCTATCTGATCCTCGGTGTCGTGTTTCGCTATGGCGCACGGCACACAGGCGGCGAGCTTGCGCGGGTGACGATCACCTACCGCGGGAAAAGCGCTACGCTCACGCTCCTGCGCGACACGGGTAACACGCTCACCGACGCGCAGACCGGCGCAGGCATCCCTGTCGTGAGCGAGCGCGCCGTGCGGGACTTGCTCGCTCATGACGAGATCGCGCTGCTGCCCTGCGTTCCGTACCGCTGTGTCGGTGCGCAGGAGGGCTTTTTGCCGGTGTTTCGCTGTGACGAGCTGCGGTGTGACGGCGTATCGCTCGGTACGCGCCTCGTGGCGCTTTCGCCGAACGTCCTCGGCAGCGGCAGCTATGTGGGACTCTGGTGTGAGGGAAGCGAAGGAGGAAAGAATGCTCAGAAAACTTTGGCATAGATTGCGGTTCTGGCTCATTGACCACGGGCTGATCGCGCAGAAAACGGTATTTTACATCGGTGGCAGCGATTCGCTTCCACCACCGCTTGAGCGCGAGGAGGAGGCAAAGCTCATCGCGCGCATGGACAGCGGCGACCTCTCCGTGCGTCAGTCGCTCATCGAGCACAATCTGCGGCTTGTCGCTTATATTGCGCGGCGGTTTGAGAATACAGGCATCAACATCGAAGACCTCATCTCCATCGGCACGATCGGGCTCATCAAGTCCATCAACACCTACCGCAGCGACCGGAATATCAAGCTCGCAACCTACGCCTCGCGCTGTATCGAAAATGAAATTCTCATGCACCTGCGTAAGACCGCGGCGCAGAAAGCCGAGGTCAGCTTCGACGAGCCGCTCAACACCGACTGGGACGGCAACGAGCTGCTGCTCTCCGACATTCTCGGCACCGAGGATGACACCGTCCTGCGCCCTATTGAGGACGATGTAGACCGCCAGCTTCTCTCGCGTGCGCTCTCCCAACTTTCTGAGCGCGAGCGAAGGATCATCACACTGCGCTTCGGACTCGGCGGCGGGGAGGAAAAGACGCAGAAGGAGGTCGCGGACATCATGGGTATCTCGCAGAGCTACATCTCGCGCCTGGAAAAGCGCATTATCGCACACTTAAAGAAGGAAATCATCAAAATGAGTTGACAAATCGGCGGAAACCGGGTATGATTTGCGTCGGAAAAGCGAAGATGAGGAAGAGTATTCGCACTTGGATGCCGAGAGAGGGAGCGGTCGGTGTAAGTTCCCGTGAAGGGTGCGCAGAAGTCGCCTCGGAGCTGCCGGAGCAAAGGTAAAGCCGATTAAGCCGGACGGGAACTCCCGTTACAGAGTCACGAGTGTCCGCGGTTTCGCGGGAATTCAGGTGGTAACACGGACTTTTGTTCGCCCTGAGCTATTATGCTCGGGGCGATTTTTTTGCAAAAAGGGGAAAATCTCATGGGGTTTCATTTTACGACGGTTTACGACCGTGCGTGTCTGACCGCGATGGCGAAGGCGCTTCGCAAAACGGTGCGGCGCAAGCACAGTCGCCGGACAAATTTGTTCGGTATTCTTCTCATCGCGTTCGTTTTGCTGATGTGGCTGCCGATCGTCACAGGACGCAGGAGCGCCGATTTCGGCGACTGGATCTCCCTGTTCGCCGCCGCGATGGTGGCGTTCGTGCTGCTGCGGGAGGACAGGCTCAATGCGGCGCTCGCGGCAAAGCGGATGCTGCCATCCTCACGGAGGGCAGAAGCGACCTTTACGGAAAGCGGCTACCGAAACGTGACCGAAGCCGCGGTGACCGAATGGAGTTACGAAAACATACCGCTCGCCGCAATCTGCGACGTGGGAGATTACGTCGTGTTCGCGCTTAATAAAACCTTGGCGCAGGCGTACGACAAGCGGACGCTCACCGGCGGGAGTATCGAGGAATTTTACGCGTTTATCGAGGAAAAAACCGGAAAGCGCGTAGAAAAAGCGGGGAGATGATGCGCTTTGAAATTTACCTTTGAGGGCAGCGCTGCGGAATTTAATGCTGCTACGATGGAAGAGGTGCTGCTGCGCCTGGTGCAGACGCGCGGGAGACGCAACGCCGTCATCTGTTTGATCTGTCTTGCGCTCCTTGCGGCCGGAATCTGGAGCTTTTTTATGGGCAGCTCCAAGCGCTGCGCGATTTTCTGCGTCCTTGCGCTGCTGCTGTTTCTGTATCTGCGCCGCTCAAGCGCCGTCGCCGCGGGGCGGGCGCAGCAGACGATCCTGCATCTTTTAGAGGCGGAGAACGCGCAGAGCGAAGAAGAGCGCGAGTGCATTTTTACCTACACGTTTGAGGACAGCGCCTGCACGATGAGCTCGAACGGCAAGGTGCTTGGCACCTGGGCGTGGACAAGCCTTGACCGTGTGGGCGAAGCGGACGGCGTGATCGCGCTTTGGCGCGTGGACAGCGAGGCGCACCAGTCCGTGCTGCCCATCCCGAAAAAATGCCTGACCGACGGCACACTCGACGAGTTCCGCGCCTATCTCAACGGGTATCTTGACGGAAAGAAAAAAGTCACTTACTACAAGATTCCCGCTTACCTCAGAGAATTGTTGAATTAAAGCAAATTGCTTGGAAATAGGAGAGAAATCAATGAAAGAATTACCGAAAGTGTATGACCCCCAGCAGGTCGAAAGCAAGATCTACAAAATGTGGGAGGACAACGATTGCTTCAAGGCCGAGCCCGATCCCGACAAGAAGCCGTTTTCCATCGTGATGCCGCCTCCCAACGTCACGGGACAGCTCCACATGGGCCACGCCATGGACTCCACGCTGCAGGACATTCTCACCCGTTTTAAGCGGATGCAGGGCTACAGCGCGCTGTGGCTGCCCGGTACCGACCATGCCGGCATCGCCACGCAGATCAAGGTGGAGGAGGATCTTCGCGTCAACGAAGGTCTGACGCGCTATGATCTCGGCCGCGAGAAGTTCCTCCAGCGCGTGTGGCAGTGGAAGGAGAAGTACGGCAACCGCATCGTCGAGCAGCAGAAGAAGATCGGCGCTTCCTGCGACTGGTCCCGCTCCCGCTTCACGATGGACGAAGGCTGTTCCCGCGCCGTGCGCGAGACGTTCTGCGAGCTGTACGACAAAGGTCTCATCTACAAAGGCAGCCGCATCATCAACTGGTGCCCGCACTGCCTGACGGCGCTCTCCGACGCTGAGGTCGAGTACGCCGACAAGCCCGGTCACCTGTGGTACATCCGCTATCCGCTCACCGATGGCAGCGGCGACATCGTGGTCGCCACCACCCGTCCCGAGACGATGATGGGCGATACGGGCGTTGCGGTCAACCCCGAGGACGAGAAGTTCAAGCACCTCATCGGCAAGACCTGCATCCTGCCCATCATGAACCGCGAGATCCCCATCGTGGGTGACGAGTACTGCGAGATCGGTTTCGGTACCGGCGCCGTGAAGATGACCCCTGCCCACGATCCCAACGACTTCGAAGTTGGCCTGCGCCACAATCTGGAGGTCATCCGCGTTATCGCCGATGACGGCACTATCAACGAAAACGGCGGCAAGTATAACGGAATGGATCGCTACGAATGCCGCAAGGCCATCGTAGCGGATCTGGAGGCCGAAGGCTACCTGGTCAAGACCGAGCCCTACTCCCACAATGTGGGCACCTGCTACCGCTGCCACAACGATGTGGAACCGCTGATCTCCGCCCAGTGGTTTGTGAAGATGAAACCCCTGGCCAAGGAGGCCATCCGCGTGGTGGAGGACGGCACCGTCAAGTTCGTGCCGGATCGCTTCACCAAGACCTACATCAACTGGATGGAAAACGTCCATGACTGGTGCATCTCCCGCCAGCTCTGGTGGGGTCACCAGATCCCCGCCTGGTACTGCGATGAGTGCGGCCATATCAATGTGAGCCGCCAAGACCCCACCAAGTGCGAGAAATGCGGCTGTACCAAGCTGACCCGCGACGAGGACGTGCTGGACACCTGGTTCAGCTCTGCCCTGTGGCCGTTCTCCACTATGGGTTGGCCGGATCTTAACGCACCCGACCTCAAGTACTGGTATCCCACCTCCGTGCTGGTTACCGGTTATGACATCATATTCTTCTGGGTGGCTCGCATGATTTTCTCCGGCATGGAGCAGATGAAGAAAGAGCCGTTTAAGACCGTGTTGATCCACGGCTTGGTGCGCGACGACAAGGGCCGCAAGATGTCCAAGTCTCTGGGCAACGGCATCGATCCGCTGGAGATGGCGGAGAATTACGGCGCCGACGCGCTGCGCTTCAACCTCATCACCGGCAACAGCCCCGGCAACGATATGCGCTTCTTCGTCGAGAAATGTGAGGCCATGCGCAACTTTGCCAACAAGATCTGGAACGCCAGCCGATTTGTCATGATGAATCTGACCATCGACAAGGTGGAACTGCCGGAGAACCTGGAGCTGAAGGACAAGTGGGTACTCTCCAAGCTGAACACCCTGGTCAAAGAGGTCACCGACAATATGGAGGCATTTGAATTGGGCGTTGCCTCCGCCAAGATCTATGATTTCATCTGGGATACCTATTGCGACTGGTATATCGAATTGACCAAGACCCGTCTCAATGGTGCGGACGAGCAGGCAAAGCTGGCGGCACAGAATGTGCTGTGCTATGTGCTGCTGCGTATTCTGGAGTTGATGCACCCGTTCATGCCCTTCCTTACCGAGGAGATCTGGCAGGCGCTGCCCCATGAGGGCGACTTCCTCATCCGGGCGAATTGGCCCGTGTGGCAGGAGAAGTTCAACTTTGCAGAAGCTGAGCAGGCCATGGAGGATGTGAAGGATGCCATTTCCGCTGTCCGTGCCCGCCGCGCCGAAATGAATGTGCCGCCCAGCAAAAAAGCGCAGATGATCCTGGTTACCGCCAAACCCGAAAACTACGAGGTCGGCAAGCACTTCATCACCCGCATGGCCTATGCCAGCGAGGTAACGGTCACCACCGAAGCACCGACGGATCTGAGCGGTATGGTTACCGTGGTCACCCATGATGCCAATGTCTATTTGCCCCTTGCCGAGCTGGTGGATATCGCCGCCGAGCTGGAGCGCATCCAAAAGGAACGGGACAAGGCGATGAAGAATTTGCAGGGGATCGAGGCAAAACTCAGCAACGAGGCATTTACCTCCAGAGCACCGGAAGCCGTGGTCAATACGGCCCGTGAGCAGGCGGAAAAGATGCGTGCGCTGATCGCCAAACTGGACGAATCTGCCGCGGCAATGAAACTGTAAGACGCTGACAGCGTTCAACAGAAAAAGTCTGACAAAAAGAATATAATCACCGTAGATTTACTCTACGGTGATTATTTTTTAGCAAAAAGGAGAGGGTTGATATGGAAATATCGACAAAATGTCAGAACAGAAATCTGGAACTCTATCTGAAAGGAGAGTTGGATCATCACGGCGCAAGAGGGATTCTGAAACAGCTGGAAACCTGCATTGAGGAAAATCTGCCGATGGTCATAATCCTGGATTTTTCCGGCGTTACCTTTATGGACAGCTCCGGTATCGCGGTGGTCCTGCGCACTTGGCAGTGTATGAAGAAATTGGACGGAAGTGTCGTGATACGTCACGTAGCGCCGCAGGCGAAAAAAGTGTTTGACGCGGCCAATATCAGATGCATGGTTACTGTGGAATGAAAGGAGAGTCTGTATGAGAAGAATGGAAAACTATGTGACCCTGGAGTTTTTGAGCCGCAGTTCAAATGAAGGCTTTGCCCGTATTGCGGTGGCAGGATTTGCTGCACAGCTTGATCCTACACTGGACGAGCTGGGGGATATCAAAACCTCTGTCAGCGAGGCAGTGACAAACGCCATCGTACACGCTTATCCCGATGAACTGGGTCGGATCTCCATGAAGATCAAGCTTCTGGAAAACAATACGCTGGAAATCGTTGTGCGTGATTGGGGCAGGGGGATCGAAAACGTGGAGCAGGCAAGACGTCCCCTCTTTACCACAGGCGGCGAAGAGCGCAGCGGTATGGGTTTCACCATTATGGAGAGCTTCATGGATCATCTGAAGGTGAAGTCAGAGCCCGGAAAGGGTACCACAGTCGTTATGCGTAAGCGCATCGCTGTCCGCACCAAACGATGAGTGAGCTGTTTGCTCTGCTGGAACAGGCACAAAATGGTGACGAGGGTGCCTGCGAGCAGATTTTAACGGAGAACAGCGGACTGATCTGGTCTATCGTGCGGCGCTACAAGGGCTGTGGTGTAGAGAACGACGATCTCTATCAGCTGGGATGTATTGGATTTATCAAAGCGGTAAAGGGATTTAACCTTACATACGGAACGCAGTTTTCCACCTATGCCGTTCCGAAGATTGCCGGGGAAATACGGCGGTTTTTACGGGATGACGGTACGATAAAGGTGGGAAGGACCCTGCGCGAAAAGGGACAGATTCTCTGGAGCGCCGGAGAAAAGCTGCGTGGGAAGCTGGGCAGAGAGCCGACCCTTTCGGAGCTCTCTGCGGAGACCGGATTGCCGGTGGAGGAGATCGCAAATGTGGAGCTTGCCAATATCGCGCCGGAGTCACTGCAGCAGGAGAATGCCGATGGCCTGCCCTTAGAGTCTACATTGGGAACAGGCGGCATGGAGGAAAAGCTGATCGAAAAAATTGCACTTCGTGAGGCGATCGATATGCTGCCTGAACAGGAGAGGAGGGTCGTTCTCCTGCGGTTTTTCAAGTACCTGACGCAGCAGCAGACCTCCCGCATTCTGCAGGTGTCTCAAGTGCAGGTTTCCCGTCTGGAACGTCGCGCGATCTCTCATCTGAAGAAAATCTTGGACAGCCCGTAGCGGGCAAAAATTCCGTCATGGTATTGCGGTAACGCTTGGGCAGAAACGTATTTTGGCAGCGTGGATTGGTTCGCTCCTGTATGGCAACGGTATCAAAAAAGCGTTTCCATAAAGTGCGGTAGTGGATTTCCTGTTCGTCCGGTGTATCCAGCTGCAAGGTGTCCACGGGGAAGATACGGGACTTTCCCTTTGTGTAGAGCAGAATTTCTCTATGGGTTCGATCATAGAGGAAAAAGCTTTCATTGGCGTAACGGTCACAGAAATGTCGCCGCAGAAGCGGCAAAACGCGATTTTTCGGCTCAATTTCACCGCCCAGAATGCCGTTATAATCCGAAAAACGGATAAAGCCCCGCAGTTTTTCCAGCTCGCCGCTCATATGACGCAGCGCCTTGGCGATGGGATAGTAAACGGGATCGGAGCGGTTATGCAGAAAGGCAGGGCCTTCCTTGTATAGTTTTTGGACAAAGGCGAAAAGGCGGATCTCTTTTTCCTCCAGAGAGGTCAGAAAAGCACGCCGCAGCAGATCCGCCGCGTCGGGAGAAATTTTCACGATACTGCGAAGCACACGCTGTGCATGCGGCCGCTCCGTCGGGATATAGCGCACCTCATAGAGCGACCAGAATTCCTCATCGCTGCAAAAGGCGATGGGGAATTCTTTATGGATATAGCTCTCATAGATGCAGCATAAAAAGCCGTCATAGGTGCCGTCATACTGAAAGACGACTTCCTGCCATTTCATAGAATTCACCCCGTTGCGTCAAATAGAGAAAGCTGCTCCGATTCCGCTTCCGGCAGCAGCCCGCGCTCCAAAGCTTCCAGCTGCTGCAGCATAGTGGCAGGAGAAAAGCGCAGACCGCTTCGCATTTTCCCGGCGCACAGCAGAAAGTATTGCGCTCGCTTGACAACGACACCCAATTTTTGCAGATCCTCCCAGTGGATCTGCCCCACACGTCGTGCAGACAGGATCCGTCTGGCACTGGTAAGACCGATTCCGGGAACGCGCAGGAGCATTTCATAATCGGCCTTCATAATTTCCACAGGAAAATGTTCCAAATGTTCCATTGCCCAGTTACTTTTTGGATCCAATTTGGGATTAAAGTTCGGTGTTTGTTCCCCTAAAAGCTCGTCGGCATGAAAGCCGTAAAGCCGTAAAAGCCAGTCCGCCTGGTACAGCCGATGCTCCCGCAGCAGCGGTGGTTTCGTGTCCGGCGCGGGGAGCAGAGAATTCTCTACGATCGGCACATAAGCGGAGTAAAACACCCGTTTTAACCGATATTTCCGGTACAAATGTTCGGATAAATGCAAAATGTGCAGGTCGCTGTCAGCGGTGGCGCCCACGATGAGCTGGGTGCTCTGTCCGGCAGGCGCAAAGCGCGGTGCGAAGCGGTGTTTCGCCAGTTCCTGCCTGCTTTCAAATCCCTTATCCCGTATCAATCCCATGGGTTTTAAAATGGCACTTTTTTCCTTATCCGGCGCCAATAGCTTTAACCCCTGCTCCGACGGCAGCTCCATATTCACGCTCAGCCGATCCGCCAGCAAACCCAGCTGATAAACCAGTTCCCGCGATGTGCCAGGGATGGTTTTGGCGTGGATATAGCCGTTAAAGCCGTAGTCCTGCCGCAGCATCCGCAGGCAAACGATCATCTGCTCTGTGGTATAGTCAGGATCACGCAGTACGCCGGAGGAGAGAAAGAGACCCTCGATATAATTCCGTCGGTAAAACTGAATGGTCAGGTCGGCAAGCTCCCGGGGTGTAAACGTCGCACGGGGCGTATCGTTGCTGCGGCGATTGACACAATACTTACAGTCGTAAGCGCAGCAATTCGTCATTAAGACTTTCAATAAGGTGATACACCGTCCGTCTGCCGAGAAGCTGTGGCAGCAGCCGACGATAGAAGAAGAGGTGTTGCCGATTTTTCCTGTTTGAAATCCGCGCTTGACACCGCTGGATGTGCAGGCGGCATCATATTTTGCCGCGTCGGTCAGTATCGTCAGCTTGTCAAGAACGTTCATGACGGATCACGCGGTACGGCGGCGGGGATTATCGATTCGATCAATGAGCCGCATCAGGTTTACAGCAACGCAGGCAGCACCGAGAAGTACGAAGATATAAGCAATTGTTGTCATGGAAAAGCCCTCCTTAGAACGATTGTTCGATTGTGATTATAACTCGAACATTCGTTTGTGTCAAGAGAAAATAGAACAAAATTTCGAAAATTATCGCAAACGGTTGACCTGCGCAGGATTTTGTATTACAATACAAAAAATACCACAATTTGTAGAGGGAAGCACCCATGACCGATTTAGAAAAGCGCTTTATTTCAGCGCGTAAAAAGGTAATTGCTTTAGAATATCAGCACCTGAATCCTCAGCAGCGGGAGGGCGTATTGTCAACAGAGGGTCCGCTTTTGCTGCTTGCCGGTGCCGGCAGCGGCAAGACAACGGTCCTGATCCATCGGGTGGCAAATCTGCTGCGTTACGGTAAGGGAAGTGACACAGACGAAATCGCCCTACCCATTACCGGTGACGAGGTGGAGTTTCTGGAACAGTATGCCGCGAACCCCGATCCCGCTCAAAAGCCGTTGGCAGATTACCTCTGTGCGGTTTCACCGGCGATGCCCTGGGAAGTGCTTGCTATCACCTTTACCAACAAAGCGGCAGGGGAGCTGAAAGACCGTTTAGAGCGTATGCTGGGCGAGACAGCACGGGATGTGTGGGCGTCTACGTTCCACAGCGCCTGCGTGCGTATTCTGCGCCGCGATATCGACAAGCTTGGCTTTTCCAAAGACTTTACCATCTACGATACCGACGACAGCAAACGGGTCATCAAGGACTGCTTGAAAGAACTGGACTTGGACGAAAAGACCTTTCCTATTCGGGAGCTCCTTTCGGTCATTTCCCGGGCAAAAGATGAAATGCAGTCACCGGCAGCATATGCCGATATGGCGGATCACCTGGGTGACTGGCGTAAGCAGCGTATTAGTAAAGCATATTCACTTTACAACAAGAAACTGCAGGATGCTAATGCGCTGGACTTTGACGACATCATTCTGCATACGGTGATCCTGCTCCAGGACTTCAAAGAGGTGCGGGAATACTATCAGCGCAAGTTCCGCTACGTATTGATCGACGAGTATCAGGATACCAACAACCTGCAATATCAACTGGCAAGGCTTCTGGCGGGCGGTTACCGCAATATCTGTGTGGTGGGCGACGATGACCAGAGCATCTACCGTTTCCGCGGTGCCAACATCGAGAATATTCTCAATTTTGAGGACGAGTATCGGGATTGCCGTACCATACGTCTGGAGCAGAATTACCGTTCGACCCAGAATATTCTGGACGCCGCCAATGCGGTGATCCGGAACAACATGGGACGCAAAGGCAAGACCCTGTGGACCGATCACGGCGCCGGGGAGAAGATTACCGTGAAAACCACCTTTAATGAGGGCGACGAGGCTAATTTTGTGGTGGGACAGATCCTGATGGCGTATAACCGCGGCCGCGACTGGAAGGATAACGCTATCCTTTACCGCATGAATGCCCAATCCAATGCACTGGAATACGCCTTCAAACGGCAGGGGATTCCCTATAAGATCGTGGGCGGTATGAAGTTCTTTGACCGCGCCGAGGTCAAGGATATGCTGGCGTATCTCTGTGCGATCAACAATCCCGCCGATGACCTGCGCCTGCGGCGCATTGTCAACGTGCCGTCCCGCAAGATCGGTGCGGCAACGGTGGACAAGGCGCAGCAGTTGGCTACTTACCATAACCAACCCCTCTTTGAGATTTTCCGCAGCGCAAAACAGTACCCGGAGCTGAAATCCAGCGCTGACAAGTTAATCGGCTTTACAGATTTAATTGCAGAAATGCGGGAGAAGCTGGAGGGGATGGAGCTGGTGGAGTACTACGAATACGTCTGCGACAGGTCGGGCTACGTTGCCATGCTGCGGGAAAAGGACGACATGGAGAGCCGGGGTCGGCTGGAGAATGTGGAGGAATTGGCCTCCAGCATCCACGCCTTTCTGGATAATGACCCGGATAATCCCACGTTGGCAGGTTTTCTGGACGAGGTGGCGCTCTATACCGATCTGGATGACACCTCGGACAAGGATAACTGCGTGGTGATGATGACCATGCACAGCGCCAAGGGGTTGGAATTTCCCTTTGTCTACGTGGTGGGCATGGAGGAGGGGGTATTCCCGGGAAATCGTGTGATGGTAGAAGAGGACGAGCTGGAGGAGGAGCGGCGACTTTGCTACGTGGCCATGACCCGTGCCAAGGAGAAGCTGACCCTGACCAATGCCCGCCAACGGATGCTGTTTGGTCGCACCACGCCCAATCTGCCCTCCCGGTTTCTGGAGGAGATCCCGGAGAAGAACAGGGAGTGGCTCAGCAAGCCGGAGCCCAGAGCGGAACGTGGCTGGGATGAGGATCGTGACAGCGGCTATGCCTGGGACGTGGACGTGTCGGTGGAGCGTCACCGGGAAAAGGTGAAGTCTACGCTGGACAGCGTCCGTAAGACGTCACCCAAGCCCAGCGCACCCCTGCTGGAGCTGAAGCCCGGCGAAAGCGTGCAGCACAGCGCTTTTGGCAGAGGTATGGTGCTTTCCGTGCGCCCCATGGGCGGCGATGCCTTGATTGAAGTGGCGTTTGACAATGTGGGCACCAAGAAGCTGATGCTCAAGGCCGCCATGAGCCATTTGGTGAAGGGATAAACAAACAGTCGAAGGGGATTGAATCCCCACCGGCTGTTTGTTGGCGAAACCTTTCTGCATAGACCATGAGAAACGCATATGCCGCCCCAATGCTTTCATAATGGAAAAAGCCCTGCTCTTTCGAGCAGGGCTTCGTTTGTATCACAATCAGATTGCGCGGGTAACTTTACCGGAACGCAGGCACCGGGTACAAACATATACATGGCGAGGCGTACCATTGATGATCGCCTTCACACGCTTTACGTTGGGCTTCCAGGGACGATTGGAACGTCTGTGGGAATGGGAAACCTTGATACCGAAGGTCACGCCCTTGTCGCAAAACTCACACTTAGCCATCCGTTGCACCTCCTTGCTGTTGTAACTTACGGCTGCTTGTATA
>JAZUEB010000063.1:0-32523 GCA_045639965.1 Vescimonas sp. | reverse complement strand
CTGTACCGCAGCTTCGGATTTGAAGAGGTGGGCCGGCGGAAGAATTACTACGATCTGCCCAAAGAGGATGCGCTGATTTTGACGCGGTATTTTGTCTATGAGGAGGAGTTGGGGAAGTGAAGATATTGGCATTTGAGTCCTCCTGTGACGAGACCGCCGTGGCGGTGGTGGAGGACGGGCGAAAGGTGCTGTCCGACGCCATTCTCTCCCAGGCGGATATGCACGCCCTCTACGGCGGTGTGGTGCCGGAGATCGCGTCACGCAAGCACGTGGAGGCCATTGCGGGATTGTGCGACAAGGCACTGTATGATGCGAAACTGACCAGGAAAGACATTGACGCGGTGGCGGTGACCTATGCCCCGGGTCTCATCGGCGCAGTGCTGGTGGCGGTGAGCTTTGCCAAGTCCGTTGCCTACACCCTGGGGGTGCCGCTGATCCCGGTGCATCATGTGAGGGGACACATCGCCGCCAACTATCTGGCGTTTCCCGACCTGCAGCCGCCCTTTGTGGCGCTGGCCATCTCCGGCGGCAACACCTTGATCGTGGACGTGAAGGACTACACGGAGATGACCGTAATGGGTGCTACCCGGGACGATGCGGCAGGGGAGTGCTTCGACAAGGCGGCGCGGGTACTGGGACTGCCCTATCCCGGCGGCAAGCCCATGGACGAGCTGGCGCAGAAATCCCGGGGCGGGAAGTACGATCTGCCCCGTGCCAAGGTGGACGGCGCAGAGCTGGACATGAGCTTTTCCGGACTCAAGACCGCGGTGGTCAATCTGGCGCATAATGCCCAGCAGAAGGGGGAGGCGTTGGACGCGTGTGCGCTGGCCCGGGATTTCACCCGTGCCGTCAGCGACGAGCTGGTGCCCCGTGCCATGAAAGCGCTGGAGCTGACCGGCTATAAGACGTTGGTGGCTGCCGGCGGTGTGGCGGCAAACTCCGTCATCCGCGGCGATCTGGAGCACGCCTGTCAAAAGGCAGGAGTGAAGCTCTATCTGCCGCCGCTGAAATGGTGCGGCGACAACGGCGCCATGATCGGGGCGCAGGGGTACTACGAGTACCGTGCGGGAAAGGCGGCAGGACTGGACCTGAACGCCTATGCGACCATGGATCTGGACGAAAAATAAGGAACGGCACCTAACACGCAGCTTCGCGCATTGGGTGCTGTTTTTACCATAAATCGAAAAATGTTGTATTATGTCGATTGATAATTTTGCGGGATGGGAAAATGTTGGAAAAAGATGTATTATGTAAATTAAATGGGCAATATGCAGGAGAAAGAAATCTGCGTTTGCGGGTTTGATAAAAACTGCGTATTTAGAGGGAAACTGTTGGAAATACAGAGAAAATCGTCCTGTGGAAAAGACGGTGGAAAGTGTGGATAACTCTTTGTAGTGAAAGATTATGATAAAAATTATGTAAATTTGTGTCAAGGAAAAAACCCGTCACAATGTGGAGAGAAAAATGATGGAAAAACGGCATTTTGTCGAAAAATAGCGCTTTTTGCGGTTTGGTGATTTTGGGGAATAAAAGCGAAACAGGAACGATCCCGTTCCTGTTTTGTCGGATTATTGAAATAGAGAGAAAAATGATTACGTTATGTATAATCAGAAAGATACCCCGCCGGTCGCTTCCCGGCGGGGTATCACTTTATTCTTCGGTAAAGTGGACGTGGGTGAAAATGTGATCGGAGCAGAAGCAATGGTAGCCGGCGCACTTGCTGCAGTAACGGAAGTCCAGATCGGGATAGTCCGTATCCGTGCGGCCACAGACGGCGCACTTGTGGATGTAGCCCTTTTGCTGCTGTTGCTGCTTGACCGCTTTTTTGAAGTTCACCGTCTGGGGGCGGCGCTGATAGGCGGCGCGCTCCGTCAGATACCGCACCTCGGGGTAAATGAACACGGCGAAGTTCAACAGGGCAATGATGGGCTGGAGGACACCGTACCATGCGCCGTGGACAGCGTAGGAGATGACATCGAAGCCGATCATGACCACATCGACGATGGCCAGCCATTTCATCTTGATGGGGAGAATAAAAAACAGTAATACCTGGGTATCGGGGAACAGGCAAGCAAAGGCCAGAAACATGGACAGATTGATGTAATAGGTGCCGGCGATGATCATGTTATGGCCGGAGAGGATGCTGGCGACGGATACGGCGATCAGAGTCAGCAGGGCGCCGCTGAAGTAGTAGAGGTTGAATTTGGCGGTACCCCACTTCTGCTCCAATGTGGAGCCGATCCAGTAGTAGAAGTACAGCTCGATGAGCAGCAGGAAGGGGCGGTCGGTATTGGGGACGAAGAGGAAGGTCACGATGCGCCAGATCTCACCCCGAAGCAGAGATTTCAGGTCGAAGTACAGAAAGTTCAGAGCTGTGGCATCCGTGACGAACATCTGCAGAAGAAAAACGGCGGCGGTACCGATGACGATATAGCGCATGAGATTGGGGATGCCGAAGCGGGGATGCCGCACACAGAAGCGGTCTACGGATTCATAGAGCTTTTTCAAGGGGGGATCCTCCTGTGAGTTTTTTAGTATCGCCTGAATTATACCCCATTGCAGAGGAAAAGTCATTAAAAATTTATAAATTGTGGGAAAGAGAAGAATGACCTTGACATTTTGCGGGAAACTGCTATTATAAGGAATAGCAATTCCAACAAAACTGAATACCTTATCGAGAGTGACGGAGGGATCGGCCCGATGAAGTCACGACAACCTGCCCACAGGGCAAGGTGCCAATTCCGACGAACGAATCGAAAGATGAGGAAGCGCAAAAAATATTCGCACGCCCTGTCGGTTCGATGGGGCGTGTTTTTTCGCTTTCCCGGGTAAAATGAAAGGAGAAAATTTACCATGGCAAGACGCTTATTTACCTCGGAGTCTGTGACAGAGGGACATCCCGACAAGATCTGCGATCAGATCAGCGATGCGATTCTGGACGCGATTTTGGAGAAGGATCCCAACGGCCGTGTCGCCTGCGAGACCTGCGCCAGTACGGGGCTGATCCATATCATGGGGGAGATCACCACCGGCTGTTATGTGGACATTGCCAAGATCGCCCGGCAGGTGGTGCTGGATATCGGCTATGACTGCGCCGATTACGGCTTTGACGGCAACACCTGCGCGGTCATTACCAATATCGACGAGCAGTCCGGTGACATCGCCATGGGCGTGGACAAAAGTCTGGAGGCCAAGGAGAGCGGTGACACCGAGCTGGACAACGGTGCCGGCGATCAGGGCATGATGTTCGGCTATGCCTGCGACGAGACGCCGGAGCTGATGCCGCTGGCCATCTCCCTCAGTCACAAGATGGCAAAGAAGCTGACCGAGGTGCGCAAGCAGGGACTGCTGCGCTATCTGCGGCCTGACGGCAAGACCCAGGTGACGGTGGAATACGACGAGACCGGCAAACCGGTGCGTATCGACACGGTGGTGCTGTCCACTCAGCACGATCCCGACGTGACGCTGGAGGAGATCCGCCGGGACATGATCGATCTGGTCATCAGACCCACCATTCCGGCAGAGCTGCTGGATGAAAACACAAAGTTTTATGTAAACCCAACAGGGCGATTTGTCATCGGTGGACCTCTGGGTGACAGCGGTCTGACCGGGCGGAAGATCATCGTGGACACCTACGGCGGCAGTGCGCCCCATGGCGGCGGCGCCTTCTCCGGCAAGGATCCCACCAAGGTAGACCGCAGCGCGGCTTATGCGGCGCGTTGGGTGGCGAAAAACGTGGTGGCGGCAGGATTGGCGAAGAAGTGCCAGGTGCAGCTCGCTTATGCCATCGGCGTGGCCAGACCTGTGAGCGTGTTGGTGGAGACCTTTGGCACGGGCGTTGTGAGTGACGAAAAACTGGAGACTGCGGTGAACGAGGTCTTCGATCTGCGGCCTACGGCTATCATTCGGGATTTGGAGTTACGGAAACCGATTTATCGGAAGCTGGCCGCCTACGGCCATATGGGACGAGAGGATCTTGGCGTGGCATGGGAGAAGACAGATCAGGTAGAAGCGCTGAAAGCTGCGCTTGCAAAATGAGAAAAAGTTGATATAATAAAGGGGTCACAGCATGGGTGACCCCTTTATCCGGGTGTAGCGCAGTTGGTAGCGCGGGTGGTTTGGGACCATCAGGCCGCAGGTTCGAACCCTGTCACTCGGACCAAATTGAATGGAAGGGATCCCCCGTCGTTGGCGGGGGATCGCTTTATCGCTAAGATTACTTGGTGAACTTGGGCGCGGTGACATCCTTTCCGGCGAAGGTATTCGGGCCGGGATTGGATAAAGAGAAATACATCTTTGCCGCCTTGGTGGTGCCAAAGTCCCGATTGGAACCGCTATCCTGCACCTCGTTGAAGGCGTCGCGGAACATCTGGTTGTGGGCTTCTTCCCGGTTGAGCAGGAAGTCGATGGTTTCGCGAACCTTTTTGTCGTCGATCTGGCGGTACAGGTACTCATAGACCACCTTGGCACGCTGCTCCGAGGCGATGTTACTTAAGAGGTCAGCGCACAGGTCGCCGATGACGGTGACATAGTCCGCCGTCCAGGAGTAGCCGGAGGCGTTGATCAACCCCGGGTTGAGTCCCAGCAGAACATGGGTCTGGATTTCACCTGCCTTGACCTTTGCGGCATCCACATCGTGGCCGTTGAGCAGATTGATGGTCTGCGCCACCATCTCCATGTGGCCCAGTTCCTCTGCGGCGATGTCGAGAAACAGATCCTTGATCCTCGCGTCCTTGATGCGGAAGCTCTGGGACATATACTGCATGGCGGCTTTCAGCTCGCCGTTGCCGCCGCCGAGCTGCTCCTGCAGCAGCGCTGCATACTGCGGATTCGGACGCTCTACCTCGACCGGGTGGAACAGCATTTTTTCGTGTTTGAACAAGTCAATTACCCCTTTCAAAGTGTTTACCTTAGTTTTCCTTGCTTGGGAAAAAACTATACGGCACACAAAAGGGGAATTTGTGATCATTTCAGGCTTTGAAAATACGCACGGTTGTGCGCGACTGCCGGAGAATCCGGCTTATAGGCAGCGGCGCGCTCATTATAGGCGGCGGCTTTATCGTGCTGCCCGAGACGATCATAACAGACGCAGAGCTGGAGGCAGGGCGTATAGCCGTAATCGTCCGGCGAGATGAAACCGCCGCGGTCGTCCTGCCGCTCGCAGCCCAGCGCTTGGCTGTACCAGTAGATCGCCTGCGCCCAGCGCTCCCGGTCAAAGAAGTGGCGGCCGATGTCGCAGCAGACCTCTGCACGGGGCAGGTCGTAGGCGAAGCTGCGGAAAAGCGCTTGCAGAGCGCGCTCCGGCTGCTCCAAGCCATACAGGCAGCAGGCACAATAGCGGCAGGCGTCGATCTGATTTTCCAGCCAGCCCTGTCCGTCATCCAGGAAGCGCTCCAGTACCGTCAGGGCGTCGGTATAGCGGCGGTGGTAATAGAGCTCCCGGGCATAGTAGAACTGCTGGCGGGGATCGAGAGAGGTGCCGTTTCGGAGCAGGTTTTCGAAGATCCGCAGATTGCGGTCCGGGTCGGACGGGTGCAGCTTTCGGTGGGTGACGGCACAGTCGGACCAGATGGTATTTCCGTGGGTGTCGATGACCTCGTGTACCGCCCCTTTCCAGCGCATATCGGTGTGGTTTTTGACCAGACGCTCCCGATAGTAGGAAAAGGTGACGTTTCCGCTTTCATCGAAGCCTGTGTTGTAGCGCAGCATGACCACGTCTACGGCGGGGGTGAGATCGGCTTTCAGTACGGCAAATTTTTGCCGATCCCTCTGCGTGAGAATGTCATCGGCGTCCAGCCAGATACAGTAGTCACAGGTGGCTTTGGAAAAGGAAAAATTTCGGGCGGCGGCAAAATCGTCGATCCAGGGGAAGTCGTAGAGTTTCTCCGTATAGGCGGCGGCAATTTCGCGGGTGCGGTCGGTGGAACCGGTATCCACAAGGATGATCTCATCGACGAGATCGGAAACGGAGCGCAGACAGCGATCCAATACGTCCTCTTCGTTGCGGACGATCATACATAAACTGATGGTTGGCATGAAAGACTCCTTGCTACATAAGGAAAGAGCCCGGGAAAAGTTCCCGGACCCTTTCGTGGCGTTTATTATGCCGCGGAGAGGGATACGTCGTCCAGATCCAGACGCTGTCCGCCTGTAGACGTGACGGCGAAGGAGATTCGCGCTGTCGTGGTATCGGCAGGAGCGTCGGGGGTAATGATGCGGTAATATCCGTAGGAACGGTTGCCGGTCACGGTGTCCTGAGGACGGACCGGGATCGTGACGGTCTCGGTAGGCTGCCCGGCAGCGTCGAGGAAGGTCAGCGTGGCAGTTAATCCGACAGCATTGCCATCCCCTCGGGCGAAGAAGGAAAAGTCATAGAAGCAACCGTCAGTAACGGGAATTTCCTGAGACAGGACAGCACCATTGGACAGACTTACAGCGGAATTGCCGGAGTGGACAAGCCCTTGCTGTGTGACTTGGGAGGATAGGGTGGCGTCATTAACGGTCCATCCGGCGGGAACGGTGCCGGCAAAGGTCTCCATACCGCCGTTGATCACCTGTTCACCTCTGGAACGGCAGGGGCATTCGCAGGTTCCGGTGGGCCCGGTTGCACCCGTAGCACCCGTAGCACCGGTCGCACCGGCAGCGCCGTCTGCACCCGTTGCGCCAGTGGCACCTGTTGCGCCGACAGCGCCGTCTGCACCCGTAGCGCCGGTTGCACCGGTAGGCCCGGTCACACCGTTAGCACCGGCAGGTCCGGTTGCCCCCGTAGCGCCGATGGGGCCGACAGGCCCGGTTGCGCCTGTCGCGCCGGTGGCACCTGTGGCACCTCTTGCGCCCGTGGCACCTGCAGCACCGTTGGCACCGGTGGGACCGGTAGCACCGATGGGTCCGGTGGCGCCGGTAATACCATTAGCACCGGTCGCGCCGGTTGCGCCCGTGGCACCGGTAGCACCCGTAGCACCGGTAGCGCCCGTAGCACCGGTAGCGCCCGTACCCGTAGCACCGGTGGTTCCTCTGGGGCCGGTAGGGCCGGTAGGACCTGTTGCGCCGGTGGGGCCGATGATGGCCGAAGGACAGCAGCAGGGTCGGCACTGGCAGGAAAAACTGTCGAGATTTCCGCAGGACTCCCCGGCATTCAGGGGAATGTCAGGGTTCGTATATCGATTCATGTTAGCATTACTCCTCAAAACTGTATAGCGTTGGACTTCTGCCCTGGCAGGCGGAAGCCTATTCCAGTATATGTCCATGCCGTACAAGCGCCACATGATTTGTACACCGGCACGCACATTCTGACCGCGTATCCAAGAGTGCTTGCTATTTGGCGGGAAAGCCGTTATAATCAAAGTATAATAAAAGTATCAACTGTACATAGAGAGAAAAGGGGAACGATATGCGAATCGTTGTGAAGGTGGGAACGTCAACGCTGACCCACGCCACCGGAAACCTGAATATCAGGCGGATGGAGAAGCTGTGCCGCGTGCTCAGCGACATCAAAAATGCCGGACATGAGGTGATCCTCGTGACCTCCGGCGCCGTAGGCATGGGCGTAGGGAAACTGTCGTTGAAGGAAAAACCGAAAGATATTCCGCTGAAACAGGCGGTGGCCGCCGTGGGTCAATGCGAACTGATGTACACCTATGACCGGGAGTTCTCCCAGTATCACCACAACATCGCTCAGATCCTGCTGTCCGCCTATGATGTGGAGAATGAAGAACGGCGCAGTAATTTCCACAACACCATTTTCCGGCTTTTAGAGCTTGGGGTACTGCCCATCATCAACGAGAACGACACCCTTGCCACAGAGGAGCTGGGCATCGGCGACAATGACACTCTCAGCGCCATCGTGGCGGTCAGCGCCAACGCGGATCTTTTGGTGCTGCTGTCCGACATCGACGGGCTGTATACCGCCAGCCCCAAGGAGGATCGAAACGCGAAGCTGCTGACCGAGGTGCACGGCATTACACCGGAGATCCTGGCGCTTGCCGGCGGGAAAGGTTCGGAGCTGGGGACCGGCGGTATGGCCACCAAATTGCAGGCGGCGCAGATGGTCAACGGTGCCGGTATCGACATGGTCATTGCCAACGGAGCCGATCCCGACATGCTGTACAGCATAGTGGAGGGCAAGGCCGTTGGAACTCGATTTATTGCGGGGTGATGGCATGACAACGAAAGAAATTCTGGTATCTGCCAAAGCTGCGGCACCTGTGTTGGCGGGTACGACGACCGAAAAGAAAAATGCGGCGCTTTTGGCAATGGCGGATGCGCTGGAAAAGCACAGCGGGGATATTCTGCGTGCGAACGGTCTGGATGTGGCGGCGGCAAAGGGGACCATCTCCGACGTGATGATCGACCGGCTGACCCTGACGGAGAGGCGCGTGCAGGATATGGCGGCAGGGATCCGGCAGGTGGCGGTTTTGCCCGATCCTGTGGGGCGGGTGATCCGGCGGGTGGAACGCCCCAACGGACTGATCATTGACCGGATCGGGGTACCCATGGGAGTCATCGCCATCATCTATGAGAGCCGTCCGAACGTGACCTCCGATGCTGCAGTTCTGGCCATCAAGGCGGGAAGCGCCTGCATCCTGCGGGGCGGCAAGGAGGCGTTTCGTTCGGCGTCCGCTATCGTATGCGCCATGCAGGAGGGACTTCGTGCGGCTGGCTTGCCGGCGGAGCTGGTACAGCTGGTGCAGGACACCACGCGGCAGAGTGCCGCGGAGCTGATGACGGCGGTGGGATATGTGGACCTGCTGATCCCCCGGGGCGGGGCAGGCCTCATTAACGCCTGTTTGGAGAATGCGAAAGTGCCGTGTATCCAGACGGGGACGGGCATTTGCCACGTCTACGTGGACCGCGCGGCAGACCTTTCTATGGCGTTGAACATCATCGAAAATGCCAAGACCAGCCGTCCCTCGGTATGCAACGCCGAAGAGGTGTGCTTAGTACACCGGGATGTAGCGGAGCGTTTTTTTCCGCTTTTGAAGGCTCAGTTGGTGGAAAAGCGTATCGCGGAGGGCAAGCAGCCGGTGGAGCTGCGGCTGGACAGATATGCTGCGGCGATCATCGACGGTGCAGCGGCATCGGAGACCGATTTTGACACCGAGTTTTTGGACTACGTTCTGGCGGTTGGCGTGGTGGACAGCTTGGACGACGCTATCGCACATATTGCCGGACACTCCACGGGTCACAGCGATGTGATCGTAACGACGGACGATGCCGCGGCAGATGCGTTCGTGGCGCGGGTGGACAGCGCAGCGGTGTATGTCAATGCCTCCAGCCGTTTTACCGACGGCGGTGAGTTCGGCCTGGGCTGCGAGATGGGCATCTCCACCCAGAAGCTCCATGCAAGGGGACCGATGGGTCTGGAGGAGCTGACCACATATAAATATGTGATACGGGGAAGCGGGCAGACGCGGTAAGGAGTGAAGAAACGTGACGGCAAAGGAGCTGGCGCAGCGCTATCAGATGGCGCAGCACGTGGAGAACGGTGCGTTTTTGGAGCGGCACTATGAGAGCAAAGAGCCGGGACGGGCGGCATCGGGCTCCATCTACTACCATGTATCGCCCGGCGAACGGACGGAATTCCACCGTATCGATTGCGACGAATATTGGTGCTACATCGCCGGCGAGCCGCTGGAGGTATGGGTCATGGACGAAAGCGGCAGGGTCTCCGTTCAGCTTTTGGGGATCGCCGAGGGCTGTGAGCCGCTTGCGTACATGGGAAAGGGATCGATTTTTGCATCCCGAAGCAGGGGAACAACAGACGGAACGTTTCTCTGCTGCATTACCGTGCCGCGGTTTGAGACGAAAGGATTTGAATTATTTTCCGAGGAACAGATGCTGCGAGAGTATCCGCAGGTAAAGGAATTTTACGCATAAAAAAGTATCGCTGCACAGCAGCGATACTTTTTTTATACAAACGGATTGTAGAAGCGACTGCCCATCAGCGTGGTACTGACGATGGCCAATGCCAACAGCAGGGCACATAGTACCATGGAAATTATATCCGCGGCGCGGAAGGGTTTGGCGCAGTACCAGGTGCGCTTTTTGCCCTTGCCGAAGGAGCGCAGTTCCATGGCGTTGGAGATGGTCTCGATGCGATCCATGCTGGAAAGGATCAGCGGAATGAGAATGGCGGAGGCGGATTTGAGCCGCTTCACCAGGGATTCCTTTTTGCTCATCTCGATGCCTCGTGCCTGCTGGGACTGGGAGATGTCGTGGTACTCCCGCTGAATGTCGGGGATATACCGCAGCGCCAATGCCACCGCATAGGAGATCTTGTAGCTGACGCCGATGCGGTTCATGGAGGCGGCAAACTCGCTGGGATTGGTGGTGCAGACGAACAGCAGCAGCATGGGGATCGCCGCCAGATACTTCAAAAACAGGTTCAGGTGGTAGAAGAGCTGCTCGGCGGTGACCACATAGGGCACTGCGATGGTGAAGAGGATCGTCTGGGAGCCATAGATCTCCACGCCGTGCTGGGGGGAGAAGATAAAGACCATCACGTTATTGAGTACCATGAACACCACCGTGACCCAGAGCATGAACTTCACGTCCCTGAGCCGAATCTTGGAGATGGCGAACAGGGCGATGGAGATGACGGGCATGGCGGCCAGAATGCGGGTATCGTAGGTCACCATGGACGCCAGAGACCACAGCAGCAGGCACACCAGCTTGGTGGCACCTGTCAGACGGTGGATGGGGGAGGGACGGTCGATATAGTTGAAGATGTTGATCATTTCGAGCGTACCTCCCGATCGTAGTCGATGAAGCGCTGGACGAAAGCGCGGGGCTGGTCAATGCCGCACAGGAGCGCAAGATCGTAAAGGCTGGTCTCTTTCAGATTCGCCTGCTCGATGATGTCGGGAGAGGTGAGAATGTCGGCAGGGGTGCCGTCGGCGATCTTGTGACCCTCTGAAAATACCACGGCGCGGGTGCAGTACTCCAGCATAAGGTGCATATCGTGGGTGATCATCACCACGGTGATGCCCCGGCGGTTCAGCTCAAGCAGAAACTCCATGATCTCCGTATAATGCCGGAAATCCTGCCCGGCGGTGGGCTCGTCGAGAATGATCATCTCGGGATCGAGGGCCAGAATGGCGGCGATGGTGACGCGCTTTTTCTGCCCGAAGCTCAGGGCGCTGACGGGCCAGTTGCGGAAGGGGTACAGCCCGCAGATGCGGAGGGCCTTTTCCACCCGCCCTTTCTGTTCTTCTTCGCTGACGCCGCGGGTGACGAGCCCCAGCGCCACCTCGTCAAAGATCTGCACCTTAGAGAGCATCTGGTTGGGGTTTTGCATGACATAGCCGATGTGGTCGGCGCGCTCCTTGATAGAAAGGGTCATCAAATCGGTATCGAAAAAATGGAGAGAGCCGGACTGTTGGGTTTCAAAGCCGCAGACTACTTTGGAAAACGTGGATTTGCCGGCGCCGTTGCGTCCTACGATGGCCATCATCTCACCCTTGTGGACTTGGACGGAGATATCGTGGAGCGCCTTGCGCCCGTTGTCATAGACGAAAGAGATATTCTGTGCGTCCAGTAAGAGGTCCTGTTCAGACAAAGGCCGGGCGGCAGGGGTCTGCACAAACCAGCGGCGTACCTGCGCCTTCTGCTCCTCGGTCAGGGCGAGGGTGCGGATGCTGTGGGGGAACATATCGGCGGTGACGGTGACGCCCGCGTGCTTGAGGGCGGTGACGTACAGCGGCTCGCGGATCCCGTGAGCTTGCAGCAGGGCGCCGGACAGCAGCTCGTCGGGGGTGCTGTCGGACACGATGTGTCCGTCCTGCATCAAAATGATGCGGTCCACGTCGCGCCAGAGAACGTCCTCCAGACGGTGCTCGATGATAATGGCGGTGGCTTTGCGGTTTGCCTTGATCTCGTCGATGAGTTCAATGGCCTGCTTGCCCGTAGCGGGATCCAGATTGGCCAGAGGCTCATCAAAGAGAAAGATGGGAACATCGTCCACCATGACACCCGCCAGGGAGACCCGCTGCTTCTGCCCGCCGGAGAGCTCCGTGGGCGCGTGCTCCAGATGGGAGAGAATGTTGACCTCCTCCGCCACGGCGCGGACACGGCGGATCATCTCGCTTTGCGCCACAGCGTCGTTCTCCAGGGCAAAGGCGATGTCCTCGGCAACCGTCAACCCCACGAATTGCCCATCGGCATCCTGCAGGACGGTACCCACCAGCTTGGACAGGTCGAAAAGGCTCAGGTCTTTCGTCTCCTTGCCGCAGATCCGCAGACTGCCGCTGCTCTCCCCGCGGTAGGAAAAGGGGATCAGACCGTTGAGACAGTGGGCGAGCGTGGACTTGCCGCAGCCGCTTTCGCCGCAGATCAGGACCTTTTCCCCTTCGTAGATGGTGAGGTTCAGTTCGTGCAGTGTTGGTTCCTGCTGGGCGTTATACTGCCAGGTGAAGTTTTCAAATTCGATGACAGGCGTTTTCAAAAGCGCACCCCCTACATAGAATAAGGGCCGACATCGTCGACCCTTATCGGTGGTTTGGTATGGAAAAATCAGTCTTCCTTGCTCAGACTGCCCTTCCTGGGCTTTGCCTTGGCGTAGGCGATGCACAGCAGCGTACCGATGATGGCGGTGGTGACGGCGTTGGAGATACCGGACACCAGACCCTGGGCAAATAGCTTCTCAATAGGCTCGGCATAGATGACGATATCCAGTATGGGTGCTACCAGACCCCAGCAGATCACATGGCAGATGACCTGGGAGATGTTGAAGCGGATGATCTCCTTCTTGCCGCAGATGCCGTCGGCTACGGGCATCTTACGGCAGGCCAGACCCATCAGCACACCGAACACGCCGGAGGCGATGACCCAGCTCCACCAAACGCCCCAGCCGTAGGAGGCGTCAATGAGAGCGTGACCGATCAAACCGATCAGGGCGCCGGCGATGGGGCCGAACACGCAGGACATGAAGCCCAGAACGCCGTACTGAATAGTGATACTGGTGTTGGGTACGGGACTGGGAATGGCGATAAAGCGACCACAGACAAAGAACAGGGCGGCACCGATACCGATAGCCACAATGGTCTTGACGGAGAATTTCTTATTCATTTTCTTATCCTCTTTCTTGTTGTAATGACGGTCAAAGCTGACCACATCCATACACATATAGGATATACGCAGCGGGGAAAGTTGTCAAGCTTTTTCCAAAGGTTGGGAGAAATCGCGGATATGGGGGAGGAGAGGAAAAAACGACAACAATATGTAGAAAAGTTTTTCGGTAAATCCTCCAAATTTGCCTTGACTTTTTTGGTGATGTCGTGTATCATATTCTTGTTGTAAAGGAAAACGACTTTACAGAAAGGGGAATTCGCTTGAAAAACCAGACCTATCGCATGACCATGCTGTTCGATTTTTACGGTGAAGTCCTCACCGAACGGCAGAAGGAATTCTTTGACCTGTACTACAATGAGGATCTGTCCCTTGCGGAGATCGCCGAGAACTACGAGATTTCCCGGCAGGGAGTGCGAGATGTGATCGTGCGTGCAGAGGGTGTGATGCAGGAGTTGGAGGACAAGACGGGTCTTTTGAAGCGCTTTATGCAGATGCAGAGCAAGCTGGATGCTATTCTGGATGCCGCGCAGAGCATTAAGACCATGAACTACCGCCAGTTTGAGAATTCCGAACTGGACAAGCTGGCCGACCGCATCATCGGCAGCGCCAACGCACTCAAGGAGTAAACCGAGATGGCCTTTGAGGGACTTTCCGAAAAACTGAATGAGACCTTCAAACGCCTGCGGGGGAAGGGCAGACTGACGGAGGATGACGTTCGCGTCGGGATGCGTGAGGTGCGCATGGCGCTTCTGGAGGCCGATGTCAACTACAAGGTCGTCAAGGACTTTGTTGCCCAGGTGACGCAGCGCTGCGTCGGCAGCGACGTATTAGACAGTCTGACCCCGGCGCAGCAGATCATCAAGATCGTCAACGAGGAGCTGACGAACCTGATGGGCGGCACCAACGCCAAGCTGAGTTTTGCAAACAAGGGTCCCACGGTCATTATGATGGTGGGTCTGCAGGGTGCCGGTAAGACCACCAACGGCGCGAAGCTGGCGGGATTTCTGCGCAGGCAGTATGGCAAGCGCCCGCTTTTGGCGGCCTGTGACGTGTACCGCCCCGCCGCCATCCGGCAGTTACAGGTGGTAGGCAGGCAGCTGGACATTCCCGTGTTCGAACTGGGACAGGCTGACCCGGTACATATTGCGCAGGAGGCTATCAAGTACGCCGCTGACCACGGCAACGACACGGTGTTTCTGGATACCGCCGGCCGTCTGCACGTGGACGAGGCGTTGATGGACGAGCTTAAGCGCATCAAGGCCGCCGTTCATCCCAACGAGATCTTGCTGGTGGTGGACGCCATGACAGGCCAGGATGCGGTAAATGCCGCCGGCGCTTTTGATTCGGCACTGGGCATTGACGGTGTGCTTTTGACCAAACTGGACGGCGATGCCCGAGGCGGTGCAGCCCTCTCTATCAAGGCCACCACCGGGAAACCCATCAAATTTGTGGGTACCGGCGAAAAGCTGGACATGATCGAGCTGTTCCATCCCGACCGTATGGCGTCCCGTATCCTCGGCATGGGAGATATGCTGAGCTTCATCGAGAAGGCGGAGCAGCAGTACGATGAGAAGCAGGCCAAGAAGCTGGAAGAGAAGCTCCGGAAGAACAAGTTTGACCTGGGGGATTACCTGGAGCAGATGGAGCAGATCGGCAATATGGGCGATCTGAGCCAACTGGCGGGTATGCTGCCGGGTGGTATGGGCAAGGGACTTGACAATGCCCAGATCGATGAGAAGCAGCTGGCGCGGCAGAAGGCCATTATCCAGTCCATGACGGTACGGGAACGGGAAAATCCTCAGATCCTCAACGCCAGCCGCAAGCGCCGCATCGCGACAGGCTGCGGACAGGAGGTGTCCGACGTGAACCGTCTGCTGAAGTCCTTTGAGACCATGCAGCAGCTGACGAAAGCCATGAGCAAGGGCAACTTCCGGGGACTGCCCGGTATGGGCGGTATGCCCGGTGGCGGCAGAATGTACGGATTCGGTCGGAAAAAGAGATTCAAATAAGTCATCAATAAGTGCGAAGCATTTATGATAAATACAGAAAATTATTTTATTTTGGAGGAAATGAACTATGGTTAAAATTCGTCTGCGCCGTATGGGCGCCAAGAAGGCTCCTTACTACCGCGTTGTGGTGGCGGATTCCCGCTATCCCCGTGATGGCCGTTTCATCGAGGAGATCGGCTCTTACAATCCCTGCGTGAGCCCTGCCGAGATCAAGATCGACGCTGACCGCGCCCGTGAGTGGATCAAGACCGGTGCACAGCCCACCGAGACCGTTCGCGCTCTGCTGAAGAAAGTCGACGTTCTGTAATCTGAGGGCAAGACCATGAAGGATTTGCTGCTCTATATCGCCAGAAGCCTCGTCGAGCATCCCGATCAGGTCAGCGTGACCGAGGTCGAACATGACGGCGAACTGACGCTGGAGCTGCGCGTGGCACCCGTGGTCATGGGTAAGTTGATCGGCCGCCAGGGCCGTATCGCAAAGGAGATTCGGACCGTGGTACGCTCTTACGCCCAGCGCACAGGCGTCAAGGTTTCCGTGGATATCGTTGACTAAAAGAATAAATCCCGCAACCGTTGGTATAACAACGATTGCGGGATTTTTGACAACATTGGAAGCATAAACATATACTGTGCCGGTGCTGCGCATCATTCGTTTGTAGTATCTGTTATACCATAAAGAAATTCGCGCAGGATCTTGCTGTTTTCATTAAAGTCGACGGCAAAAAGACTACGACCGCCCATGCCGGTCATTCCACCATAGGTGCCCTCTGCGGGAATGGTCATCTGCTCGAAGGTCACGCCGCGGAATTTGGGAGCCAACAGGATCAGGCTTGTGATTTCTTTATTGGTCAGGTTGGTCTGCACCAGAGGCAGTACATCGTTGAGCAGCTTGTTCATCTCGATGATACTCAGATCCTTTGTCTGGTCGATTGCGGCCTGCACCACGGTACGCTGGCGCTCAATGCGCTGCCAGTCGCTGTCGATCTTGCGGCAGCGGGCGTAGGTGATCGCCTGATAGCCATCCAGACAATTCTCGCCTGCGGTGACAGGAGTGCCGCCGTGTGAGAGAATCTTTTCGTTGATATAATCGGCCTCGGCCTGGGTCAGCTCCACATCAACACCACCGATGGCGGCGATACCCTTTTGGAAGGTGTTGAAATTCACGCGGACATAATGGGTCACATCCAGCTTCAGGCACTCACGGACTTCCTTCATCATCAGCTCCGCACCGCCGTAGCGGAAAGTGTGCGTCAGCCAGTCGTACTGTCCGGCATACTGTCCTTCCAAAATGGGGAATCCCATGCCGCGCTCCAGACTTACCAGCTTAGCTGTTCCTGTATTCGTATTCAAAGACAGAATCATGCAGCTGTCGCCGCGGGCATTGACGCTGAAATGATCGGTGCGCTCATCTGTACCAATGAGCATGATATTCAGAATATCTTCATCCACATAGATTTCCCCGTCGGCTGAAACCGCATTGCGCCATTCCAGATTAGCCAGAGCCTGCTCCATGTCCAATTCATCCTGCATGACCGCTTCGTCGTTATTGTCGATAGAACCGTTTACCGGGCTTTCATCCCGCTGCAGCAGACCAAGCTTGGAAAAATAGAAAATTCCCAAAATGACGATCAGCACAACCAGAATACATAAAATAAGAAAAAACACTTTTTTGCTCTTTTTCACACTGCGCCTCCATTTACGCTGCTATAATCAGACATTTTTTCCAGACTCCTTGTCGATCATGTCCACAATTCTTTCAAAGGCCTGACGAAAATACTTTTGCCAGTTTGCTTCCACATATTTGCCATTCATAATATCTGCAACTAAGGCAATAAAGTGTGATTTATTACACAGATTGATATTGATGGCGTTCTTTTCATAGATCCAGTCGACGATCTCATCCGAATAGTTCTCTTTCAGACGCCGGATTCCCGCCTGAATCTCGGGGTGGATATAGATAAAATCAAATTTTCCCAGCAGTGTTCTTTTTTTATATGCACCTTTTATATAGAGCAGCAGCATATCATAATACTCCAAGCCGCTGACATCCAGGTAGAGGGTGATCATATAGTGATGCAGAGCCTGCAGGGCATAGCCATCGGCTTCATACAGCTTAGCGATATCCAGATGTAGACTGCGCATGGATTCATAATCATCGTTTGCCCGGCAGATTTCCGCTTTCTCGCGCAGAAGCTCAACTATGATCCGTTCAAAACTTTTTTGCGGTTTTTCCGACTTTTTTTCCATATATTCCTGGATCGACAGACGGAAATTTCCAAATTCAAAAAAGCGTACATAGTCTTGATTCTGCCGCAAAACACTTATGCCGATTCTTGTAAGCATCAGCTGCCGTTCCCGCTGTGCGATAAATCCGTTTCGCATCAGATTCTTTACAAATGCATGACTGCTCAGTACATGCAGTTCTTCTTTCAAATAGTTTGGAAAATCGCTGTTTGGATAGACGGTGTTCCTGTTGATGTAGTCCAGATAGATAACAGTAGCATACTGTTTTTGTAGTTTACTTGTACTCAATGACTCATTTCTCCTCAACAGACCTTGCATTATTCTTTTTCATCATCAGGTAACGCAATATAAGGCCTGAAATATCTGGTTTGACCGGCGTTTTCATTCTTCCACTTCAGGTATTTTGCCAGGATCACAGCACAGGTTAGCAGGCATATCGCCGCTACGGAAAATGCAGTGACGGTCATAGCCGGCATAGCGTTCGCGTTCTTGAAGCGGGAGGGGGTTGCCGTCTCTGTCGGGTTTATGCAGAAGGACAGGGTATCGGTTTCAGAGTTATAAAGATAATAGCCGTTTTCTTCGTCATCGCCGCCATACAGAAGATCCGATGTGGTGCTGACGACGACGAATAGTTTGCCGTCTTTCTTCGTCAGCTGAACAGGCTCAAAGGACTGTTTTTTTAAATCTATGCAATACCATAATTCGCTGCCGGCGTCGTTGACAAATTGTGTCAGCAGTAAGTCTCCGTCCCGGCTCTTTGCCGCGCGTATTGCCGTGCCGTCTGAAAAAGTAACCTTTGTCTTCTCAAATCCCATTGGCAGCGATTTCAGGTCGAGCGTCTGAGGGATCGCATACAACGAGTCTGCCAGCAACAATTCCGTGGGCTTCAATACATGAATTTGAATGCGATACTCTGCTGACTGATTTGCCAAAGATATTGTCACCGTTTTTTCAATATCTTTTTCTGCCAATGCGGATGGGCCGGATATCTTTAGTGAAGCGTTCGCGTTTACTGCTGCTGCTGTTACATTGACGTCCGTTCCTATCTGATCCTTAGATGCGTAAACCGTGTATTCATGGATATCGGGCGAAAAATCCGGGAATAGTTTTCCGCAGGAAACACCCAATGTATTCAGCAATACATCCTGCGGCGAGGCAGCGGGAGCTGTATTTACACGATTTCGATTCGTTTGATTTGTTTGCGCTGTCTGCTCGGCTTGTCCGGCAGGATTTGTGGGTGTCGGATCATAAGGCGTCGGATCGACAGGGTTCGGATCGACAGGGTTCGGATCGACAGGGTCCGGATCGACAGGGTCCGGATCAACAGGGTCCGGATCGACAGGGTCCGGATCGACAGGGTCCGGATCAACAGGGTCCGGATCAACAGGGTTCGGATCGACAGGGTACGGATCGACAGGGTCTGTGGTTTCCTCTGCAGGAGGGTCGTCAAGCGGCTCAGCATTGACAGTATTCACTGTCAGAATTCCGGCAGCAAATACAGCAAAAAGCAAAAGTATGGCGCAGAACCATGCGCTTATTTTTCGCTGCTTGATCATTTCATCTTCCTCCGAGCCATTTTATCAGCAAAATAATCCTTTACTTCCTGAGGATAACTGGTATATTTATGCAGATCCTGGTGTGTATTGATCTCCAGAATTTTGAAATTGTCCTCTGTAACAACGACATCAAAGCCCAGATATTCCAAGGGAGAGAGGTAAGAACAGATCTCCCTGATTTTTTCTTTGATATCGTTCCAATAGGGGATATACCCCTGTATCGGTGCATTGGTATCAGGGTGAAGAGCGCAGGGGACAAACTCGTGTCCCTTTAACAATTCTGCTTTTTCAAAATGCCCGGTTTCCAGGTCGATCGGTACGGCAATGCCACCGGAGCCAAGATTATCCGTATTTCCCGTAAAACTGGTGCCGATACGCAGATACGCATTCTTGATGGGGGAAGAAGCGGAATTTTGAATTGTCATGACACGAATCGTGCAGGCTACCCGGTCATAGATCCGCTTGAGATCGTGATGCATTTCAATATATTCGGAAACGATACAGGCAGCTTTCAGGTCTATTATGAGATTCTTAATTTCTTCGACGGATCGCTCTTTTCCATTGACGAAGAATCGCCCCTCAGAAAATGCCAACTGATAAAAGCCCTCTCCATGCGAACCGACGGCGGGCTTCAAAGCCAGTTTCCCTTTGCACTTCAGCAGCTCGATTATATCATGAAACGAGCAATTTTCACAGGTGGGGTCATACGGTATGATGGATATTTTTCCATTTTCCGGGATGAGCCGATAATAGTAGATGGGCATATATTTGCAGAACGGCCACAGGACAAAATTAACCATCAGCTTATTCCACAGCCATTTATGATATCGGCAATTCAGAGGACGCAGTTTCTTATAATCATAATCCGATAGAATATCCCGATAGTTCTCCTCATTCAAATGGTACTGTTTGATACGATAGGAATAAAATCCACGTCGGTGCGCCCAGCGTTTTTCGCGACGATTGGTGTGGGAATGCTTTCTATCGTCTTTCAAACCGCGCAGCCAGTTGCGGTACATAAAATCGACAAAGCCTTTCCGCTTTGCCTGCCAGGAGGTGATATATTTGTAAATCTGATCCTTCTTTTGGCGCCAGGTCAATGCGGAACGACTTTTTTTGATCCGATTGAGGAGTTCTGTTACTTCCGGCGGTAAATGACGGCAATAGACAAGATCCCTGCCGGTGTCAAATTGCATCAATATAAAACCGCTTTCCGTAAAGAGAAACGTAAGGTGTATGTAGGGAAGCTCGCGGAATTTCCTGCACACATAGTTCGCAAATGCGCGAGCATCTGCTACACGAGGATCATTTTTCGGTACATCATATCCCCTGGTAATATCCATATCGGATATATCGGTCATGTAGGCGGGCACTTCTGCAAAACTGTCGCTTTCCGTCTTTACCATTACCAGGTGCAGCAGGGGATGCTGATACACACGATCCGAAGCGGGAGACAAATACTCACAAAACAGAGTATCCGACGGCAAAGCTTCGATGGACTGGTGTATGGCCTGCTCCGACATTGGAACATCATCAATATAGAAGCAATCCCCGGTATAACGCCACACCTGCATACGTAGGGGATACATATTTTTAGAATCTCTGACAAACAGAGCGCCCTTATTGCGCAAAAGCGCAATAAGGGACTCTGCTTCTTGTGTTATTTCGTCGGATATCGCGGGAAGCCAGCAGATTTTCTTTTCACCGTCCAACTCCATGATCAGCGCGTACGGCGTGGCAAAACAATCGCTGCGTTCCTGCAGCACCATTTCGGTTGACAGAATATCATTCAGCATCTTATCAAATGCGCTGTTAAACGGCAATAAGTGCATAGCAGTCTTTAACTGCTGCGGATTTTGATGATTCTGTCTCAGCTTCAGGTACTGCTTGGCGGTTTGGTACTTAAATCCCTGCAGCACAAGGCAAAGCAATCTAAATTGTTCTGTAAATATCTCCACCTCGGATTTTTTCATTTGCTATGATCCTTTAACCGAAAATAGTTTACAAGATTTCCGTCGTTTTTCACATTCACTTTACGGCAATCTCTACTATTTGACTGCATCCTTCAGGCACACGTAATCCGTCTTTTCCGATAGCCCAAACTCTGTAGCTATAGTTTTTTCCACGGGAAATAGTCACATTCGTATACCTGGTTTGTTCTGTGGTAAACATTTTCTTCATAATACCAGTCTTTTCCACTCCACGGTATACCTCGTATTTCACTGCTCCTGCAACCGGCTCCCATACAAGTCGGGGAAGTCCCTTCTCATTTAATTGTGCAAATGTAATCTTCGGAGCAGTAATTCCGGGCAAAGCTTTGGCAACACCAAACGCTTCCCTAATCAACTGATCTGTCATATCACCATACAATGGTCCATTACAAAGCTGATGGATATGGATTCCGCCGCGACCAACATTATATTCAATCAGCACGGGGTCACCATCTTCGTCTATAGCAAAGTCCCAAGAAATTATGCCAAACTGAGGAAATCTATCGTGCAAAATCTTAACTTGTTCACGCACTTTATTATAAGACGGCACTTTCATGCCCAACATTTCAATACCGGACGGGTGTGTTGTCATCTTCTTGCCAGCCGCATCATAGCAATATTTTTTCAGGTATCCGTTTTCATCAACGCCACAGCACACGCCGCCGGAACTGAAATTGTCCACTTGTGATCCATTGACACCCATACGCACAACAGTCGATGCAAGATATACTGTATCATTGCGTCTGATAGACAATACACGAACGCTATTAACTGAATTTTTATTAAAAACAGCCATATCCGGATGCTGACGAATCAACTTTTGGATAACAAAATTATTGCTATCATTAAGGGAAAGATATTTTTCTAAATCTTTTTCATCCGTGTTCGGTGCGGCAAAGCTAACTCCGGAACCACCATAACTTGCAATAGATATCTTTCTGACAAATCCATTCTCACGCTCGGCTTTGAGCTTTTCCAATGCCTCTTCTTTTGAAATGGATTGATAATTCGCATCAAGATATGCGCCCTTAATGCAATGCACTATGGTTTCCGGCATTTTTATGCCCTTTAAAATCAAATCAAGATAATTTTTGTCAGTAAATGCCCTGATATAATCAAAGTTGATGCACTTATATTCCAGCGTCCAATATTGGAAATCATCTGGAATGTAACGCGGATCAAATTCTCCTGTTGCCTGTGAATAAAACTGGCAATAAATAGGATCTACTGTATACTGTCCACCGGACATTTTTGTCCAATAATCCTGAACAGCCTGAACATTCTCATTAGGGAAAGTATTCTCATCAATAGCAAACGCTTTTTTTAACCAATTACGCTGCTTTTTAGCTCGCTCCTGCCGAGAAATAGTTTTTGTACTCATACACTATACCTCACTTTTTATACAGCGATTCCCTGTATCTGATTTTTGCTCTGTAAAACTCTTTGATTTCGTCAGAATGTGCAGCCACCTTATGCAGATCCTGATGGATGATATCATGTTTCATCACGGTATCTGCATTTTCAAAATCAAGAATCTGTATCTTACATCTCCGCGGCGGTCAATGAATTTCACTATAGCTGTATTTTAGCCGCATCACTGTGCTTAGAATTACCGTACTTGTTTCTGCCACAGCATGCCTCGACCTTGTAATAATATGTTTTTCCGGCTTCTGCACTACTATCGCTCCACATCTTCTTCTGTGTAGTATTGAGACATCTGAAATTCTCTCCATCATTGCTGCGGTAGATGGCATATCTGCTGGCACCATCCACGTCTTCCCAACTTAGGGTCGGGCTGCCTTTGCTGTTCAGCGATATTTTCACCTTTGGCGTGGCACAATCGCAGGTAACATAGCGGTATTTACTCATTTCGGAATCACCAAAAATTCCCTTTGCGCACAAAGCCTTCACTTTGTAATAATATGTTACACCTGGGACAGCAGAGACATTTTTGAAATGCGGTTTATCTGTTGTAAATATACATCTATAATTGCTATCTTCCTTTGTAGCGCGATAGATTTCATATAGGTAAGCGTCCTTAATGGGATTCCACTTCAGTTCGGGTCGGCCATCGTGATTATTCAGTCCAATGCTCACTTGCGGGGTATCTATGCGGCTGCAATACCGTGCACCCTTTTCAAAGAGCTTATCTCTGAAATATTCATTCACTTCCGGTCCGTAATTGGGATATCGGTGCAGATCCTGATGCGTATTGATCTCCAGGATTTTGAAAGCGTTGGGCGTGATAACAATGTCAAAGCCCATATATTCCAGTTGACCGATATATTTACTAATCTCAACGATTTTCTCTTTGACAATATCCCAGTTAGGCAAATAACCTTCCAGCGCAGCACCGGTATCGGGGTGATTCGGGCAGGGAACGATGACATGGTTTTCCAACTTTTCACCCGTATGCAGGTGTCCTGTGTCCTTATCAATCTGGGCAAACACGCCACCAAATGCAATATTATCCGTCATGCCGGTGCTGTTTGTACCGATACGGATATAGGTATTCATCAATTTAGGACTCTTTGTGTCTTTATTGATGACCATGGCACGAATTGTACATACCACATTGGGATAAATAGCCTTTATGGCATCATGCATTTGGATATACTCCGACACATTGTAATAATCATCCAAGCCTTCAAAGAATGCTGTAATTTGTGATTCGGTCATAGCCTCCTCGTTGACATAGTATGTACCATCCTTGTACTCAAGCTTGTAAAATCCCACGCCATGAGAGCCCTCTGTGGGTTTCATAGCCAGCAACCCCTTGGTCTTAAGCAATCTTACAAGCTCATCAAAACCAGCTCCGAAACCTTCCGGGCAATCCTGCATACAGACGCAGAACATGCCGTGGGTTCTCGGAACGATATGGTAGTAATATTCGGGAATATATTCCTTATACTTGTTCAGCACATACCGCATCGTTACCTTATCATAGATCCATTTGCGGTAAGAGTTATTGATGGGACGCAGATAACGATAATCTCTGTCGGACAGATAGCTCATGTAATTTTCCTCTGTCAGACCGTACTGCTTAATACGGTAAGACAGGAATCCTCTGTCATGTGCCCATTTGATCTCCTCTTTTGTGGCATATGTATTGTGATATGTGTCATCCTTTAGATCGCGTTTCCAAAGCTGATACATATATCCCATATAGTCTGTCTTTTTAGCAACTCGGCTATCAGTGACACGCTTTTTGAATGCCTTATAGTTTTGTACAACACTATTGTGTTTCCGCTTTGCCGCGGCAACTTCCTTCAGATAGTTTGTCAGTTCCTGATCAATCTTTTTAATACGAGGAAAGTCAGGATATGTATTCATTTCGATGATCTTAAAGCCATCTTCTGTTATTGCTACATCGAAACCGATATATTCCAGTTCCGGCATTCTGATCATAATTTCCTTGACCTGTTTCTTAACCTTGTCCCAATTAGGCAGCACACCTTCAATCAATGTACCTGTATCAGGATGGTTGGGGCAATCCAAGATATGCTGGTTTACGATTGCCTTAGCATTTCCATAGTGTCCCGTTTCCTTATCCAAATGAGCCATCATACCACCAGCACCCAGGTTATCAACCACACCGGTGGAGGAGCTGCCAATTCTGATATATGTCTCGGCAATTGTCGGCTCGCTTCCGTTTTCGTTAAACACGATAACGCGTACAGTACATACCGCATCAGGATAGATCTCCTTGAGCTGCGCGTGCATCTGGATATATTCAGTTACTACATAGTAAGAGTGCAGCGTAGCGATTCGATCAATAATATCCTCCTGATTGACCGGTTTCATATTGATATAGTACTGTTCATTCTTATAGGACAGGCGGTAAAAGCCATCACCGTGCGTACCACTGGAGGGTTTCAGTGCTAGATCTCCTTTTTCGCGCAGCAATCTCAGTAATTCTCTATAAGAATAACCTTTGTATCCTTCCGGCAAATCCTGCAATGGCATCAGTATACGCGACTTTTGGGTTCCGCGTTTCATAATAAGATAATAGTAGTCCGGCAAATATTCGGAGAACGGATCAAGCACATAGCGTGTGGTCATCTTATCATTAATCAAGCGACGGAACTTCTCGTTGATGGGATTGATCCACATATAGTCTCTGTCGGAGATAAAACCTTTATAATTATCCTTGGTAATACCATACTGCTCAATACGATAAGATAGGAATCCATGGCGATGCGCCCACTTTTTTACAGAAGTAGGCACACCATCACTCTTGTTGGCCAAATCTTTTTTCTTGCTATCCAGCCAATATTTGGCCATAAACGGAGAAAACCCTTTCATCTCCATGAAGAAAAGTTTGATTTTTTCGATCTTACCGCGAATAGGGCGTAGCTTGCGTTTAATTCCGCGGGAAACATAAGTTTTGGCTATTCGATCCGATTTTCCCGGATTCAAGTCGTGCTTTGTCAAATCAGCCAAAAGCTCTTTCTCGCCCCTCCATTTTAGCAAAAACTTGTATTTGCCCATAAAATTGGGTGATGTGTATGGAAACACTTCTACCAAAAGGGTATATAACTCCCCACTTTTTGTTTTCTTGTATTGAGAATAAATATCCTCAACCATACGATTGCGCGTTTTTCTCAAATCTTTTGAAAGTTCATCATTATGTACATTGATGTAATTCATCATCCGCACAAAGTTCTGACGCGCTTTCGTCTTGCTTGTATCAGCCAAATAGGAGGTCAAGTAACTCCTCATCTGACTGAAGTATGCATTTCTTCCTCTATACGGTAATTTATCGGCATTGACTGTATCCAATGCTTTCTGCCGCTCTTCTAACTCTGTATGCACTTTAATATTCTCCCTTCCCTTAGAAGGCTTGTTAATTCTGTTCCAAAATAGTTTTTACATTCTCTACGCCTAATTTTTCCAGAGATCTGCCAATCTTGCGGAAATCAGTTTGCAAAGCGGCATTGGCCATCTCGATCAGAGACGTGCAAATGGGGGTAGGAATATGCAAATACTGACCCAAGGTTTCCAACATGACCAAGCCCTGCGGCACATCCTCAGTAATATAACGGCTGTTAACCGCTACGGGGCCTTTGGCACGTGTAGGCATAGCGGCATACCAGAAGAAGGTTGCCTTGCCATCTGCATCCTCGTCCAGTGTATTGCGGAACTTACAAGCATCTACATAGGCCAGTCGAGGCAATCCCAAGTGCTCCAGTACATCCATTTTCTCAGCATCCAGTTTTTCCAGAATGTTCCACACGCTGGGTGTAAAGACTTCCCAGTACATGCAATAATCGCCGTTTGTCTTTTCGATGCGGGGGATACTCATGATAGCGCCAACGGTGTGGACGATCATATTGGGATTATGCATAGCCACTTCCACTGTCGAGAACGGCACCAGATGGAAGCCGAGGCATTCCAGTTTCGCTGCCGTTTCTTCTTTGCGGGATGAGGGATACACACCGATAGGATTACGCACATTACGGAAGCCGACCTTTATCAGGCCCGGTTCAGCAATGCGGCAGTCGATAAAGGAGCTGGTTGCCTCAACAATCGTCAGATCCTTATCCTTGCAGTGTTTAAGCATATAGGCAGTGGAAAAATAGCCGGGGTTGATAATAACAATTTGTCCGTCGCGCAGATAGTCCTTGATCTTTTCAATCAGTTCTTCATGGTAGCTGGTCTGAATATAGATAATCGCTACCTCTGCTTCACTGACAGCTGCCAGATCGGTCGTCACCTTATGGATATGAGTGGTTCTGGTTTCTCCTTCTTCCCACAAGCTGATTTGGCCATCATTATCCAGCAGAAACTGGTAATTGTCATTGTGCATTGAGTTGGAAGTTTTAATGAGTGTGACCTCATGGCCCTTCAATGTAAGATCGCCCGCTACAGCGCAGCCGGCATTTCCTGCTCCTAAAACCGCGACTTTCACTATTTTTTCCTCCCTATCAATTAATATATTTTTATGTAAATGTATTTATTTTTTAATCACACCGTGAGCGCGGTAAAACTCACCGAGCTCGTCCTGTCGCTGCCCGCCCCAAAGCTGAACAATATTGACACCGGACGAAGTATTCGCTTCAATGACGCAGTTTTGCCCGTCCGGCATCTTTATCACATCCCAGGCAATAAAGTGCAGATAGGGGAAGTGCTCTGCCAATGCCAGAATCTCCTGTTTCATTTCGTTCCATCCCGGTATTGTTACATCCTCAAAATGCGCGTTTGAATCCGGATGGTTCTCATATATGTCACAATCGTGGAGCCGTCGGCCATGGGAAAGCCGACCGGTTTCCAAATCAATTTTGCAAATGAGACCGCCCTGACTTCCGTTATCCACGGGAATCGTCCGGCTGGTGCCAATGCGCTGTACCGCAAAAAAGACTTTGAACCGCTTTGTTTTCGGATCACGCAGCGTAATGATGCGAATGGTATTTACGGTCTTGTCATATAATTGATCTGCGTACGGATGCTGCTTTACCGCTTCTGACAGATACCAGTCTTTATGTGATTGGAGAATTTTTGCCAGGTCCTTTGCTGTAATGGGTTGATCGTCCCTATAAAAGCTGTCAGCTTGACAGGTAATATGATGGACACCGTTGCCTTTTCCCTTGCCGAAGGGTTTGATAAATACATCCTTTATATCTTTGAGGCGATCAACAGCCTCATCACTATCCAACACAGCGCCGGAAAAGTCTGCAATCACGCCTTTGCTGTTCACCAGATAGATTTGCGGCATCCGCACATAGCGGCCCAGCACCTCTGTCGCAATGATCTTGTTATTGAGCATATAATCAAAAGGCTCGTTAATGTAACGTGAGCGATACCAGTCAAATTCCGAGAGGTATTGCTTTCGCTTTTTCATATCCAGATCATACAATGCCCATTGATCCGCAAGATACCCGCCAAAAATATTTGCTTTCAGCTTTGTTAAAAACGGAACCTTGAAATGATCCTTCACAAAGATGATCCGGCGCCAGTACAAAACAAAAAGCTTTGCTTTTTTACTGAAATACCTTACCAGTTCAAAGATGTCCATTTATCGTTTGTGCCTGCTCTCTACAAATTTTTGGTATTCTTCTATGCGATTAAAACCCTGTGTACCGTCATCCAGCGTCAAAAATGCGGGGCCAATATGGATCTTATCGAAGGACTGGCCGGTAAACGACTGATATAGCTGCCATCCGCGGCAATCTTCCAGTTGACCGGCAATATGCATATTGCGTACTCGATTAAAATGGTATCGCATCAGTGCGCCGTCATGTACCTTAACTGCAACAATTGCATGCGCTGTTCCAACGAAATAGATGGACTCCGGCTTCAACTGACAGATTTTTTGCATGGCAGCATCTGCATAATAGGTGTCACCATACAGAAAGCACACATCGTCGTCGATCAGTTCTGCCGTAAAGCGGTCGATTTCATAGATGTTGTTTTTCGGCTCATAGCGTACAGCACCGTAGTCTCCGTAGCGCGGATCGTGAGAGGTGACCAGTATTTCCGCACCGGGATCGTTTTCACGGATCTGACGGACAATTCGTCCCAACAGGATCTCGTTACCGACGGGCAGCAAATGTTTCGGTGCATTGAAAGTCTTTTCCCATCGGGACATCTTCCCGTCGGCCATTATCACATATCTCATCTTTACCTAACTTCTCCTCAATCAGATCAACGATTTTTTCCGTAGACTGTCCTTGCTTTTCCGGCAGAAAGTTCTGCCGATACCATGTAAAATCCTCTTGAGGATATGTTCCGTTTTCGATGATTGAAAACAGGCCTTCAGGAGATTGAAAGGAAATATGCGGCAACAAAGTCAACAGATCAATATTTAATCCATTCTCGTTTTGATACTGCGCATAATCAAATAAGTAGTACAATGTCTTTTTCTTCAATGCCGCAGCTTCCAGCGCCAAAGAGGAATAGTCGGTAATAAAGTAATCGCAGATTTGCAGATAATCAAAGGTGGTTCCCGCTTGATAATGCTGCATTTGCTCATCAGGTTCGCAGGTGAACTGCTGGTTTGGATGGAATCGGCATATGAAGGCATACTTTTTCGGATCAAACAGATTGGCCAATTCACAAGGGGGATCCAACGCCCGTTTGCGGTATGTCGGTGCATACAGGATTACGGTTTTTCCTACCAATTCCGGATAGATATCCCATAATTGTCCGGCGGTTTCGCTGCCCTCCAGCACTTCATCCAGACGGGGCAGACCATAGTTGAGAAGTTTTTCTTCCTCTATGTCAAACGATTCGCAATAAAACGGATTCCATGCTGTTCCACCGGCGACCACATAGTCATAATTGCGGTGCATTTTCATGGCCTTTGCCAAAGCTACGCTCCGGCCTGACGTTTGTCCCAATGTCTGATATCCGGATTTTTTGATTTTTCCGATGGAATGCCAGATCTGAATAACAGTCAATTCTTCTTTGTGCCGCAGCATAGATACGGTCGGCCAATATGCGTCCAATATACACACGCGGGAAGTGGCCAAATAATACATACTGCGCAGAAGATCCCACACAAAGCGAAGCGCACCGTCATGGGCGTTGCGGAATTGGTGGCAAATCATCACGGTCTTTACGGAGGGATCCCGTTTTTTCAGTTCATCCTCAATGCGCCTGAAATCAACCGTAATGCTGTTGGATTGCCGGCTGAAAAAACAGACCTGATGCTGTACAGGAAGCTTTTTCAGCAGCCAATACAGGATATTTGCCAAAAAATTCAAAAAAGAAATCAATATATTCACGCTATCCGCACCGCCCTATGTGTATTCAGGGATTCTTCAGAATGCTGTCATAATACGCTGCAGCATCGGCCACGGCACCATCGAAAACAATTTTGCCATGCCGCAGGACTATACCGCGTTTGCAGAACAGTTTTGCATCCGCACTGGAGTGTGTGACAAATAAAAATGTGATGTCGCCGGCCATGATCTCATTTATTTTTTTCCTGCACTTCAGACGGAAGTCTTTATCTCCCACGCTCAAGGCCTCATCTACGATCAAGATGTTCGGTTGGACATTGGCATTGATGGCAAAACCAAGCCGGGCTTTCATGCCGCTGGAGTAGGTCCGGATGGGCTGATCGATATAACGCCCCAGCTCGGAAAATTCGACGATTTGCGTTTCTAAGCGTTTGATTTCGTCCGACTTGATCCCTAACATTTCTGCACGCAGATAGATGTTTTCCCGTCCTGTCAGCGAAGGGTCAAAACCCGCACTCAGCTCTAACAGGGCGCTGACACGTCCGTTTACACGGATTTTTCCCTGTGTAGGGAACGCGACGCCGGTAATCATTTTCAGAATTGTGGATTTTCCTGCGCCGTTTTTTCCGAACAGAGCAACCGATTCGCCGCGGTAAATCGTCAGAGATACATCATTGACAGCACAATTTTGCTCTTGCGGTGCCTTTTTGAACAAAAGAGAAAGAAACCTGGCTTTATCGTTTTTAAAAAGCTGATAGGTTTTTGTTACATTCTTTAATTGTATTGCAATTTCTTTGGACTGCTCCATAGCTGTTATTCTCCTTAGAGCATATCAGGGATCTCTTTAACCAGCCTTTTATATGCCCACATGGCCAAGAGAATCATTATCAGGAGGACAAAACCAAAATTACGCAGCTCTATCCAATTCTCCCAAAACCATATCTTATAGATAAACGAATTTCTATAACCGTTAACAATAATCGTGATTGGGTTAAACTGCAGTATTCTGAGAAAAACGGAGCTTTTTATTCTTCCTGAGTCATATATGATCGCAGACATCCAAAATAGTACTGTAGTGGAGGATTTTACTAAATGCAAAAAGTCTTTGCTGACAACAGCGATCATACCGGCAAATAAGGCCCACACTGTAAAGAACATGAACATCAGGAATATGTATACAGGTAGTTGCAGCCAATATACATCCGGTGTTTTCCCACTGAAAATGAAAATCACCATAACAATTATCACAACGGCTATATGTGTAGCCAGTTGCGATAGACTCACAATCGTGGGAATAGTACAAACCGGATAGCGAATTTTCGTGACCAAATAGCCATATTTCCGGATAGAAGATGCTCCCCCGGAATACATTGCCGAAATATAAAACCATGGAACCATACCGGCAATCAGCCAAAGGAAATAGGAATATTCTCCGGCTGGCTTGCCCACACGCAGCCCCAAGGAAAACGCGAAATAATAGGTGGCAATTGTGATAGCAGGGTGAATGATTGCCCAGGCCCACCCAAGCGCTGCACCTTTATAGGTTTTAATCAGATCAGCTTTTGCCAATAGGAAAATCTGTTTTCTGTATTTGAAATGATTTTTTAATATTTCTTGAATAACCACAATAAACCTCAAAAATTGCTTTGCGGCGGACGAAACCATTTCACAAAGCTAAATGGATGGAAATGTCATTTAACGCCCTTTTGCGAAAGGGTCACCGGTATCGTTTTCAGCAGGCAGTACAAATCCAACTTAAATGAACGATTCTTTGCATATTCCGCATCAATCATTGCTTTTTCCTTATAGTACAGATCATCCCGCCCACGAACCTGAGCCAGACCGGTAATGCCGGGACGGCAGGAAAAAACGCCGTATTCTCGGCGCAGATTGTTCAATTTAATTTCTGTTGTGCAAACCGGACGGAATCCTACAAAAGACATCTCACATTTCAGAATATTCCATAATTGCGGCAATTCATCCAAGCTGGTTCGGCGTAAAAAAAAGCCGAGCTTTGTCGTATACTTGTCCGCATCAGGAAACTGGGAGGTCGGCAAATCGTCAGGCGCCGATGGAATCATTGTTCGGAATTTATAGAGCTTAAATGGCTCGCCGTCTTCCCCTATGCGTAATTGTGTAAAAATAGCAGAACCCGGGGAATCTATTTTTATGCAAATCGCAATCAGCACCATCGGTACAAATAACACGATACTGAAGATCAGCGCAGCTAAAAAATCAAAGCTGTATTTTACAAACAGAAATGCACGTAAATTTTTGCTATGAGTAACTGCTTCCACGGCAGTTCCCTTAAAAGAGATCTGCTTCTCGTCAAGCATCTGATTGTCTTTTGTTAAAGATGCCATGCTTCTACCACCCTGCACATTTCTTTCTAAAAAGGTCAAAGGCTTTTTTATAGTGCGTTCTGAAAGATCTCAATATGACCCGTATACTTTTGCTGGATTTATAATAGTTTCATAAACGCAGCAACAGAATACGATACTATCCCACTCACGCTGACTGCGCCGAAACGTCCGGCGCTCCAAATCGGAGGGAAAAAAGAGTAAGAAAATTGTTAAACAACGGTCGCCTATCGGCGTATGGACAGTAACTGCTAGTGCTTTGTGACAGGTGATTTTTTGGAGGAATGAAATGATATATATATATCGCAACACATACCTAAAATAAGTATAACATGATACACGTAAAAAGCAAGTATTACATGTCCAAAAATGAAATAAAATGAAATAATGTTGTGTAGGTTTGTCAATGATGTGTTACACATTGGGAAAGCTGGAAAGGACTTGAGCAGGCTTTTGCCAGTTGGGGGAATGCATAGGGAAAACGCTGTACGCAATGCTTGATGAATTCGGCAGAGGAATAGGTGCTGTGTTCCTGAAATGCCTCTAAATACCGAAAACGGCTGTATTCATCAATGAAAGTGTATTGATACCACTTTGTGCCTTCTTCTTGC
>JAZUEB010000062.1:0-25647 GCA_045639965.1 Vescimonas sp. | reverse complement strand
GTCGATGGCGTTTTCCAATAGTTCCTTTGCCACGCTGGCCGGGCGTTCCACTACCTCACCGGCGGCGATCAGCTCCGATACGTGCTTGTCCAGTTGTTTGATTTCGGGCATGGTTTTCCCTCCCGTCTTATTCCAGTTTCTTCTTGACCTCGTACAGCAAATTCAGCGCCTCCAGGGGGCTCAAAGTGTCCACCTGCGTCCGGCGCAGCTTGTCGATGACCTCGGCCTCGGCGATGGCCTCCAGGGACACCTGATCCTCTTCCGCCGCCACGGTTCGGGGTTTGCCGGACTCTGCCTCCAGCTCCGCCAAAATGCTCTTGGCGTGGGTCACCACCTCCCGGGGCAATCCCGCCAGCTTGGCCACCTCGATGCCGTAGCTGCGGTCAGCACCGCCGGCGATGATCTTCCGCAGGAAGATGATATCCTCGTCCCGGGTCTTGACGGCGATGTTGTAGTTCTTCACGCCGGGAAGGGCGTCCTCCAGGGCGGTCAGCTCGTGGTAATGGGTGGCAAACAGGGTCTTTGCCCCCAGTTTCTTGGGGTCGGCGCAGTATTCCAGCACCGCTCGGGCAATGGACATACCGTCAAAGGTACTGGTACCTCTGCCGATCTCGTCCAGGATCAGCAGGCTGTCAGCGGTGGCGCTGTGGAGAATGTCGCTGACCTCGGTCATCTCCACCATAAAGGTGGACTGGCCCGCGGACAGGTCGTCCGAGGCCCCGATACGGGTAAAGATGCGATCCACCACGCCCAGATGGGCGGCACGGGCGGGGACGAAAGAGCCCACCTGCGCCATCAGCACGATCAGCGCCACCTGCCGCATATAGGTGGATTTACCCGCCATGTTGGGACCGGTGATAATGGCCACCCGATCCTCTTTTTGTCCCATATAGGTGTCGTTGGGCACGAACAGGGCATTCTTCTGCATCTGCTCCACCACGGCATGGCGGCCGTCGTGGATCTCAATGACGCCGCTGTCGTCCACCACGGGGCAGCAGTAGTTGTTCTTCACCGCCACGGCGGCAAAGGAGCAGAGGGCGTCCACCTCCGCCACGGCGGCGGCGGCAGATTGAATACGGGCGGCATGGGACGCCACAGTCTTGCGCAGATTCTCAAAAATCTGATACTCGAGAGCCGACACCCGCTCGGCGGCGGTGAGAATATCGCCCTCCAGATTCTTCAGCTCCTGGGTGATATAGCGCTCGCCGTTTACCAGGGTCTGCTTGCGGATATAGGTCTCTGGCACCAGGTTCTTAAAGGAGTTGGACACCTCGATGTAGTAGCCGAACACCTTGTTGTAACCGATTTTCAGCGTACGGATACCCGTGCGCTCTTTCTCGGCGGTCTCCATCCTGGCGATGATATCCCTGCCGCCGTGGAGAATACCCCGCAGGCGGTCCACCTCGGCGTCATAGCCCTGGCGCACGAATTCGCCCTCCCGAACGGAGAACGGCGGCTCGTCCACCAGGGTCTCCCCGATCAGCGCGGCGAGGTCGTTCAAATCGTCCAGTTGCTCATTCAGTTCCTGTAATCTGCCTTTCGGAAAGCCTCTGAGCAGCGCTTTCACCTGGGGCAGCTTTTCCATGGCGGTACGCAGGGATACCAGATCTCGTCCGCCGGCGCTGCCATAGACGATACGCCCGATCAGCCGCTCCATATCCGCGATGCCGGTGAGGGCAAGGGTCAATTCCTGCTGGGCAACACTGTCCTCCACCAATGCGCTCACCGCGTTCAAGCGGCGGTTGATGGCGTTGCAGCTCAGCAGAGGACGCTCCAGCCACGAGCGCATCAGCCGTCCGCCCATAGCGGTCTTGGTCTTGTCCAGCACCCACAGAAGGCTGCCGCGCTTCTCCTTGCTGCGGAGGGTCTCCGTCAGCTCCAGATTGCGCCGGGTGGCGAGATCCAACTCCATGAACTGCCCTTCCCGGTAATATTCCAGATCATCCACGTGGCTCAAATCGGTCTTTTGGGTCTCATGGAGATACTCGATCAATGCACCCAGCGCCAGAATTGCCGCAGGATTTTCCTTGGGCAGGCGGGCTGTGGCGTCCTCGCCGAACTGTTGGCGAATCGACTTTTCACAACTTTCAAACCGGAAGCTGGCGGCGCCCCGCTTTTCCACGTGGCACTGTAAACGCTCGGTCAAAAAAGTATGTAAGGTCTCGTCGAAGAACGCCGTCTCGTTCGCCACCGCTTCGGCGGGGGCAAAGCGTCCCAGCTCGTTGATGAGGTGTGTCAGCCGTTCTGCACCGGAAAAGGCGGTGGCATGGGTGCGTCCGGTGGAGATATCACAGGCGCAGAATGCCGCGTTGTCGTCGTCTAAGTACACGCCGGCGCAGAAGTTGTTCTTTCCCTCCTCCAGGCATGCGCTGTCGATGACCGTGCCGGGGGTCACCACCCGGATAATATCCCGCTTCACCAGTCCCTTGGCAAGGGCGGGATCCTCCACCTGCTCGCAGATGGCCACCTTATAGCCCTTGCCGATGAGGCGTGCGATATAGGCGTCGGAGGCATGGTAGGGAATACCGCACATGGGGATCTTCTCCTCCGGGGTCTTGGTCTTGTCCTTATCCCGGGAGGTCAGCGCCAGATCCAGCTCCCGCGACGCAGTCTTGGCGTCAGCGCCGAACATCTCATAGAAGTCGCCCAATCGGAAGAACAGAATGGAATCCGGGTTCTTCTCCTTGATCTCCATATATTGCTGCATCATGGGGGTCAACTCAGCCATTGTGAGCACCTCCCTTTCTCTGAAAATTCTAAATTCTAAATGCTAAATGTGGTAAAAAATTTGCTGAGTACTGCGATTGATATCGGTAGGGGCGGACGACTCTGTCCGCCTGCTATACCATTTTTTTCGTAGGGCGGGCCGACCCCAGCCCGCCGCGGCGGCGTGAGGTAATTCCCCCAGCGGGGGAAATGTCAGCGAAGCTGACAAAAGGGGGTGAACCACGCCGCCCTACGGAACGATTTAGCATTCTGCATTCAGCATCTCGCCAAACAATGCCCAGGTGTTGCTGTCGGTGATCTTCACGCTGCGATAGGCGCCCACGGCGGACTTGTCGCCCACCAGATGCACCAACCTCCCGCCGGCTGTACGCGCCGACAGGGGATAGCGGGCGTCTTCGGTCTCGCCGTCCACCAGACAGCGCAGCGTCTTGCCGATATACTTTTCGTGGTGCCGCGCGGAAATTTCGTTCTGAGTCTCACAGAGCCGGTCAAACCACACCTGCTTCTCCTCGCGGGAGATGGGATCGTCCATCTTTGCCGCCGGTGTACCCGGCCGAGGGGAGAAGATAAACGTGAACAGCGCGTCGAACTCCACCCGGCGCACCAAGTCCACGGTTTCCATGGCCTCCTGTTCGGTCTCCCCGGGGAATCCGATGATCACGTCCGAGGTCAGCACCAGCTCCGGCATGACCTTGCGGGCGTAGGTGATGAGTTCTAAATACTTCGCCTTATCGTAGGGGCGGTTCATGGCTTTCAGCACCCGGTCACAGCCGGACTGTACCGGCAGATGAAGCTGCTTGGCAACGTGCTTACACCGCGCCATGGCATCGAACAACTTAAAGCTTGCATCTTTCGGCTGAGACGACATGAAGCGGATGAGATAGTCCCCCTCAATTTCGTCAATATCGCTCAATAAATCGGCAAAATCGTAGCCAGTCCCCAAGTCTTTTCCGTAGGAGTTCACGTTCTGCCCCAAAAGGGTGATCTCCTTGTACCCGGCCTCGGCCAGCTCTCGCACCTCTGAGAGAATTTTCTCCGGCTCCCGGGAGCGCTCTCTGCCGCGAACGTAGGGCACGATGCAGTACGAGCAGAAATTATTGCAGCCGTACATGATGCTGACCCATGCTCTGGTACGACCCTCCCGCACCACGGGCATCCCCTCGGCAATCGTGCCGTGTTCATCCTCGACGGAGAACACACGACCCCGGCGGGTATAGACCTGATACAAAAGCTCCGGGAACTTCCACAGCGCCTGGGGACCGAATACCAAGTCTACATGGCGGTAAGACTTGCGTACCTTCTCCGCCACCTCCGGCCGCTGCGCCATGCACCCGCACAGACAGATGATCTGGTCGGGGTTGGCCTTTTTCGTATGGGTCAGGGCGCCCAGATTGCCGTACACCCTCTTTTCCGCGTGATCCCGAATGGCGCAGGTGTTCAGCACCACGATGTCGGCCTCCTCCGATTTGTCCGTAAAGATACAGCCCATGGCCTCCAGCATGCCCATGATGTGCTGGCTGTCCGCCACGTTCTGCTGGCAGCCGAAGGTGTCCACCATGGCCTTGGGGGAGATCCCACGCTGCTCATGTATTTCCCGTATTTTCTTTTCAAATTCCCGCTGGCGGGAAACATCCTCCTCTGCCAGCACGACCTTACTTCTCTCCACAGGATCTCCTCCCGATAATAAGCCTATTTTAACTAATATAGTATAGCACAGTCGGCAGAAAATGACAACAAAAAAGAGGGGTCTTCGCCCCTCTTTTTTGTTCCTTATCCAAAGCGCTTTTTCAGCGCCTTTTCCACCACGGGGATAGTCAGAACCATCACGCCAACCTGTATCAGCATCACGATGGACGCCCAGATCTCCGCGTCAGCACCCAGAAAGTAAAGCGCCGCCGTAAACATCGCGGTTCCCAGCAGCAAGATCCAACTCCACCGCTTCCACAGACCGCCTGCAAAATTGTTGGCAAATTCCCACGCCTCCCGGCTCTGGCGGGACCGGTTGGTGCGGTAGCCGATCCAGCCGTTGATCTCCTTGTCGGCGCAGTTCTCCAGCAGATAGCCGCAGAAATACATGACCACCGGCATCCACAGCGCCGTCGCCGCCATCGTTCCCCAAAAGCCCATTTTGCGCACCACCTTTCTGCGTGTATTATATTGCCGGAAACCAGCCTCTGTCAACAATCCGCCTTGCAAAATCTCCTGTTTTGGGGTATGATAGGCAAAACGCTTTTGAGAGGTATGCTATGCTCTGGTATCTGCTTGCTCTGGCGGCGCTCATCGGCGGCGATCAGCTTTTAAAGCATTGGGTCACCACCCACCTCGCTTTAGGCGAGAGCGCCCCGTTCCTGCCCGGCATCGTCCGGCTCACCCGCCTGCACAACTACGGCGCGGCGTGGTCCAGCTTCTCCGGCAAGACCGCCGTGCTGCTGGTCATCACCACGGTGCTGATGGTGGCGGTGGCGGTACTTTTGGTGAAAAAGATCGTCCGTCACCCTCTGGGCGTGATTGCGGGCCTTCTGATTTTGGGCGGCGGCATCGGCAACTATATCGACCGCATCGCTCTGGGTTATGTGGTGGATATGTTCGATCTGCAATTCATGCACTATCCCATTTTCAATCTCGCCGACTGCTTCGTGGTGGTGGGCGCGATCCTGGGTGCCGTCTACTACCTGTGGCTGTACGAAAAATACGACAAAAGGGAGCACCTCCATGCAAACGACTCTGACGGCGACAACTGAACAGGCAGGAGTCCGCATCGACAGCTTCCTCGCCACTGAGATCGAGGGCCTGACCCGCAGCGCCGCCGCACGTCTTTTGGAGCAGGGAAATGTCACCGTAAACGGCAAACCTCTCGCCAAAAACTACCGTCTGCGCGGCGACGAAACCATTTTGGCAGAGCGACCCGAAGCGGCGGAAACGGACGTGACCGCGCAGGACATTCCTCTGAACGTGGTGTACGAGGACGAGGACGTGATCGTGGTGAATAAACCCGTGGGTCTCGTGGTCCATCCCGCACCCGGTCACCCGGATGGCACGTTGGTCAACGCTCTGCTGCACCACTGCGGCGACAGTCTTTCCGGCGTAGGTGGGGAAAAGCGCCCCGGCATCGTCCACCGCATTGACCGGGACACCAGTGGGCTCATTATCGCCGCCAAAAACGATGCGGCACATCTGGGTCTTTCCGCCCAACTGGCCGACCACACTCTCGCCCGAACTTATGAATGTCTTGTTGTGGGCAATCTTCGGGAGGACAGCGGTACCGTGGACGCGCCCCTTGCCCGACACCCTGTTGACCGCAAGAAGATGGCGGTGCGTCCCGACGGACGCCGTGCCGTCACCCATTGGGAGGTCATTGCACGCTATAACGGCATTACCCATGTTCGCTGCCATTTGGAAACCGGACGTACCCACCAGATCCGCGTCCACATGGCACACATCAACCACCCGATTCTGGGCGATACGGTATACGGCAGCAAAAAGGCGGTCCCGGGTCTCACCGGACAGTGTCTCCACGCCACGGGGCTTACTTTTATCCACCCCCGCACAGGTGAAAAGATCGCCCTCACCTGCGAATTGCCCGAGGAGTTTCAGGCCAAGCTGCGGAAGCTGCAAAATGCAGAATGATGAATGCAAAATGATGTTGTATTTTCGTAGGGGAGACCCTCGCGGTCGCCCGCAAAGCCTCCCTTGTGCAGGCGTGACGGAGGGGTTGTCATAAGGACAGACGCCCCTGTCCACCTACACTCTTTACCGAATCCGTCGGTGAAAATAGGACTTGCTATCTATCCCTGCTTTTTGTATAATGTTATTTGGTGAAAAAAGCAAATTGCTATTTTAACGATATGAAAATGAGGAGGAAACCTATCATGTCCCACAAGATCCTTGTCATCAATCCCGGCTCCACTTCCACCAAGATCGGTGTCTTTGAAGACGAAAAGCTGCTCTTCGACAAGACCCTGCGTCATCCCGCTGAGGAAATCGCCAAGTTCGAGAACATCCCCTCCCAGAAGGAGTGGCGTAAGCAGTTGGTAATGGACGCGCTAAAGGAGAACAACTTCGATGCCAAAGAACTGACCGCTGTCTCCGGCCGCGGCGGCCTGGTCGCCCCTCTCCACGGCGGCACCTATGCCACCACCGACAAAATGCTTGCCGACTGCATCAAGGGTGTGCAGGGTCAGCACGCCTGCAACCTGGGCGCTCTGATCTCCCGCGAGATCGGCGACGAGCTCAGCATTCCCTCCTTCGTGGTGGATCCCCCCGCCGTGGACGAGCTGTGCGCCGTTGCCCGTTATTCCGGCCATCCCGCTCTGATGCGCCGCAGCAAGTTCCATGCCCTGAACCAAAAGGCCGTTGCCAAGCGCTACGCCAAGGAGCAGGGTGTTCCCTATGAGTCTCTGAACCTGATCGTCTGCCACATGGGCGGCGGCATCTCCGTGGGCGCTCATGTGAAGGGCAACGTCATCGACACCGAGAATGCGCTGGACGGTGAAGGTCCCTTCTCTCCCGAGCGCGCCGGCAGTCTGCCCTCCGGCGACCTGGTGAATCTGTGCTTCGGCGGTGAATATTCCGAGGCGGAGATCCGCAAGATGCTCACCGGCCGCGGCGGTCTGGTGGCCTATGTTGGCTCTACCGATATGCGCGACATTCTGAAGATGGCCGAGACCGATCCCAAGGCCGCCGAGGTCATCGACGCTTTCCACTATCAGATCGGCAAGGAGATCGGCTCCATGGCAGCTGCCATGCACGGCAAGGTGGATCAGATCATTCTCACCGGCGGCATCGCCTATGGCAAGGAAACCGTGGACGCTCTGACCGACATGATCGGCTGGATCGCTCCCATCACCGTCTAACCCGGCGAGGATGAGCTGCTGTCCCTGAGCCAGGGCGCTCTGCGTGTCCTCAACGGCGAAGAGGAACTGCAGGTCTATTAAGAGAAAAACAAAAAAATTCCGAGCCGCACGGCTCGGAATTTTTTTGTTCTTTTTTTACTGCGTCAGCAGGAGATAGCTGCCGCTCTGGGGCTTTTCATACGCCATCTGCACCACGCGGGTACTGCGGTCGTATTCCGTCGGCAGGGCGTTCAGCAGCGCCGTGGCATCCACACCCGGGGCGATATACACCCGGTCAAAGCACGCTGCGATCATCTCGGGTGACAGACCGTACTCCGCTGTCGCGTCGCTGCGGATCACGATACTCAGCACCATGTCCTCCGGCAGAGAATTGCGCAGGCTCTCGGCAAAACTCTGCAAAACCGCCGTCTTGTCCAGATTTTCGTCCAGCACAATGCCGTCCGTTCGGCCTTCTGTGGGATAGCTGAAATAGTCCAGTAGGATCTCGTCAAAGCCCAGCTCTGCATATTCCTTACAAAGGGCGGTATTGTGACCCAACACGTCGGCATTCGTGGGATCCACCCACGCCCAGCCGTCCGCATCATACCAGAACATACCGTTCATCCAATGCAGCGCCGCCTCGTTGTGGGCGCGCACGAAATAGCTGTCGCACAGCACCGACATATGCGCCACCGTATAGCGGTCATCTGCCAGCAATGCCTTCAAATGCTCCATGGTGTCGTACTTCTCCACATAGATCTGGGGCGGTACCTCCACGTCTGTGGTATAGGTGATGGCACCGTTGATCAGCTTCGTGTCGATGACCATGGCCTCGTCCGCACCGATAAGAACAGTCGCCGGATCCAGTTTCAGCGCCCCCTGTACCAGTTGCGTGGCGTGCAGCTCCTCCACCGGCAGCCATTTTTCGGGCGGCTCCACATACTCGATATTCACGTCGTTCCCCGACAGATCCTCCGTCTTAAGGGGCTTCTGGCGCTTGGGCAGCTCCAGATGTGCCTGTCCGGCGTCGTCATAGACGATATAGTTCTGCGCCAACAGATAACCCACGGCGCCTAAAATGATCAGCACCAGGGCGATAATGAGAATCACTTTTTTTGTGCTGCCGCGACCATGGTAGGCGTTGTAACCGTATCTTGCCATAAAAAGCAGCTCCTTACCTCAGAATTCAGGGTTCGATGGCATCCAGCTGTCCCACGCGGCGGGCATGGCGCCCGCCCTCAAACTCGGTGTTCAAAAACACCTCCACCATCTTCTTTGCCACGTTGGGGCCGATCATGCCGGCGCCCATGGCCAGTACATTGGCGTCATTGTGGCGGCGGGTCATCTCCGCGCTGAGCACATCGGGACAATGGGCACAGCGAATGCCCTTGACCTTGTTTGCGGCGATTGAGATGCCAATGCCCGTGGTGCAGATCACGATGCCGCGGTCACATTCCCCGCTTGCCACGGCGCGCGCCACCTTTTCCCCATATACGGGATAGTCCACGCTCTCGATGTTGAAGCATCCCACGTCCTCGTAGTCAATATCGTTTTCTTCCATCCAGATCAGGATATCCTGCTTCAGCAGGTATCCGCCGTGATCGCAGCCAATCGCTATTTTCATGTTACTCTCTCTCCTTATAGTATTATAGTTTTTGCCATTCCGGCTTCCGCTTGGTAAATGTCGTAAAATATCGGAATCCGCACTGCCGCAGCAGCTCCTGCTTCTCTTCGATCACACAGCCCACGAACTCCGCGCTGTGGGCGTCGCTGCCCAGGGTGATGACCTCGCCGCCCATATCGTGATAGAGCTTCAGGATCTCTCCGTAGGGCAGTGGTTCCCCGCCCCGATTGGTATTGCATTCGATACCCACGCCCTTGGGGATGATGATCTTGAAGATCTCTGCCACACGGTCCATGTGCTCGCCATAGGTCAGACCCGCGTGGTAGTTTTCGTTGATATAGCGCAGGGGCAGCGTGATATGACCCAGCACGCTGCATTTGCCCCACCTTGCCACTGCCTCCACCTCGTCCAGATAGTCATCAACGACCCTGCGGTAAAAGTCGGCGTCGCCCTGCTCGATGTAGTACAGATCCTTGTTGTTGCCGTTCTTATCACCGGACAGATGCACCGAGCCGATCACGAAGTCCAGCTCCGGCGCCAGGGACAGCAGATGCTCCGCATTGGCAAAGGATAACTGCGAATCGCCCAGCTCACAGCCCAGCTTGATGCCGATTCTGTCACCGTAGAGCGTACACGCCTCCTCGTACTGCTTTTCCACCTTGTCCCAGTCAAAATCCCGCCGCAAAGACAGGTCTTTCCAGTAGTAGGTATCCACATGGTCGGTGATGCAGATCTCCTGCAGTCCCTTGTCAACGGCAGCCTTTACCATCTCCGTCATGGGAAGCGTACCGTCGGGGGAACAGTTGGAATGGGTATGATAGTCCGCTATATACATGGTCTCACTTCTTCTTTCCGAAAAAGCTCCTGCGCTTTTCATAGTTGTTCTCGCCCAAAGTTTCGCTGAACTTGCGGAGCGCTTCCTTCTGCTCCTTGTTCAGCCCCTTGGGGGTCTCAATGACCACCGTTACGTACTGATCCCCCCGACCACGGCCGTTGAGGACAGGGACGCCCTTGCCCCGCAGACGGAATACCGTACCGCTCTGCGTTCCCTCGGGAATGAAATATTTCACCTTGCCGTCAATGGTGGGGATCTCCAGCTCTGCGCCCAGCACCGCCTGGGAGAACGTAATGGGCGCTTCGCAGAATACCGCCGTTCCCTCCCGTCGGAACAATTCGTGGGGTCGCACCATCACCGTAATGAGCAGATCGCCCTTGGGTCCGCCGTTTTTGCCGGCATGACCCTGTCCCCGCAGGGAAATGGTCTGCCCGTCGTCGATACCGGCGGGGACATTGACCTTGATGGTCTTGCGCTTTCGCATCTGTCCGCTGCCATGACAGTCAGGACAGGGCTGATGGATGATCTTGCCCTTGCCGCGGCATCTGCCGCAGGGGACCTGGGACTGCATGACGCCAAAGGGCGTGCGCTGTGCCTGGTTGACCACACCGGTACCCCGGCAGTCGGGACACACCTCCGGCGTACTGCCGGGTGCGCAGCCGTTGCCCTTGCAGGTGTCGCACATCTCGCTGCGCTCCAGCGTGACCTCTTTCTCGCAGCCGAAGGCCGCCTCAATGAAGTCCACCGTCATGCTCAGGCGAATGCTCTCACCCCGCTGCGGCCCGTTCCGTCTTGTCCCGCCGCCAAAGCCGCCGCCGAAAAAGCTGCCGAAAATGTCGCCCAGGTCACCGAAGTCGAAGCCCGCAGCGCCGTCACCCCAGCCGGGACCGCCTCCGCCGTAGCTGGGATCCACACCGGCAAAGCCGAACTGGTCGTACCGCGCCTTTTTCTGGGGATCGGACAGCACCTCGTTGGCCTCGTTGACCTCCTTGAACTTCTCCTCAGCCTCTTTATCGCCGGGGTTCATGTCCGGATGGTACTTCCGCGCCAGCTTTTTATAGGCCTTTTTGATCTCGTCCTCCGATGCTCCCTTGGAGATGCCGAGGACCTCGTAATAATCTCTTTTTTCCTGTGCCATAAAACGCTCCCACGATATAAAACCGTAGGGGCGACCCTTGCGGTCGCCCGCAGGCGGACAGAGTCGTCCGCCCCTACAATCATTTTCCTACTTTTCCAAACATCATATGGATGATTTAATTGGTTGATAATTTTTCGCAAAGTAATTTAAATATGTTTTTGCGGTAGCTTTGCCACCGCAAAAACACCTTGTAAGCGAGCAAAGCGAGCTCTCACACCGGCCAAACGAGCAACGCGAGTGCGATCCGTGTGAGCTTTCAGTTGTAAAACGAAGTTTTACAACTGGTTTATAAAACCACAAACAGGGAGAGGCGTTCCTCTCCCTTATTTGTGATGTTTTTTCTTACTTATTCTCGTCCTCGTCGACCACCTTGTAATCGGCGTCATAGTACTCGCCGCCCTGTGCGCCGCCTGCGTTGCCGCAGTCACCGGCACAGTTGGGATCGCAGCCCTGTGCGCCGCCCTGAGGAGCCTGCTGATACAGCTTCTCGCTCATCTTATAGAACAGCTGGGTCAGCTCCTCGGTGGCGGCCTTGATGGCGTCGGTATCCTCACCCTTGAGCGTCTCCTTCAGCTTGTCGATACCCGCCTGAATGGGCGCCTTTTCGCTCTCCGGGATCTTGTCGCCCACTTCGCCCAGGGTCTTTTCCGCCTGATAGACCATCTGGTCGGCCTGGTTGCGGACTTCCACCTTCTCCTTGATCTTGGCGTCCTCGGCAGCGAACTGCTCCGCCTCCTTGACGGCCTTCTCAATGTCCTCCTTACTCATGTTGGAGGAAGAGGTAATGGTGATGTGCTGGGCGTTGCCGGTACCCAGGTCCTTGGCGCTGACGTTCACGATGCCGTTGGCGTCGATATCAAAGGTGACCTCGATCTGGGGTACGCCGCGGCGTGCCGGAGCAATGCCGTCCAGATGGAAACGACCCAGGCTCTTGTTGGCGGCAGCCATCTCGCGCTCACCCTGCAACACGTTGACCTCCACGGAGGTCTGGTTGTCAGCGGCGGTGGAGAAGATCTGGCTCTTCTTGACGGGAATGGTGGTGTTGCGCTCGATCAGACGGGTGCAGACACCGCCCATGGTCTCAATACCCAGAGACAGGGGGGTGACGTCCAGCAGCAGCAGACCCTTGACGTCGCCGGTCAGCACACCGGCCTGGAGAGCGGCACCCATTGCCACGCACTCGTCGGGGTTGATGCCCTTGAGGGGCTCGCTGCCGGTATAGTTCTTCACGGCGTCGGCCACAGCGGGAATACGGCTGGAGCCACCCACCATCAGCACCTTGCTCAGGTCGCTGGGCTTCAGACCCGCATCGGACATAGCCTGACGGACGGGCCCCATGGTGGCATCCACCAGATGACCGGTCAGCTCGTTGAACTTGGCGCGGGTGATGGTCACGTCCAGATGCTTGGGGCCGGTGGCGTCGGCAGTGATATAGGGCAGGTTTACGTTGGAGGACATCACGCCGGAGAGCTCGATCTTCGCCTTTTCGGCGGCTTCCTTCAGGCGCTGCATGGCGACCTTGTCGCCGGAGAGGTCGATACCCTCGGCCTTCTTGAACTCGCCCACCAGATACTTCATCACGCACTGGTCGAAGTCGTCGCCGCCCAGACGGTTATTGCCGGCGGTGGCCAGCACCTCGATCACGCCGTCATCGATCTCCAGAATGGACACATCGAAGGTGCCGCCGCCCAGGTCGTAGACCATGATCTTCTGGGCCTGCTCCTTATCCACACCGTAGGCCAGAGCCGCGGCGGGGGGCTCGTTGATGATGCGCTTCACGTCCAGCCCCGCGATCTTGCCGGCGTGTTTGGTGGCCTGCCGCCGGGGATCGGGAAGGTAGGCGGGGACAAGGGAGACCGCCTCGGTGACGGTACCGCCCAAATAGGCCTCAGCATCAGCCTTCAGCTTCTGCAGCACCATGGCGCTGATCTCCTGAGGCGTGTATTTCTTCTCGTCAACGGAAACCTTATAGTCGCTGCCCATCTCGCGCTTGATGGAGGAAATGGTGCGCTCGGGATTGGTGATGGCCTGGCGCTTTGCCACCTGACCCACCATACGCTCGCCGGTCTTGGAGAATGCCACCACGGACGGGGTGGTACGGTTGCCCTCGGCGTTAGCGATGACGACGGCCTCGCCGCCCTCCATCACAGCCACGCAGGAGTTGGTGGTTCCCAGATCGATACCGATAACTTTAGACATAATGTTTGCCTCCTAATAGATTATATAAATATTGTTTGTACCTATGTTAATTTGCCACCTTGACCATGGCAAAACGAATGACCTTGTCGTTCAGCGTGAAGCCCTTTTGGAAAACCTCAACGATGGTGTTCTCCCCAACGCTCTCGTCCTCCACGTGCATCACGGCGTTGTGTTTTTCCGGATCAAAAGGCTGACCCTCCGCTTCGATCTCCTTGACGCCCAGCTTTTCCAGCACGGTCAAAAACTGCTTGGCGATCATCTCCAGACCCTGCTTATGGCTGTCGCCCTCCTCGCATTGGGCAACACCCCGGATCAGGTTGTCGTACACCTCCAAAAACGGCTTGATGGTATCCATCCTGGCATCGGCGTAGATATTCTCCTTTTCCTTGGTGGTACGCTTGCGGTAGTTGTCGTATTCCGCCGCCAGCCGGAGATATTTGTCGTTCCCCTCCGTCACCAGCTTGGCAAGCTGTTCCATCTGTTCCATCTGCTCTTTGGAAACGGTAACCGTTTCTTCCGCCGCCTCGGTCTGGGTCTCTTCCACGGGAATTTCCGTCCTGACTTCTTCCGTACCTTCCTCGTTCTTCTTTTTCTTCTCGCTCATTTGTTCCTGTTGTCCTCCTCAAATGGTAATTCCCGTTTGCCGAACATCCGCGTCAGACTCTCGGCAAAGTAGCTCAGTCGTGCCGCCACAGTGGCGTAGTCCATACGGGTGGGACCCACCACGCCGATGAGTCCCCGCATCCCGTCGCCGATGTCGTAGGACGCCATCACCACGCTGCTCTCCTTCAGGGCATCGCTGACGTTCTCCGGCCCGATCAGGATCTGCATCTGGGCGTCGCCGGTGGGTACGGGCAAATTCTCTTTGTTGTCCACCATGAAACTCATCAGGCCCCGGGCCTTGTCGATATCCCGGAACTCCGGAAATTTCAAAAGCTGGCTGGCGCCGCTGGTAAACACCTTGGTCTCCTGTTCGTCCTGCAAAAGACCCCCGGCGTATTCCACCACCTGATTGAGCAGCAGAAACCACTCGCCGCTGACCTGCTCGGAAAGACCCATCAGCTTGCCGTTCATCTTCTCGGCGTCAATACCGGTAAAGTGGGTGTTCAGCAGATGGCCCATCTCCGGCAGCTTTTCGCTCTCCACAGCTAATTGCAGCCTCAGCAGCTGGCTTTTCACCCGGCTGTCCGACAGCATCACCACCGCAATAAAACTGCCCTCGTCTACGGCGATCAGCTCAAATCGCCGCACCGTCAGTGTCTTGCGGTGATCTGTCACCGTGTAGGTGGGGTAGTCCACAAAGCGCTGCACCATCTGCCCCGCCTTGGCAATGACCTGTTCGCTCTGCTTCAGCTCGCCTTGCAGGGACGCAGTGATCTTCTCCTGCTCCTCAGCGGAAAGACTGCGCTGCTCCATCAACTCGTTGACGTACAGCCGATAACCCGCCGCAGAGGGGATCCGTCCGGCGGAGGTGTGTGGCTGCTCTAAATAACCCATCTCGCTCAGATCCGCCAATTCGTTTCGCACGGTGGCGGAGCTGATCTTCCCCGGCATCGCCTCCGCGATAGCCTTGGAACCCAGAGGCTCCGCCGTGGCGATGTAGCTCTCCACCACGATCTTCAGTATTTGCTTTTTCCTCTCGGTCAATTCCATGGCAGCTCTCCGTTTTTAGCACTCCTTTTGCTCGAGTGCTAAACGCAGTTTACCACCGGCTCCTCCACTTGTCAATAGCTGGCATTTTAATTATTTGTGAACAAAAAAGAAGTGCCTCTCGGCACTTCTTCTATTTCTATCGTATCCTGTCTCCCAGCAGCGGACTGACGAACCCCAGCTTTTTCATGGTGGGCAGCAGCGCCTGGAACACGATGAGCAGCAGCACCACCTGCACGGGGAAGTACAGCGCGTTTTTCACCAGGCTCTTGGCGGCATAGTAGAGATACCCCTTGCCGTAGAGCATCTGGCTCCACACACAGCCCAGACCTACGCTGATGGGGAAGGTGGCGATAAACTTGGCGGCGATGATGCGCCATAGTGTCAGCCTCTGTCGGTAGAAAAACAGGGCGTAGGTCAGCATCGCCAGCACGGTGTCCAGCGTGTAGCCCGGAAAGAAGGGCCCGTCCTGCTTGATGACCCAGCCCAGTACGTCCTCCACGATGCCGTACAGCACGCCCATCACCGGCCCGCCCACCATGGCGGCCAGCGCCCGGGCCAAAAAGCTGACGGAGATCTTCAGATTGACAGCAACGGGGATCGACGCCAAACCCAGCACGATCGCCATGCCCACCATCAGTGCGCAAAATACCAGCGCACGCAGATTCTTCAGTTCTGCGGCGGCCGAAGCCCAGAAGCCGCGGGAAAACGGGGATTTGTAAAGCTGCATAAAAATACCTCCTGCTACGGGCACGGTTGCCGCATAGTAGGAGGGTAAATCGCCTGCCATGCGGCAGCGGGATGCGGAATATGTACTGCGCCTTACCGCTTCGTCCGCCGGACAACTCCCCGTTCCGGCGGCACTTGACACACATATTCCTACTCTGCCTGCATTCTCTGTTATTTTTCATCGATGGTACGCACAAAGCGCATACCGTTTTTCTGCATATGGACGTCCAGTCTGACGCGGTCGCCGCGGATATAGCTGCGGGTGTACTCGTAGATCCGTCCGTCCTCGGTACGGGTGCGGCGCTGGTGGAAAAAGGCACAGCTGCCCTCCGCCACGCGGAGATAGTCCGCCTCCTCCGCATTCAACGTCACCGCCTCATAGCTCTCGTCCGCCGAGGCGGGAATGATGCCCACATGGTACAAAAGGCTATAAAAGCTGTGGGTCTGCAAAAGCTCCCGGGTCAGGTTTGGGTAGATGTACTGGGGATAGTAGCTGGTCTCCAGGATCAGCGGCTCGCCATCCACGTTCCGCACACGGGTAAAGCAGTACATCAGCGTCCCTGCCTGCAATTCCATGGTTTCACACACGGCAGGAGGCGGGGTGGTGACCCGGAAATCCACCAGCGTGCTGCTGGGGGACTTGCCCAGGGAATTCACCTCGGTGGTAAAGGAATAGGGGACGCCCCGGCGATTGCTGCTGGGATCAGACACAAAGGTGCCCCGTCCCCGTTTACGCACCACCAGACCCTCGTCCTCCAAAGCGCCGATGGCCTGACGCACGGTGTTGCGGCTGATCTCCAGAGCGCGGCACAGCTCCGCCTCGCTGGGCAGCAGGTCTCCCACCCCCAGTTCACCGGAGGAAATGTTTCTCTTAATAATGCCCACCAACTGCGTATACAGGGGAATTTCGCTGCTCAAAGACAGCTTTTGATTCAAAATTGGATCGTTTTTCATATCAATTTCCCTTTTTGTCGAAAGTTGTACTTATTGTACCATACGTTTTGGAATAATGGTAGTACTTTTTTCGGCTTTTGGAAAAATCTTTTCGTTTCCCGTCCCCTACAAATTCTCCCGAACCATTCCGTAAAATTTCGTAGGGGCTGGCGTCCCCGACGACCCGTTCCCCGTAGCGGCCGCCCGCCCCTGATCCGCCCGCAAATCCCCTTTCTCGGACACCATCATTTTCAACTTTCCATTTTCAACTTTCAACTGAAATAGAACAAGAGCCGCTGTGCAGCGGCTCTTGTTCCGGAACAAAAAAGAAGGAAAATGAAAAAACAAGCACTCTTTCGTCTGCTTATTTTTTACTTGTGATCGACCTTGTTCATGTGCTCAATGAGACACAGGATCTTGTCGGAATAACCGATCTCGTTGTCGTACCAGGACATGACCTTGACGAACGTATCGGTCAGCGCGATGCCGGCCTTGGCATCGAAGATGGAGGTGCGCTTGTCACCCAGGAAGTCCGAGGAAACCACATCCTCATCGGTATAACCCAAAATGCCCTTCAGCTCGTTCTCGCTGGCTTTCTTCATGGCGGCGCAGATCTCCTCGTACTTGGCGGGCTTGGCCAGATTGACCGTCAGGTCTACCACGGACACATCCAGAGTGGGAACGCGCAGGGACATACCGGTCAGCTTGCCGTTCAGCGTGGGGATCACCTTGCCCACGGCCTTGGCAGCGCCGGTGGAGCTGGGAATGATATTGCCGGAGGCAGCACGGCCGCCGCGCCAATCCTTCACGGAAACGCCGTCCACGGTCTTCTGGGTGGCGGTAGTGGAGTGAACGGTGGTCATCAGGCCGTCGGTAATGCCGAAGTTGTCGTTCAGAACCTTGGCGATAGGAGCCAGGCAGTTGGTGGTGCAGGATGCATTGGACACGAAGGTCATATCAGAGGTGTAGGTGTCCTGGTTAACGCCCATCACGAACATGGGGGTGTCATCCTTGGAGGGCGCGGACATGACCACGTGCTTGGCGCCGGCGGCGATATGACCCTGGGATTTCTCCTTGGTCAGGAACAGGCCGGTGGACTCGATGACGTACTCAGCGCCGATCTTGCCCCAGGGCAGGTTTGCGGGATCCTTCTCTGCGAAGATGGGGATCTCCTTGCCGTTGACAACAATAGCGTTCTCGGTGGAGCCGATCGTGCCGGCAAATCCGCCGTGCATGGTGTCATACTTGACCATATAGGCCAGATAATCGGCGGGACACAGGTCGTTGATGCCCACGATCTCGATCTCGGGGTGATCCAGGCTGCAGCGCAGGACCATGCGGCCGATACGGCCAAAGCCGTTGATACCGATTTTAATGCTCATAATCAAAACTTCCTCTCTGATGGAATATATCAAACGTATGGTACATTTGTGTATTATATGCAATTCTCCGCAGAAATGCAAGTATTTTCCGAAAAAATTTTTGGCTGCCCCCAAAAATCGACAAACTTCTTGTTTTTTTCGGCGGGGTTTGGTATGATGTGGGAAATCATATAGCATTTTCCTTGCGTAAGGATTTGTTTTTTGCGAAATGCTGTTGCCGGAAAGGAGGCGGTCGCCGTGAAAGAATGGACGAAAGAAGAACTGCATCTGTTGGGGCAGGTGCTGCCCCACGTAGCGCAGCAGCTCCGGCTGCCGCTGAACAATCTCGCCCTTGCCGCCCAGCAGCTTGCATCCCGCACGGAAGCAGGTGAAAAAGAACAGCGCGCCGGCGCCGTTCTGCAGCAGAGCTATTTTCGTATGCTGCGTCTGGTAAACAATCTGGACTTTGCACCTTTGCTGTTGGAGGATACCCTTTTTTATAAGCAGAATATAGACATCGTGGCATGGCTGGAAACGATCTGTCTGCAGGCAGAGGGACTTTTTGCGGAAAAGGGCGTTTCTTTAGCGTGGAACTGCGCCATGACCTATCATATTATCGCTCTCCACAGCGAGCACATGGATCGCCTTTTGTGGAATCTTTTGAACAATGCCCTGAAGTTTACCCCCAGGGGCGGCAAAGTCAGCGTAACACTCAAAACCTCCGGCGGCCGACTTTTCCTGGCGGTCAGCGATACCGGCTGCGGCATTTCCCCCGAGCAGATGGAAACCGTGTTTGACCGCTGGCTGGGCCGGGACGAGGCAGATCCTGTTCCCTACGGTTTGGGATTGGGTCTGCCGCTGTGCCGGCGGATCGCCGAGGGACACGGCGGACGGCTTTTGCTCACCTCCCGGGAGGGAGAGGGCACCACCGTGACCGTCTCCCTGCCCGATGTGACCTGCAGCACGGACACGGTACGCGACGGACGGGAAGTGGATTATTTCGGCGGTTTCCCTCATGCGCTGCTGGAGCTGTCCGACGGGTTGCCCTACACCTCGTTCACCCCGGAAAATCTGGAGTTTTGATTACCCCGACCCCTGTCGGGGTAACATTTTATACCGATAGGTTACGAAAATTTGGACTTTTTATACATTTTGAGGTGCCATTATGGACGAAAAAAAGCGGGTTCTGGTCGCTCTTTCCGGCGGTGTGGACAGCTCTGCCGCCGCGATCCTGCTGCAAAAAGCGGGATATTCCTGTGACGGTGCAATACTGCGTTTGTGCGGAAACGAAAACATTTCCGCCGCAAAAGACGTAGCTTTTCACCTGAATATGAATTTTTTCGTCTTTGACGAGCAAAAACGCTTTTACGATACCGTTGTTTCGCCCTTTATTACCGAATATTGCAGCGGAACCACACCGAATCCCTGCCTTTTCTGCAACAATTCCCTGAAATTCGGCACTTTTTTGGATCGTGCGCTGGCGCTGGGTTACGACTATATTGCCACGGGTCACTATGCCCGCATCCGCTGCAACGACGGCGTTTTTCAGCTATTGCGCGCCGCCGACAGAAAAAAGGATCAGACGTATTTTCTTTACCAATTAACTCAAAAACAGCTTTCTCACACGCTTTTTCCCGTTGAAAAGTACAAAAAGTCAGAGATACGTAAGCTGGTGTGTTTGGAAAATTTACCCAACGCAGGTGGCTCTGACAGTCAGGATATCTGCTTTATCCCCGGCGGTGACTATGTGGCGTTCCTGGAAAAACACGGTGTGGAGCTGATTCCCGGCGATTTTGTAGACCAAAGCGGCGCCGTTCTGGGGCGGCACCGCGGCCTGCCCTGCTACACCATCGGGCAGGGAAAGGGTCTGGGCATCGCCCTGGGAAAACACGTCTATGTGCTGTCAAAAGACGCCGCGGCCAACACCGTCACCCTGGGAGATAATGACGCCCTGTACCGTACCACCCTCACCGCCCACAGCGTCAACTGGATCCTGGGAACGCCCCCGGCGGCCTTCCGTTGCTGTGCCAAAACGCGGTATAGCCAGACGGAAAGCCCCTGCACAGTGACACCGCTGGGCGACGATCGAATGCGGGTAGACTTTGACGAGCCCCAGCGGGCCATTACCCCCGGTCAGGCGGTGGTACTGTACGACGGCGATGTGGTACTGGGCGGCGGAACAATAGACTAAAAAAAGAGAGCCGAAAGGCTCTCTTTTTTCGTTACCTTTTCTGTATCGTACCGGCCTTTTCGTCGGTCATTTTTCCGTCCCGCAGGGCGATCCTCCCGTTCACCAGCACATAGGACATTCCCTCCGCCGGACGGCAGGGTTCGGTATAGGTCGCCCGCTCCCGGATGGCCGCCGGGTCAAACACGCAGAGATCGGCGTCCATCCCCACGGCAATACGTCCCTTGTTCTTCAAGCGCAGGACTTCGGCGGGGGCGGCGGTCATTTTATGCACCGCCTGCTCCAGGGTCAGGACGCCTTTTTCCCGCACAAACCGCTGCACAAGGCGGGGAAACGCCCCGTAAACACGCGGATGGGGCATCCCCGTGGTGGGATAGGTACTGTCGGAGATCAGACAGCTCAGGTCGCTTTTCAAAATCGCAGAGATGTCGTCCTCGGACGCCATAAAGTCGATCATGGTGATCTCACCCCGCTCCCGTACCAGCAGGTCACAGCAGGCATCCAGCGGTGAGCGCTGCATTTTCGCTCCGATCTGCTGAAGACTTTTCCCCAGATACTTCTGATGCTCCGGCAGACGGAGGGAGGTCAGAAAGATGCCGTCCCAGCCGGCAAGGGCGGCGATATTATCAAAGCCTTCGCCGCTTTCAATACGTCCTGCCAGTTCCCGTCGGGACACGGTATCCCGCAATCGGGCAAGGGTCTTGTCCAGACCGCCCTCTAAAAAATCTGGCGGCAGAATATGCAGGAGCTGCGTGGATCCCGCCGTATAAGGGTAAACGTCGCAGCTCACCTCAAGCCCCTGCTCCTTTGCCTGCCGGAGCATACGGAGCGCTTCGGGGATCTTTTTCCCCCAGCTCTCCCGTCCCATCGCCTTGAGATGGCTGATATGGAGGGGACAGTGCAGCGTTTCGGCGACGGAGAGCATCTCGCGGATACTGTCGCAGACGCCGTTGCCCTCCTGCCGCATATGAACGGTAAGGGGAATGTCCGTATGGGCGATGGGCGCCAGAGCCCGGGTCAGCTCATCCGTGGTATAAAAGCACTCGGGTGCATAGCCCATGCCCAGGGAAACGCCCAGCGCACCGTCGGCAAGAGCCTGCTCCATGGCGCGGTGTATCGCGGAATAGTCCGCATCGGACAGACGCAGCCGCTCATAGCCTGCTGCCGCTGCCCGCAGCGTACCGCCGCCCACCAGCATCCCCTGATGGATCGGTGCTTTGGGCAGATCGGTAAAGTATCGTGCCAGCGTTTCGGTGGGCTGCCACCGGGGCAATTCGCCTGTAATAGGGGTGAGATAGCGGCGGATCGCATCGCTGTACGTTCCGCCAAACGGGGCAGCGCTCAAGCCGCAGTTTCCGTTGATGACGGTGGTAAGTCCCTGGCACAGCTCCGCCTCTCCGTAGCCGGGGCGGAAAGCCGCCGCATCACCGTGGCGGTGGATATCAATAAAGCCGGGCGTGATCACCTTGCCGGTGCAGTCCAGCACCGTATCGGCAGGACCTCCGGCAGATGCACCCACCGCGCTGATCTTACCGTCTGTTACAGTGACATCTGCCCGATAGCCGACATTGCCACCGCCGTCAATGACCCGGCCGCCGCGTAAAAGGATCGTATTCGTAACGCATACCTCCTGCCCTAAAAAAGCGCGAGAGGCGCTCCCGGCCTCTCGCACTCCGCGTTTACTCCAACAGAGATAACAAGGTGCTGAGCTGATCCTGGGGCATACAGTAAATGGCATTGGACTCACCGATGGTGAGATAATAACCCTCCCCCGACTCCATCAGCGTTCCCACCGTCAGCACCAGTTCGGCTTCCGAGCCCACGGAATTCTTGTATTTCAGCGTAATTGTCGTTGCACCCTCCGTCAGGCCGCACAGCTCGCCGACACCGACAGCCGGGAAATAGTCCACACAGCGAGTCAGCTTCAAGCCCTCCAGCTCCTTCAGGATCTTCTTTGCCATCTCCGCTACGTCCTTGCCGTTGGTCTTCCAGGCGCCGTCTGCGTGAAGCAGATAGGTATAGTTCTCCTCGCTCTTGGTAACGCCGATAAAGGTCACATTCTCTTCCGTCAGCTCCGGCAGCGTGGGCAGGATCGCCATATCGTAGATATCCTTTTCCAAAAGCTGCTCAAAGTCGTCCGGGATCAAATAGACCGCATCGCTCTCGGCTGTCCGCATATACCACATGCCATTTTCTGTCTGTTTGCCGAAATAGATCGTCCGGCCTTCCCCATCGCTGCCAATGGTCAGGTAGCGGGTCGGTGCCGCCAAACCGCAGCTTGAGAGATCCGTCACATCTTTTTCGGGTTCTGTATCCGTAATATCCGGCAGACGTGTCAGGATCTCCCGGATGGTGCTGTCGTCCAGCGGAAAATCCTCGCCGTCAGTCCAGACCCATTTGTCATCACGATTGGCAAAGCGCAGGGTGGTCGCACCGTTATGATACAGCAGAGAATTGACTTTTTTGGTGGGCAAGGGCTCCACCGGGTCAATTACCGGCTGCTTTTTCCCGCAGCCCGAAAGGATCAGCAGACCTGTCAGGCACAAAAGCAGGGTCACTCTTCGTTTCATTAAAAATTCTCCTTCACTTTTCTCCGCTTTTCTTTGTAGTATAACAAATTTCGAAAAAAAAGTAAAGCAGAGAGACTCCGTCCCCCTGCTTTCCCGAAAAAAGTTTACAAAGCAGCAGCGCCGATGATACCGGCTTCGTTCCCCAGCATGGCACAGCGGAGTTCGGGAATGGCACCCTCCTGTCCGCCAAAACAATGGGTGACAATGTATCGGCGCATGGGGGCAAGGATCCGCTCACCCTGCTTGCTGATACCGCCGCCGATCAGGATTTTCTCCGGCGCCAGTGTATTCACAATGTCCGTCAGACCTGCCGCCACATAGTCGCACCAGCGATCCACCACCTGCTGCGCCGCAGCATCCCCCTGATCGGCACAGCGGAAAATATCGACCCCCATCATATTCTTCACGCCGCACAGAAGAGAGTCCGGATGCTCCTTTGCGGCACGCTTGCCCTGCTGGATCAATGCCGTAACGGAACCATAGGCCTCCCAGCAGCCCTTCCGGCCACAGGTACAGGGTTCGCCGTCCAGTACCAGCAGCGCGTGTCCCATCTCCGCACCGGCAGAGCGCATACCGGCATAGATCTTTCCGTCGATAATGATCCCGCTGCCCAGACCGGTACCCAGGGTGATGAGCACCAGGTTCTTACAGCCCACAGCGGCACCGGTTACGGTTTCTGCCAAAGCCGCCACATTGGCATCGTTGGAGAGCCTGGCGGGTATGCCAAAATGCCTTTGCAGCAATTCGCAGACCGGCACGTTGAACCAGCCCAGATTATACGCCCGCACGACTACGCCTCTTTCGCTGTCACAGTTTCCGGGGGAGCCGATGCCGATCATTTCACAGTCTGCCGCCGTCAGACCCGCCGCGGAAAGTGCCTGCTCTACCGCAGAGATCATATCGCCGATCACGTCGATATACGGACGGGCCGCATCCGTAGGACTGGACGCGGCGGATACGATACGGTGCTGTTCATCCACCACGCCGACAGCAATATTTGTGCCGCCCAGATCAATGCCAATACGATACATACCATTCACCTCTGAAAGAGAAGGGCGGACTTTTGCCCGCCCTCTGCTCTGCTTGTTTAAAAATGAGAAATAAAGTCTGTGTTGGTGGAAACCGTGCGGCTGGTCTCGTTAGACTTGACGCAGGCGAAGATGGCGCGCATGGTGGTCAGCGCTTCGCGGCCGCTGGTCTCCGGCTCACGGTCATGGATCAGTGCATCCACAAACTCATCGATCACGCCGGAACCGCTCATGCTGTTTTCCAGATTGTAAGCGGTGCTGTTGCCCTTATGGTCACGGACGATAATGGGATACTCCTCATCGCTGTAGATCAGCATCAGGCCCTTGGTGCCGTAGAGGCAGGTGGACTGGCATTCGTGGCCGTAGATGGTCCAGCTTGCCGCCATGGTACCCACGGAGCCGCCGGACATCCGCAAAATACACAGCGCGTTGTCGTCCACGCCGATCAGGTCGCCGTTTTCGTCCCGCTTGTTCAGGGTCAGCACCTTGGCGGTGGTCTCAATGACCTTCTGGCCCGTCAGGTACTGGATCAAGTCGATCTTGTGGATGCCCTTATCGGAAAGCGCACCCATAGCCGCCTTGTTCTTATCAAAGAACCAGGTGCCCTCCATGCTCCAGCCCTCGGGGCCGGAGTCGCCCAGCACCGTACGGAACGTAATGATGTCACCGATGACGCCGCCGTCCAACAGCTCCTTGGCACGGCGATGCACCGGGTCAAAACGGATGTTATGGCCCACCATCAGATGTCTGCCGTTGTTCTCTGCTGCCGCCACCATGGACTCGCACTCTGCCAGAGTCACCGCCATGGGCTTTTCCACCAGAACGTGCTTGCCGCTGTAAAGTGCCTGAATGGCGATCTCCGCATGGCTGCGGTTTTCCACGCAGACGCTGACCGCGTCGATATCGGGGTTTTTCAGCAGATCGAAATAAGTCTCATACGCCGTGCCGCCATATTTTTCCGCCATATCGCGGGCGCGCTGCGGATTCTTGTCATAGTAGCCAACCAGCTCTGCGTTGGGATTTGCCTGATACTCCGGCAGATGGCGCACCTGCGCGATTTTGCCGCAGCCGATAATACCGATCCGGATCATAAGGTTGGTTCCTCCTGTCATCTGTTCGTTTTTCACGTTTGTTATCAAGGGTATCATATCATAAGAAACGGATTTCGGGAAGTCTTTTTTTCACAAAAAGAACAATTTTTACAGCGTCGTTGCCACCGTCACGGCACAGCCGTTGCAGAGGATCAGCTCCAGCGCGGTCCTTTCCGGCAGAGCAAACCGGCTCAGCGACAGCAGCGGCCCCTTACCCGTCAGCTTAAAAAGAGCCTCCTTTGCCGTCCAGCATTCCCAGAACCGATGGAAACAGCCGGCATCGCCGTAGCGGATATAGGTCTGTTCCTCCTCCGAGCAGACTCGGGCGATAAACTTCTCGCGAGCTCCGCGGATCGCCTCCACGTCAACGCCCACGGGGCGGGTATCCACGGCGCAGACTGCCCAAGCGCCGCTGTGGCTTATGCTGACATAAAGAGGGTTCCCCTCAATGCAGGGCTTGTCGTTTTCATCTACCGTCAGCGCCACCGCTTCAGGCGCGATGCCCAGCTTTTCGCCCACCGCTTTCCGCACCAGCAGCTCCGCCGCCACGGTACGCTTGCGGTCATCCTCCGCGGCGATCTCGCTCACCCTTTTCTGGCGCGCCGGACTCATCCGGGAATACGTTGTGCGGTACGTTTCCTCGTCCATCTTTCTGATATCGTACCAAAAGAGTTCCATGCCCATGCCCCCTTTTTCTCTCTTGATCTGATTGTAACATAAACAAGTCTCCCGTGCAACCGTT
>JAZUEB010000061.1:0-3926 GCA_045639965.1 Vescimonas sp. | reverse complement strand
GTACCACGTCGGGGGTCATGCCGATGCGCAGGCTTCCCCGTGCGGCTTTCACGGCGGTCAGGGCGCGGCTGACGGCGTCCGCCTGCCGTGCGTGGGTCAAAAGCTCCCCGTGGGCGGTCTCGCCCAGGGGATAAAACGCCTCGATGGCGTCTGACAATGCGGCGATGCCCTCTCCGGTCACGGCGCTGACGGACAGCACGTTATCAAACCGATCGGCAAGTAGTCCGATGTCCAAGCAGCGGGGCAGGTCGGACTTGTTCACCACTACCTGCAAATGGGGCACGGTCTGGGCGACGGCGATAGCCTCTTCATCCTCGTCGGTCAGGGGCGTCGAGCCGTCCAGTACCAAAAGGCACAGACTTGATTTTGCCGCCGCGGCCTTGGCGCGGTCCACGCCCATAGCCTCCACCGTGTCGGCGGCATTCCGAATGCCGGCGGTGTCGGTGAGCCGCAGCAGTACGTGTCCCACCCGCACGCTCTCCTCCACCGTGTCGCGGGTGGTGCCGGGAATGTCGGTGACGATGGCGCGGTCATAGCCCACCAGGGCGTTCAAAAGGCTGGACTTGCCCGCGTTGGGCTTGCCCAGAAGCACCGTGGGTACACCGTTTTTCAGGAGTGCGCCCCGGCTGAACGTGGCAAGCAGTTCCTCCAGCTTATTTTCGCTGCGGCGGAGGGTGTCCAGCATCTCTTCGCGCTGTACGTCCTCAATGTCCTCGTCGGGATAGTCCACCACGGCGTAGAAACGGCTGACGATGGCCATGATGCCGTCGTAAATTTCGTCGATGCTGCGGCTCAACGTGCCGCCAAGCTGTTCCACCGCATTTTTTGCGGCCTCGGCGGTCTCCGCGTCGATCAGGTCGATGACGGACTCCGCCTGGATCAGGTCCATCTGCCCGTTTAAAAAGGCGCGCTTGGTGAATTCGCCGCCCTGCGCCTGCCGGGCGCCGTTTGCAAACAGGGCGGCAAGACCCTCGTTCAGCACGATAGGGGAGCCGTGGCAGTGGATCTCGGCGCAGTCCTCGCCGGTGTAGCTGTGGGGTGCGGGAAACCGAACGCACAGCACGTGGTCGATGACCTGCCCGTCACGGCTGAGCAGTTCGCCGTACACCATTTTCCGCGGCTCAATGCGTCCCCTGGGGCGGAACACCTTGTCCAGAATGGCAAAGGTCTCGCTTCCGCTGAGACGCAGAATGCCGATGGCGCAGGGCGTTTGCGGCGTGGCGATGGCGGCAATGGTATCCATAGACGGGCTCCTCTCAATGGTTTGGGGATATTGTACCATGGCGACGCAAAAAAATCCACCCCGCACGGGGTGGATTTTTTTATCCTTTACCGTTCCACAGCTCCGGACAGAGCCAGACAAAGAAAAAGACAAAGGGCAGCGTGAGCAGCAAACCGTCATCCTGAAAAAACACACAATAGTAAGAATCCCGCCAAGCGAAACGACAGCGCCGATAATATTCCGCTGTTTGCGGGGCAGATTTTTAAGCTTTTTCAATCAAGCACCTCACCGACATAAACAATATTGCCTATAACACTATAGAAACATTATAGGCAATAATAGAGATATGTCAAGGAGAGGGGTGAGAATTGATGATTTCCTATGCGCCGTTGTGGGAGACGATGCGAAAGAAAAAGGCGACGACCTATACCTTGCAGGTCAAAGGTGAAATCAGCAGTTCTACCATTCGTCGGCTGAAAGCGGGGGAGTCCGTTTCTACCAACACTCTTGACGCACTGTGCAAGGTACTGAACTGCGGAATTGACGATATTATCACGTTTGAAGCGGAATAATCATAGGGGCGGACAGAGTCGTCCGCCCCTACACTATTTGTTGCTGACAGTTTCATTTACCGCGGTAGGCGCAAAACTTTTGCCTTTTATCCTCGTAAGCGCACGAGCAGAGCGCCGAATACGCGCCGGGAAAATTCGTAGGGGTCGGCGTCCCCGGCGACCCGTTTTTCATGACTTTAGAGCGGGACGTCCAGAGGCCGTCCCCTACAAAATGTTCCGGCGCAAACAAAAAAAGAGGACACCGATCGGTGTCCTCTTTTCATTTGCAATTTTTCTCAGCCGATGACCTCGCCGTTTTTCTCCTTTTCGGCGATCTCCTTCATGGCGTCCTTGTGGCTCAGGTTCCAGCGACCCTTTTCGTCGATCTCCATGAACTTGACCCACATCATGTCGCCCACCTTGCAGGCGTCCTCCACCTTCTCGATGCGGTGGTCGGACAGCTTGGAGATATGCACCAGACCGTCCTTGCCCGGAGCGATCTCCACGAAAGCGCCGAAGGTCAGAATGGACTTGACCCGGCCATAGTACAGCTTGCCCACCTCGGGGACAAACACGATATCGTCGATGAACTTCTTGGCCATGTCGCAGGCGGCGGCATCGGGAGAAGCGATGTGGATGGTGCCGTCGTCATCGATATCCACCTTGGCGCCGGACTCGGCAACGATCTTCTGGATCACGCTGCCGCCCTTGCCGATGACCTCACGGATGCGGTCGGGATCGATGTGCATGGTGATCATCTTGGGCGCATACTTGCTGACCTCGGGGCGAGGTTCGGAGATCACGGGCAGCATGACCTGATCGAGGATCTGGATACGGGCATCGTAGGTGATGTCCAGCGCATTTTCAATGATCTCCATGGTCAGACCGTCGTTCTTCAGATCCATCTGAATGGCGGTGATACCTTTCTTCGTACCGGCGACCTTGAAGTCCATCTCGCCGTGGAAGTCCTCCACGCCCTGAATGTCGATGAAGGTGGTGAAGCTGCCGTCATCATCCTGGATCAAACCGCAGGAGATACCGGCAACGGGTGCCTTAATGGGCACACCGGCATCCATCAGAGCCAGAGTAGAGCCGCAGATGGAGCCCTGAGAGGTGGAGCCGTTGGAGGACACGACCTCGGACACCACGCGGATGGCGTAGGGGAACTCCTCGACGGAGGGGATCACGGGCAGCAGAGCGCGCTCTGCCAGAGCGCCGTGGCCGATCTCGCGGCGGCCGGGGCTGCGGGCAGCCTTGGCCTCACCCACGGAGTAGCCGGGGAAGTTGTAGTGGTGCATATAGCGCTTCTCGGTCTCTTCCCAGATGGTGTCCAGCTTCTGATTGGCGGACAGAGTGTCCAGGGTGCAGACGGACAGCACCTGCGTCTGGCCGCGGGTGAACAGACCGCTGCCGTGGACCCGGGGCAGAACGGCCACTTCGGCGTCCAGCGGACGGATCTCGTTGCGCTGGCGGCCATCCACGCGGTGACCCTGCAGCAGCCATGCCTTGACGATCTTCTTCTGGAACTTGTAAGTGATCTCGTCCAGATACTGATCCATGTTGGGGAACTCGTCCAGATACTTCTCGTGCCAGTGCTCGATCATCTCGTTCCAGCGGGCCTCGCGGACGTTCTTGTCGTCGGTATCCATGGCGGCCTTGGCCTCGTCCATGAAGTCGGCCACGATGGTGTCGAACAGCACCTGATCGAAGTCGGCGTGGGGATACTCAAACTTGGGCTTGCCGATCTCCTCTACCATCCGATTGATGAGGGCGACCTGCTTCTGGTTTTCCTCGTGGGCCATCTTAATGGCGGCGAACATCACGTCATTGGGCACTTCGTTGGCGCCGGCCTCGATCATGACAACCTTCTTGCCGGTGGAGACCACAGTCACATCCAGATCGGAGACCTTGCGCTGCTCGGCGTCGGGGTTGATGACCAGATTGCCGTCCACCAGACCCATCTTCACGGCGCCCACGGGGCCGTTCCAGGGAATGTCGGAGATGGCCAGGGCGGCAGAGGTGCCGATGAGGGCGGCGATCTCAGGGGAGCAGTCGTGATCCACGGCCATGACGGTACACATCACCGCCACGTCGTTGCGGAAGTCGTAGGGGAACAGGGGGCGAATGGGGCGGTCGATGACGCGGCTGGTCAG
>JAZUEB010000060.1:0-24347 GCA_045639965.1 Vescimonas sp. | reverse complement strand
AAGTATATTAACAATACGGGTTCAGCGCCAACCGGATACAGTACGTCCGACATTCATATTTTCCTCCCCGCTGCGGGCTACGGCAATGATACTAAGTTAGGAAACAAAAACGTAGCCGGAAGCTATTGCTCGAGTAATCTGAACACGACGAACAACCATCAGGCGGGTGCTGCGGTATTCAACAAAAGTTTATTCAATATAGCATATAACAACTTCCGTTACTACGGCTTCTCCATCCGTCCCGTTATGAACTTTTCGGGAATAACCCCCGCAAAGCAGACTGACGGAACATATCAGTTCGAAATGCCCGGCTATGCCGTCACCGTTACGGCGGAGTTTGAGGAAAAAGCAATTACCATTGCCGATATTTTACCTGATGACTTCCCGACATGTGTTGATGTTTTGCCTCCAAATCTTTGGGTTAATGGCAACGAAGTAAATATGATGGTTATACCTTCTTCTTTAGTAATATTTACTTTGGACGGAGATGGAAATCCCGATTATGTAGAATTGGCAAATGATATCAGAACTGCTACATTAACAAAAAACGGCAATAACTATACATATACTAATAACGGTGTTACAACCACCTTCTTAATGAGTGACAACGGATTAGAAAGTGTAAAAATTGAAGGCTTGACTGGTAACTATGTTGACTTCAACGGCACATACGGGGAGCAGCATGCCCACACCTTCACTTACACAGCAAACAATGGCAAAATCACCGCCACCTGCACACAGGGCTGTGATAAGGGCTACGACACAACTCCTCTCACTTTAACCCTTACGGCTCCGGCAAGTCTTGTCTATGACGGAAATGCCAAAGCATTCACCTTTGCAGACGGCGAAGCGGATGCATGGACGGGTGCAGGACTGGAGTTGCCGACAATAATCTATTATGTGAAACAAAGCGGACAGTCTACATATATGCCGCTGTTGGGAACTCTTAATTCTGTAGGCAACTATATGGCGGAAATCACTGTGGATGAAAAAGCCGCACAAGTTAAATTTACCATCACCAAGGCAAATCAGACTGCTCCGGCCGAGGGCGAGGGCTATACTGTTGACTATGCAAAGGAAACGATCACGCCGGAGAGCGGTTATGAGGTCAGCACTGCAAGTAATTTCAACGCTGTGCTGAGCACCAAAACCGACATTACCTTCGGAGCGTCCTATTATGTCCGCAAGGCAGCGGATGCCAACCATAATGCCTCTGCTGCGCTGAGCTACACGCCTGTGCGTCCCGATGCTCCGCCTGAGAGCAATTTCACTGTCAAACGCGAGACCGTTCAAGCACGCAGCGATGCCTCCATCAACGGCATTACCGATAATTATGAGTTCCGCGTTTCTCCAGCAACACAATGGACGACAGGGTTTGACTATCCGATGGGTCTGCCCGACAATCAGACGGTAGAAATTCGCGTAAAGGCAACGGCCAGCAGCTTCGCCAGTGAGATTTCGATAATTGAATTTACACCCAGTGCGCAGCTCATTACCGTGAAGATGGGCGAGGAAGAAGTTAAGGTGGATGCTGATACGCCTGTCGAAAAAAAGACACCGACCAGAGATAACTATTCTTTCGGCGGCTGGTACATTGATGAAGAACTGCAATATCCGTGGAACTTTGGCGACAAACTGGACGATGCGACACTGAATATGCTGAGAGATCAGTTTGATAATCTCACCGACGAGTATGTTGTGACGCTGTATTCCAAGTGGATCAGGAATACCGTTCCTTCAACCGCCATCAGCGGCAAGGTGACGCAGAACAGTGCCGGTGTTCCCAATGCCACGGTGGAGCTGTATCTCGGAACGATGCAGATCGCGGCCACCAAGACCGCCGATGACGGAACATACAGCTTTGACAACGTAGAAAAGGGCACCTATAACATCGTGGTCACCAAGGACGGTAAGACCAAGACCGAGCTTGTGACCGTGAACAGCACCGGCAGCTTTACTGCCGATGTAGCGCTGCCTGCACAGAATGTCAATTCCGTGGTGGAGGTTCAGCCTGCGCTGATCGACGATGTGAAGTCCGACGTCAGCAAGACGGTCGTGGGCGGTCTGGATGCCATTGCGGCAGCACAGTCTCCGACTGCCGGCGGCAAGGTCACCATCAAGCTGACCGTGGAGCCGAAAGAAGAAAGCGAAGTGACCAGTGCTTCGGACATCAAGGAGCTGGCCGGCAGCGGCAAGACGGTGGAATTCCTGGATCTGAGCATTTGGAAGCAGGTCGATGATGAGACTGCAACCAACATCGGCGACACGAATACGCAGATCCTGACCATCGTGATCCCGTTTGATTTCTCCGGCGTGGACGTAAGCAGTGTGATGATCCTGCGCAATCACGGCAGTTCTGAAAAGCTGACGAAGAACCCCGTAGCCGGACGGGAAGGCTTCACGGTGGACGCTCAGGCGGGCACGATCACCCTCTACGCCATGAAGTTCTCCGACTACGCCGTGGCGTACAGCAACGCCTCCCACAGCGGCGGCTCCTACACCTCCGGCCACACCGTGACCTCCGACCTGAATAACGTCACGAAGGTCACCATTGACGGCAAGGCAGTGGACAGCAGGTACTACACCGTTAACGGCGGCACCGTGTACCTCACCGATGAGTTTATGAAGACGCTCGCCAACGGCAAGCACACCGTGAAGCTCTATGATGGGCTCAAGGTAGCAACCGGCGTTATCACCGTCACCGGCAACACGAACGTAGCGTCTGCCGCCACCGGCGATGCAGGACTTGCCCTGTATGCGGCGCTGAGCGTCAGCTCGATGCTCGGCATGGGCTGGCTCGGGAAGAAGAAACGTGACGAAGAATAAGCAAACAAACGAATAGAATCATCACATAAGAAATGGCAGGCATATCCGTTTGAATATGCCTGCCGTTCTTTTTATGTCGGTGCTTCCTTAATAAACCCTTCCAAATACACCTTGGATATCCGGTACTCCCGACCTACCATTAAGGCAGGAAGGAGTCCCTGCCGGATCAGCTTAGGCACCTGCTGGCGGCTGACCTTGAGAATCTCCGCTACCGCGGCAACGGTCAATAGCTCTGTCATGCCCACAGGTCATCTTCTTTCCCGGACTTGTCCTCTTTCCGGATATCCAGATATAATGTGCAGCTTGCGGACATCATAGGTCGCGAACCCATAACGCCCGATCTTATCACGGTGGAGCTGCAATCGTACTGTTTGCACTTCTGTTTGAGTTCGGCCTTGGCCATCTCAAATTAATCGCAGACTTCCGTGATATCAGAGCTTTTCCGTTCGACGATCCAACGCGGAAATCACCAGGGAGCAGACAATGCCCACAACGGCAAGAGCGATAATGAGAAAGAAAGTGGCGTTGTAGGAACCGCTCCGGTCAAAGAGTGCACCGGATACGGTGCTGCCGAAGCTGGCGATAATCAGATTGGAGTTGACCAGCGGCAGGTTAATGGGGTAATATTTGGGCCCGAAATAGGCGCGAACAAAGGCGGAGTTGGTGGGGGTGACGCCGGAGTAGGCCAGACCACCCACGATGAAGCCGATAATGACCAGCAGGACGCTTTTTTGGGACAGCGCTACCATTAAAATCAGCGCGGTCAGGACAAAGAGTCCGTTGACCCCCTGCATGGAGAGCTTGCGGCCAAAGCGGTCATAGATCCCGCCGAAGAGCACCCGCCCTACAGCGTTGAAAATGGAGATCAGGCCCACAATGGTAGCAACGCTGCCTGCGGCAACGGCGGGATTTGCTTCCAGCGTCACGCCGCTTGCCTGGGAAATCAGCGCCAGACCTGCCGCACTGGTGACGATTGCCCACACATAATAGACCCAGAAGGCGGGAGTTTTCAACGTCTTGCCGGGGGAAGATTCCACCGCCGCGGGCATATGAGAGCTGTTGGCCGCTCTTGCTGTCTCCTCCGGTGCCACGAAGAAGAAGGAACAGACCACAAGCACCGCCGCGATGACGATGCCCATCACCACGAAACTCTGCCGCCACCCACCGATCTCGGTGGGTGTCCAGGCCTGATAGAGCTTGCCGATGAGGAAACTGCCGCCGCCGAAGCCCATCAGCAAGATACCGGAGATAAGACCCGGCTTGTCCGGAAATCGGCGTACCATGGTGCTCATGACGGCGTTATAACTCAAGCCGGAGCCGAGACCGCACATCAGACCGAAGCTGATATAGAGCATGAAAAGGCTCTGGGCACGGCTTGCCAGCAGAAAGCCGACGAGAAACAGCATGGCGCTGCCCCATACGGTGGCCTTGGCGGGCAGCTTACCCACCAACAGTCCGCACAGCAGCGAGCCGATGCAGAAAAAGATCATCACCAGGGTAAAAGTCAGGGAAAGCTGCGCCTTTGTCCACGCCGGAAATTCTGCGGCAATGGGTGTGGAAAGAACGCTCCAGGCATAGACCAGTCCGGCAAACAGCAGGACCACAACACCGACGATGGCGTAGACCCAGCGATTGAGATGTTTCATAGCGACCTCCTGCATCAAAAAGTGTTCTGTGGACTATTGTAATAAAAACGGCGATCCACCGCCTTTAAAGCGCATGGGGGCACCGTTTGAATTTGAATAAGAGAGCCTTGCGGCTCTCTTTTATTCGATCAGTTTTGCCCGACGCAGCGCCATAACGATCAGTGGGATCAGTACGATATGCACGATGATGCCGGGAACAGCGGTGGTGAAAGCACCTGCCCAGAACGCTGCCCAGGTGAACGGGGACTGCATCACACCGGACAGCAGCGCCCGCACAGCGCCCCACACGATACGCCCGCAGACCATGGCGCAGATCAGCGATACATAGATGTTGCCTGTTTTCTTCGGCAAAGCACGGTACAAGAGGCCGCACACCAGTCCGTAGGTCGCCAGCTCAAAGCCCATGGAGATCCCCATGGGGAAGAGGACCGGCATACCGAACAGGACGAAGCGCAGCAGCGGCGCGATGGCACCTATCGCCAGCGCCCACCACGGCCCGCACAGATATCCCGCCAGCAGCACGGGGACGTGCATGGGACACAGAGCGTTCCCAACAGAACGGATCTGCCCGGTCAGAAACGGCAGGACCATGCACAGCGCAAGGCATACCGCCCCGTAGACCAGATGTTTGACTTGTTTCTTCATAGTGTTTTCCCTTTCAAGTGTATTGCCGTTTTGAACGGGAAAAACCGCGTTGACGCGGTGCTATGAGTGCAGGGGAAGTGTATGGATATCGGCTTGGCCGACAGATTACGAAACCTGTGCCGCCAGCATTCTGGCGGCATCCTCGATGAGCTTGCTGAGGGACAGATTCTGGGTCCCGGCCACCAGATTTTTGCACAGGTTGACGGGGAGCAGCAGCTTCTTGGCGGCACTCTGTCCTACTGCCAGCGCCATGTTGGGTGTGATCTCCCCCAGCATGGCGTCTGCTGCCAGAATGCCGATGGGCCCCACGATGATGTCCGCATCGCGGCAGGCAACGACCACGGGGTTTTCCCCTGTCGCGCCTACCGATGCGCCTGCTTTCAGCATGGCGGCGGTGGCAATGGCATTGGTGCCGATGGCGGTGAGCTCACAGGAAACGCCCAGAGCCTTTGCCTGCTCGATAAAGAGGGCACCGATGCGCCCGCTCTGCCCGTCAATGACAACTACTTTCATGCGATTCTCCTTATGCCTGACGGACGAGGATCTCGTTTTCCATCAGGTCGATCTTTTCAATGGTGCCCATCACGGCGACGGTACGTCCCAGGATGTCGGAAAACACCAGCTGTCCATTCTCGGAAGCTACGGCGGCGATGTTTTTCGCCAAAACCTCCCGCTGCTCATTGTAGACGGTAGACAAGCACATGGTCACTTCTCCTCCAACAGCTTGAGCGCCTGCTCCAGCTTCTCATTTGCCACCTGAAAGTCCACACAGGCCTCATGGATCAAAGCTTCGGCCTCACCGCCGATGTGGTGCGCCAATTCATGGAGCTCCTCGGTGTGGTGCTGGTTGTGATCTGCCATATAGCGCAGCAGAGCCAGACCCTCTTCGGGGGTGTACTGCGTTTCGTGCTCATGAATATGGGGGTGCATATGCATACGCTCGCCTCCTCATTTTTCTGCTGGTGGCATTGTAACATAACGGCAGCGGCAAGTCAAATCACTTCCGTACATTTTTTGTAAAAATAGACAAATTGATTGACAATCTTCACACAATTCTGTATAATTTTTATGGATAGCTGTGCCATTTGAGATATGGTTTTGTTAGGAGGAAAGCGCCATGAGAGACTTAAAGCACCTGATTTTCTTTGAAAATCTCCTGCAAGAGGCCAACAACGACATGGTCAAGCAGGCAAAAAACGAGGGAAAGCGCGCCCTGGGCTACACCTGTTACTTTATGCCGGAGGTCCTGCTGGATCTGCCGGGCTGCTTCAGCGTCCGACTGCGTGCTCCCCGCTGCACCAGCCCCGATATGGCGACCTATTATATGTCGTCCCGCACCTGCCATTACGGCCGCAGCCTGATGGAGCGCTCCTTGGAGGGCGGCTTCAACTTCCTGGATGCCCAGATGGCGACCGAGACCTGCACGGTGACCTGCCGATTCCAGGAGCACCTGCAGCAGAAGAAGATCGACTCCGTGGCGGATATGGACATCATTCAGAACGCCGATTTCTTCTGCGAATTCATCGACGTGCCGTTCAAGAAAACAGAGAACAGCTTCGAGCACTACCGCAAGCAATTACAGGTGCACGTACTGGACAAGCTCAGCGAAAATTTCGGCATCGACACCTCCGACGCGGCGCTGCTGAAGGCCATTGAGGAGCACAACGAGATCTGCCGGCTCATTACCGAGATCGGTTCGTACCGCAAGCTGGACAACCCTACCATCACGGGCTATGAGTTCCACGTGATCCAGTTGGTGAGCCAGTGCTGCCCCAAGTATCTGATTTTGCCCTATCTGCGGGAAACTGCAGAGGAGATGAAGACCCGCGAGCCGGACGCCAAGCCCGGCTACCGCTGCAAACTGGTGGTGGCAGGTGCCGAAAACGACGACCCCGACTTCACGGCGCTTATCGAGAGCTGCGGCGCCCGAGTGGTGGCGGACCGCTACTGCTACGGCAGCCTGCCTGGCCGGGAGGAGATCGTGGTAAGGGAGGGGCAGTCCCCGCTGGATGCCATCGCCCGCCACTATCTGACCACCTGCCAATGCGCCCGCTTCATGCCCCAGGACGCCATGCGGGCGCGCAAGCAGTATCTGGCGGATTTGGTAAAGGAGTATAAGGCCGACGGCATTATCGTGATCTCCAACAAGTTCTGCGAGTACTGGAGCTATGAGCGCACCATCGACGCCATTGTCCTGCCCCGTGATTTCCATATTCCCACCTGCTCCATTGAAAAAGAGTACATCAACTCCGCTTCCGGTCAGCTCCGTACCCGCTTCCAGGCGTTTATCGAGAGCGTGGAGATCAAGAAGATCCAGGAGGGCAAGTAAATGAAGAAGTTAGATTGGAACAAGATCAGGAATACCGACTATAAGAAGCTGGCAAAGGACTTCTGGTACGGCAAACCCCACGGCGAGCGCCGTCTGGGCGATCTGTACTGTGACAAGACCGGCCTGTATAAGCACCGCGAGTGGCGCGGCTTTAAAGATACCATGTACTACTTCAACATGATCTGGCTGTATAACTACGGCGGACTGGTGAAGGAGATCTTAAAGGCCGGCGGCCCTGCCGGACTGCCCCTGTTTATCAAGGGCCTGTGGCGCTACCGCTGGATCGGTCAGGCGTATCTGCCTGTCATGCACTGGTTTGACCGCGGCCTGGAGGGTATGCGGGGCGAGACCCTGCGTGCCAGCGGCTGGCACTATAACGCCATGGTGGGCGTGTCCGTGCAGCAGATCATGAATATGCTCAAGGCAGACGGCAATCTTCGAAACGGTGAACACAACGATGCCTGGAACCACACCTTTGCCCACAAGGAGACCCTGTGGGGCGGTGTGTTCTATCCCTGGAGCGATAAATTCGAGCACGTCCCCATGGAGATGATCCCCTATTTCGTCACCTGCCATGTGAACAACCACACCGTACTGAACTATATCGACGCGGTGCAGTCCATCGGTTTGCCCGGTGACCCCTGTCCTATGTGTCAGGCGGAGGCGGGACTGTTCGTGCTGGACGATATGCCCGATTACTCCCCGTTCTATGTGACCACCAACGAGGCTTGCGACGGCTCCGTGGCCAGCACCATCCTGCAGGACTGGCTGTGGGATAAGCCCCTGTTCGCCATGCCCCAGCCCATGCAGTTTGATGATCCGCTGGTGCAGGAGCACTGCGCCAATGAGATCCGCGAGCTGTGGAAGTTCGTGGAGGAGCAGACCGGCGTCAAGCCTGACTTTGATCTGCTGCGTCAGCGTCTGGAGGCACAGAATGAGCTGCAGCGCTTCGAGTGGGAGAAGTGGGATGTGGCCGCCAACACAAGCAACTACCCCATCAACGGTGTGGCCCAGGCGCTGTACCGCATCTACCAGAGCCAGTACGGCGAGAACCCCATCTGGCACGAAACCGATAAGCGCGTCCGCAAGATCATGGAGAAGTGCGTGGAGGAGAAGATTAACACCATGCCCATGACCCGCCACCGTGTCATTGCCTGGTCCTGCGCACCGCTTTACTACTCCAGCTGGTGTACCTGGGCGTATAACTGCTGGGGCCTGAATACCGTCATCAACATGGACTCGCTGATGTTCAACATGACCATCCGCACCGATGATCTGGACAACACGGTGCTGGATATGGCCAAATATCATGAATGGGCGCCTATGCGCCGTATGGCGGTGGGTGGTATGCACCACATCTTTGAGCTGTGGGAGTACATGGAGAAGTTCCACTGCGACATGGTCATGATGTACGACCAGCTGCTGTGCAAGGGAATGCAGGGCGTTCACGGCCTGTTTGAAGACGAGTTCCGTGCCCGGAACATCCACGCCATCTGGATGCCCCACGCCCTGCCGGATAAGCGCAACGTCAGCCGTCAGGAGATCCGTACCATTATCAACGACTATATGAGCACCGTCATGCACGAGGAGCCGTTGGATCCCAGTCTGCTGGAGTTCGACGACGGCGAGAGCTGGTAAGAGGAGGGAGAAGCCATGAAGAAACTGTTCAAGATTTTGTTCAAGCTGGTGCTGCTTGCCGGCGGCGTGTATGCAGCACTGTTTGCCGTTTTCTTCTTCGATCTGGACGGCAAGGCAATCTTCCACTTTGCCGAACCCATGCTGGTCAAGCACTATGACAAGATGGAGCGCCGGGATCCGCTGAAGAAGTCTTATGATATGGAAAAGCCCCACTACGACTACGGGAAATAAGGAGAAATGCAGATGCAGAAAGTATGGAATTTTGTAAAGCCCTATGGAGAAGACGCTCTGCGCTTTGTCGGCGATCTTCTGAAGTCCGGCGTCAAAGCAGCGGGGAAATTTTTGAAGAACGTTACCGTTACGACCGGTAATAAGCTGTTGAGCAAGGCAGCGCCTGTCTGCAAGATCGTAATGCTTGCCGCTGCCGGTGTGGCTGTGCTGTCCGGCGCGATCTGGTTTTTCGGCAGAAAGAAATAAGAGAGATCCAAGCAATATTTTCAGCGGGGAGATGTGGAAGCATCTCCCCGCTCATACAGTAATTCCCAAGGAGAGTAAAACATGGAAAAGAAAGAATTTAAAGCGGAGTCCAAGCGCCTTTTGGACCTGATGATCAACTCTATCTACACCCACAAGGAGATCTTCCTGCGGGAGATCATCTCCAACGCTTCCGATGCTATCGACAAGCTCTGTTACCTGAGCCTGACCGATGACAAGGTGGGGCTGACGCGTGACGATTTCCAAATTATTCTGACCCTGGATAAGGAAAACCGCAAGCTTACCGTCAGCGATAACGGCATCGGCATGGATGCAGACGATCTGGAGAACAATCTGGGCATCATCGCCAACTCCGGCAGCCTGAAGTTCCGCCAGGAGATCGAGGAGAAGGAGACCACCGACACCGACATTATCGGCCAGTTCGGCGTAGGTTTTTACTCTGCGTTCATGGTGGCGGATCACATCACCGTGGTGACAAAGAAGTACGGCTGCGACCGGGCGTACCGCTGGGAGAGCGACGGTGTGGACGGCTATACCATCGAGCCCTGTGAAAAGGAAACCGTGGGTACCGACATCATCATGCACATCAAGGAAGATGGGGAAGAGAAGGACGAGTACAGCCAGTATCTGCGGGAATATCCCCTTTACAAGCTGGTCAAGAAGTACAGTGACTATATTCGTTTCCCCGTCCGTATGCTGATGCCCCAGCCTAAGATGAAAGAGGGCAGCACCGAGGAAAATCCGGAGTATGAAGAGGAATTCGTCTATGAGACCCTGAACTCCATGGTACCCCTGTGGCAGCGGAAGAAGTCTGAGGTCACAAAAGAGGAGTACGACAAGTTCTATCAGGAGCGCTTTTCCGAATATGAGCCGCCCCAGTCCGTGCTGACCGTCAGCGCCGAGGGCGCCGTGACCTACAAAGCCCTGCTGTTTATCCCCTCCAAGATGCTGACCCAGTATTATACCGAGGATTTCCAGCCGGGTCTGCAGCTTTACAGCGCCGGCGTGATGATCATGGACAAGTGCGCTGATCTGCTGCCGGAGTATTTCAACTTTGTCCGGGGCGTGGTGGACTCTCCCGACCTGAGTCTGAATATCAGCCGTGAGCTGCTGCAGCACGACCGTCAGCTCAAGGTGATCCGCACCAATCTGGAGAAGAAGATCAAGGCCGAGCTCCAGCGTATGCTGACCGAGGAACGGGAGGAGTACGTGAAGTTCTACCGGAGCTTTGGCCGCCAGATGAAGATGTGCGCCCTGGACAACTACGGCGCCGACAAGGAAAAGCTCCAGGATCTGCTGCTGTTCTACTCCTCCACGGAGAAGAAGCTGGTGACCCTGGATGAGTATGTCAGCCGTATGCCGGAAGAGCAGAAGTATATCTACTTCGCCGCCGGTGAGAACGTGGAAGCCATCGACCATATGCCCCAGACGGAGCTGCTGAAGGAGCACAACTTCGAGATTCTGTATTTTACCGACAAAACCGATGAGTTCATTCCCGATATGTTCCGCCAGTACAAGGAAAAGCAGTTCCGCAACGCCATTGATGGCGATCTGGAACTGGACGACGAGAAGAAACCCGACGAGACCGACAACCACCGGGACTCCTTCGCCTTTCTCAAAGAGACCCTGGGCGACAGAGTGACGGAGATCAAGGCCTCCGCCAAGCTCAAGACCCATCCCGTCTGCCTTACCAGCGGCGAGGGGATCACCTTTGAGATGGAGAAGTATTTTGCCGCGGTACAGCCGGATATGAACATGAAGGCCAAGCGTATTCTGGAGCTGAATGTGGATCACCCCGCTTTTACCGCCTTTGAGATCGCCCGCATTACCGATCCGGAAAAGGCGAAGAAGTACGCCGAGATCTTCTACAATCAGGCGTGTCTCATCGCCGGCCTGCCCCTGGACAACCCCAGCGCCTATACCGATCTGCTGTGCAGTTTGTGGAAATAAGGAAAGGAACGCCCGTTTATGGACAAGCAAGACGTGATCCGTTTTTTTGACCGGGCAGCAGCCACTTGGGATGCCGATATGATCTGCTCCGCGCCTGTGGTGGATAAGATACTGGACGGCGCACGTCTGCGGCGTGATATGGAGGTACTGGACGTGGCCTGCGGCACCGGCGTCATGTTTCCGTTTTACCTGAGCCGCGGCGTCAAGAGCGTTACCGCTATCGACATCGCGCCCAACATGGCGGAGATCGCCGGGGAGAAAGTACAGGGCAAGCCCATCGACGTGATCTGCGGCGATGCGGAGACCTATGACTTCGGCAGGCAGTTCGACTGCGCCGTGATCTACAACGCCTTTCCCCATTTTCCCGATCCTGCCCATATGATTGAGGCCCTTGCCAAGTGGATCCGCCCCGGTGGCACTCTTACCGTGGCCCACGGCATGAGTGCCGAGGCCCTGCGGCATCACCACGCCGGTGCGGCGTTTCAGGTCTCGCTGGATCTGCCGGAACCGGAGGAGATGGCGGCGCTCTTTGCTCCCTGGTTTGATGTGCGTCTTACCATTTCCAACGGCTATATGTATCAGGTTACCGGCGTGCGCCGATAAGCCATAAATCCATGCTCCGCTGCGTGAAAAATGCAGCGGAGCATTTTTGCAAAATTCACAAAAACAGGACGAAAAACGGTAGATTTTTGTTGCATAATATTTCTTTCCATGATACTATTATGTTAAATAAATATCAGTATGAGGAAACCGTATGGAACGCAACACAAAGATCATCGCCGTAGCGGGAAAAGGCGGTGTGGGAAAGACCAGTATCTCCTCTGCCTTTGTGCGGCTGCTGACGCAGGCCCATCCTGATGCCCGTATCCTGGCCATCGATGCTGACCCTGCCGTGGGACTTTCCACCGCCTTGGGCGTGGAGGTCAGGGAGACGCTGGACGATATCCGCAAGAGTATCGTGCAGTCCGTGGAAAACGGTGCGCATAAGGAAGCCATCGAGCTGTTGGGCGAGGCTCGCTACCGCATTTTTGACACCATGGTGGAAAAGCAGAAATTCTCCTTTCTCGCCATCGGCAGACCCGAGAGTGCCGGCTGCTACTGCAAAGTCAACGCCTACTTAAAAGAGGTCATCAATCTTTTGAGCCACGACTTTGACTACGTGGTCATCGACGGCGAGGCGGGCATCGAGCAGATCAACCGTCGGGTCATGGAAAAGGTCACCCATCTGGTGCTCATTACCGATCCCAGCCGCAAGGGCACCCAGGTCATCGACACCATCAAAAAGGTGGCGGATGAGCTGGTGATGTATGACCGCTGCGGCGCCATCGTCAATCGGGTCACAGATCCCGAGCTGATTCCCTACATTCATGTAAAGGACACGGAAATTTTGAGTATCATCGGCGCGGACAATGCCCACGCTGCCGCGGATATTCAGGGCAGGAGCGTGTTTGACCTGCCGGATAGCAGCCCCATCATGCGCGGGGCAAAAGAGGCGTTAGCAAAACTGAAAGTTTTATAAATACAGAAGGAGAGAGGTGTAATACTTGAGAGATCTGAAGCATTTGATCTACTTTGAAAACCTGCTGGACAACGCCGACAATGAGTTGGTGGAAAAGGCAAAGCAGGATGGCGGTCTGGCCATCGGCTATACCTGCTTCCATATCCCGGAGGTATTGCTCAACCTGGGGAACTGCTTCTCCGTGCGTCTGCGGGCGCCGAGAACGGGTTCCATCGACATCGCCACCTACTATATGTCCAACTACACCTGCGAGTATGCCCGCGCCCTGGTAGAGCGCGGCATCGAGGGCGGCTTCAACTTCCTGGACGGACTGGCCGGCGTGGATGCCTGCTCCATGATGAACCGCTTCTATGAGCACTTCGAGCTGCTCAAAATGAACGAAAAGCCCAACTTCTTCGTCACCCACACCGATATGCCCTATAAGATCGAGGACTATACGGTACGCCAGTACGTCAAGCAGATGCAGATCCGTCTGCTGGACGTGATGAAGGAAAGCTACGGCGTGGACGTGTCCGATGCCGCCATTCGTCAGGCGGTGGCGGAGCACAACGAGGTCTGTAAAATCATCTCCGAGATCAGCGAGATGCGCAAGGCGGACAATCCCGTCATCACCGGCTACGAGTTCCACGTTATCACTCTGGTGACCTATACCTGCCCCAAGAAGCTGATCCTGCCCTACCTGCGGGATACCCTGGCGGAGCTGAAAAAGCGCAAGCCCGATCCCAAGCCCTGGTACCGCGCCCGTGTGTCCATTGTGGGCAGCGAGATCGACGATCCCAGCCTGACCAAGATGATCGAGGACTGCGGCGCCATGGTGGTGTCTGACCGCTATTGCTTCGGCTCTTTCCCCGGGCGTGAAGTCCTGGAACTCAACGATGACGAGCCTGCGCTGGATCAGATCTGCCGCCATTATATGGAGGTCTCTGAGTGTGCCCGTTATATCAGCGATGAAAAGGTGGCGCAGCGCCGCCAGACAGCAGACCGTCTGGCAAGGGAGTTCAAGGCCGACGGCATCATCTACGAGCAGATGAAGTACTGCGACTACTGGGGTTTTGAGCGTGCGCTGGTGAGTCATATCATGTCTTCGGAGATGGGCTGGCCGATTCTCTCTATCGACCGTCTGTATAACAACCGCTCCTCCGGTCAGCTCCGTACCCGCTTCCAGGCGTTTGTGGAGTCGCTGGAGATCAAACGCATCCAGAAGATGGGAGGTGCCAAGTGATGGGTAAAGTCAAGTATCCCAACCCCAAGCTGTTCCGCACCAGGAACAACATGGACTGGAAGAAGCAGGGAGAAAACCTCAAGGAGGTCGGCGGCATTATCGTCGACATGATCAAAGAGGTCAACTGGAAAGAGTACGGCAAAAACCGTTGGAATGAGATCAAGGACGACGGCAAGCGCATCGCCCGGGAGTTCCGCACCGTCCGGGACATGAACTGGGACGAGCGCAAGGAGCTGCTGCTGGAAGGCGAAAAACACCTGGGCTACCTGTACCGCAAGGGCGGTATGGCCACCGTCCGCCGCGAGTGGAAGGGTCTTGAAAGCACCGCCATCGACTTCGTGGAATGGGCCAAGATGTGGGGCCTGTTGCTGGGTACTTTCTCCAAGGATCTGGTCCCCGCGCTGAACACCACCTTCTGGTACCGCTGGATGATCTCCTATATGTGCTGCGTGGGCTTCATGGATAAGAACACCCTGGGACAGCGCGGCAAGGCGCTCCAGATGAGCCACCTGATGATTTATGACATCTTCCGCTATGTGGCGGAGAACCTGGTGCTGATGGCCAAGGCAGACCGCAAGAACGGCAACAGCGAGGAGCTGAACAAGAAGATCGTGCTGGTGGACGAGATGACCATGGCGCAGATCATGGCCGGTTTCCCCGACCTCATCGGCATCCCCTATCAGCTCATGCCCGTGTTCCTGGTGTCCGAGATCGACCAGCTCACCTGCGTCCCCTATATCGACGCGGTGGAGTCTTTCGGCCTGCCTGCCGATACCTGCCCCGTGCCGTCCTCTGAGTGCGGCGCGCTGGTGCTGGACGCTCTGCCCCATATGGGTAGCTGCTTCATCTCCTCCTCCATGCCCTGTGATGGGTCTACTATGGCCTCCAGCTATATGTCCCGCCGCTTCCCTGACCTGCCGGTGTTCCACCTGTGCTTCCCTGTCCGTTACGAGTACGAGGAGACCGTGGCTGACGCCGCCGAGGATGTCAAGGCTTGCATCAGGTTCATCGAAAAGCAGACCGGTGCCAAGTGGAGCTGGGACGCCTACTTCGCCGCTATGAAGCGTTTTAACACCGAAACCAAGTACGAGCTGGAAAAGTGGGAGGTCAACAAGACCGCCTATCCCCAGATCATCGGCCCCTGCTACGAGCTGTTCCGCAAGTGGAACTATGAGATGGACGGCGGCGCCGATCCCCGCGTGATCAAGACCTGCCAGAAGGTCAACAAGCTGATGTTCCAGGCCTATGAAAACCGCGAAGAGGCCTGGCACGGCAAGATGAAGTACCGGGGCATCGTATGGAGCTGCCCCGCCCACTATTACGCCAACTTCTCCAACTGGCTGGCCAACTGCTGGGGTGTGGATATTCTGGTGGAGATGGAGTCTTTGAACTTCACCAAGCCCATGGAGACCGAGGATAAGGAACAGGCCCTCATGGATCTGGCGCGTCTGTACGAGCGCATGGTCATGCGCCGTCACACCAACGGCGGCTACCACAACGTGGTGGACGAGCTGTGGCGCCAGTGTGAGGCGTGGAACGTGGACCTCATCATCATGTACCAGAACGTGGCGTGCAAGAACATGGCAACGCTGCAGGGCATTCTGGATGAGCAGTCCCGTGACAAGGGCTACCACATGATCTGGATCGAGCACGATCTGATGGATCCCCGTACGGTTTCCCGCAAGACTATGCGCGACAAGGTCAACGAGTATATGCGTACCGTGATGCACGCCGAGCCGGTGGATCCCACGCTGTGCGATTTCGATGATGAACTCTGTATGTAAGGCAATCAACTGATATAAAATTAAAGGAGAAAAAGTTATGAAATATTTTGGCGGTTGTGACGTAGGCTCCACCTACACCAAGGCAGTTATTCTGGACGAGGCCGGCAAGATCTGTGCCGACACCACCATCAAGAGCAAGATCAACTCCGAGATAAGCGCTAAGCTGGCCATGGAGGAGGTGCTGAGCAAGGTCGGTCTGAAATCCTCCAAGGATCTTTGCTACCTGATCGGTACCGGCTACGGCCGCAACAAGGTCCCCTTTGCGGATGAGAACATCTCCGAGATCTCCTGCCACGCCATGGGCGTCCACGTCACCGATCCCAGCGTCAAGGCCATCATTGATATCGGCGGCCAGGACGTCAAGGGTATCAGCGTGGATACCGACGGCACCGTGAAGAACTTTGCCATGAACGACAAGTGCGCTGCCGGTACCGGCCGTTTCTATGAGGCCATGGCTCGATCCTTTGAGATGAGCCTGCCCGGGTTCTCCAACCTGAGCCTGACGGCAAAGAACGTCATCCCCATTACCGCTCAGTGCACCGTGTTCGCAGAAAGCGAGGTCATCACGCTGGTAGGTGAGGGCAAGCCTATGGACGAGATTGCCGCCGGCATCCAGATGGCAGTTGCCAAGCGCTGCTTCGTCATGAGCAAGAAGGCCGGCGCCACCGACTCTATCACCCTGACCGGCGGCTGTGCCAAGAACGCCGGCTTGAAGCAGGCCATCGAGCACGTGCTGAAGCTGAAGGTCATCAACCTCAAGACCGATCCCCAGCTGATGGGCGCTCTGGGCGCTGCCGAGTATGCCCGCCAGAAGGGACTGGCAAAGGCTTAAGTTTCGTTCTCCCGTTTCGGAAAGGAGTTCATTATGTGCAAATGTTGTAAGGTGTTTTTCAAAATTCTCTCCATCCTTGCCGCCGCGATCGGCGTGCTGTTCGTGGTGTATTTCTGGAACCTGGACCAGAAGCTGCTGGGCTGGGCCTATACCCAGGTCAACCGCATCTTTGACCGCAAGAAAGTGAACATCAAGTTCTGATGGAGCTGTATAATCCGATCATCCGCGGCGTGCAGGGACAGTTGGGCGCCTCCACACCGCGGCAGTATGGCTATGACCGCAGCCGTGCCTGGCCTGAAAGTGACAGCTTTGAGCTGGTCATGGGGCGGGATACAGCTTATGAGTTAGGCGGCAGCGACAGGCTCGCCGTCAACTTTACCTGTGTCACTAATTCCCCCAAACTGGTGGAAAAGGACGAAATTTTGGTTTATGGTCCCGATCTGAACGAGCTGAAAGCGGATACGCCCTATGCCCGTATTGCACTTTTAAGGGTGGGGGATATCGAGAGCGACGATGACGATACCGAGCAGGCGTTCCGGGCCATTCAGGACATGGACTTTGTCAAGTACCATGTATTCCCCAAGGGCTACATGATCCGCACCAGCAGCGAAAATCATCGGGAGCAGGTGCGCATCAGCCGGGAGGCGGTGCAAAAGGGCATCTCCTTTGAGCGGATCGGCAATACGTTCCTCTCCCGCTATAAGCAGAATTCCAACATCCTGGCGGTGAAGATGATCTTCGTCACCGCACCGGACGCGGATTATGCCGCGCTGCAAAAAACCGCGGGTCAGGTCTACGACATTACCATGAGCCTGAGCAAGATCTTAGAGGGTATGCCTACCGACTGTGGTTCCTGCGCCCTGAAACCCATCTGCGATGAGGTGGAGGGCATGAAGGAACTGCACTTCGGCAAAGAAAAACACACCACAGAATAAAGCAAGAGCGTCGGTAGGTTTTCTACCGACGCTTTTCCCATACTTGCGTTCTGTTGAAAAGTATGATAAAATTTTATCAAAGAGAGAAAGGATGTGATTCGTGTGGAGGAAAAGCGAACCATGGACTATGCCGCGCGCTTGAGCCGACTGATCCAAATCGAGACCATTTCCCAGAACGGGCAGACCGATCTTGGAAAGTTCCGCCGCTTCCATGAGGTATTGAAACAGGAGTTTCCCCATATCGCCGCCGCCTGTGAATGGGAGGAGTTTGATGGCAGTCTGATCCTACGCTGGCCGGGAAAGGACAGCAGCAAAGCGCCGATCCTGCTGATGAATCATCACGACGTGGTGGAAGCGGGCGGCGCGTGGAAATATCCCCCGTTTTCCGGCGAAATCGCCGAGGGCAAGGTGTGGGGCCGCGGTACGCTGGACACCAAGGGCGGCCTTTTCGGTATGCTGCAAGCCGCCGATGAGCTGGCGGCAGAGGGATTCGTTCCCCGACAGGACGTGTACTTCGAATCCGCCTGCACCGAGGAGATCGATGGCAGCGGGGCGGATCACATCTCCCAGATTCTGCAGCAGCGCGGGATCCGTTTTGACTTCGTATTGGACGAGGGAGGCATGATCGTCTTTGACCCCATCGGCGGCTCTACCGGCGTCTTTGCCATGGTGGGCGTAGGCGAAAAGGGCTGCGCGGATCTGAAATTCATTGCCCGCAGCAGCGGCGGTCATGCCTCCACCCCGCCGAAGAATTCTCCCCTGGTTCGCCTGGGACGCTTCATGGCAGCCGTGGAACGGAAAGAGCTTTTTGATGTCAAGGTATCTCCCACCGTCCGTGAGATGTTCCTCCGCATGGCACCCACGGTCAATGGCCCGCTGAAGAATATTATGGCCCATCCCGATGCGTTCAATGTTCTCATCACCAACGTGCTGCCCCGCATCAGCGAAACGGCGGGCGCCATGCTGAAAACCACCTTGGCGTTTACCATGGCGCAGGGCAGCGAGGGGACCAACGTGCTGCCCCAGGAGGCGTGGGTGGTGGGCAATATGCGCTTTTCCCACCACCAGGGCGGCAAAGCCAGTATTGCCGCTGTGACAGAGCTGGCAAAGAAATACAATGTTGAGGTGGAAGTTTTGGACCCGGGTTTCGAGTCCCCCATATCAGACTTCAACAGCGCCGGATTCCGGCTGGTGGAACGGGCGGTGGCGGCAAATTTCCCCGGCGTACATACCAGCCCCTATGTAATGACCGGCGCATCGGACGCCCGCTATTTCAGCCGCGTCTGCGACTGCTGCCTGCGCTTCGTGCCGTTCCGTATCAGCGATGAGCAGCTGGGCAGTATCCACGGCCTGAACGAGTGCGTGGATCTGGAGACCCTGGCGCCGGCAGTGGACTTCTACAAATACATTCTTAAGGAGGCGTAAATCATGGAAAAACAAGAGAAAAAGGGAATGAATATCAGCATCAAGTCCTTTGTTACCGCCCTTGTCGTTATTTTTATTCTGATGGTGGCGGCCTATGTGCTGACCTTTGTGATCCCCGGCGGTCAGTATGTTCGGGTAGATGACGGCAGCGGCAACATGATCATCACCGCCGACAGCGAGTTCCGTATCATCGACGGCGGTATTCCGTTCTGGAAGTGGATCCTGTCCCCGTTTTTGGTGCTGGGCGCACCGGGCAGCGCATTGGTCCTGGCGGTCATTGCGTTTCTGCTGGTCATCGGTGGCGTGTTCGAGGGACTGGCGCAGTGCGGCCTGATGCAGTATATGCTGGACAAGATCGCCTGGAAATACGGCGCCAAGCGCTATACGTTTTTAACGGTCATTACGTTCTTCTTTATGGCGATGGGTGCCCTGATCGGCTCCTTTGAGGAGTGCATTCCTCTGGTGCCTATCGTGGTGGCCTTGGCGCTCTCCATGGGCTGGGATAAGCTGACGGGTCTTGGTATGAGCCTTCTGGCGGTAGGATGCGGCTTTGCCTCCGGCGTCTGCAATCCTTTTACTGTGGGCGTGGCACAGGGACTGGCGGGCCTGCCCATGTTCTCCGGCATCTGGCTGCGCGCCCTTAGCTTCGTGCTGATTTTCGCTCTGCTGTGGCTGTTTATCCATACCCACGCCAAAAAGGTAGAAAAACCCATCTCTGCCGAGATCGTCAACAACTTCCAACTGGATGCCAAACTGGATAAAGGCCTCAAGGTCTTTGCTGTCATTATTGCCATCGGCCTTATCACTGTCCTCTCCTCCGGCTTCATCACCTTTCTGCAGGACTTCACCCTCTATATCGTGGCGCTGATGTTCCTGGTGGCGGGTATTTCCGCCCCGTTGGTCGCCGGTATGCACGGCAAGGATCTGGGTAAGGCGTTTGTCAAGGGTCTGATCGGTTTCCTGCCTGCGGTCCTGATGATCATGATGGCGTCGTCCATCAAATATACGCTGGAAACCGCCAATGTACTGGACACCGTGCTCCACGGCGCGGTGGGTCTGGCGGCCACCATGCCCAAGTGGGCGGTGATCTTGTTCATCTACGCCATCGTACTGGTGATGAACTTCTTCATCGGCTCCGGCTCTGCCAAGGCGTTTATGCTGATCCCGCTGATCGTTCCCATGGCGCAGATCTTCGGCATTCCCGCGCAGCTGTGCATCGTGGCGTTTGCCTTCGGTGACGGCTTCAGCAACGTGCTCTATCCCACCAATGCGGCGCTTCTGGTGGCCTTGGGACTGGCAGACGAGAGCTACGGCGAATGGTTCAAGTGGAGCATCAAGTTCCAACTGATGAACCTGGCGCTGACGGCCGGCATTTTGCTATTTGGTCTCGCCGTAAGCTACGGTGCGTAAAAAGCAAAAAAAATAAGACCGCGTCTGCGGTCTTATTTTTTTGCTATCATATCACGGATCACAGCGTCGATCTCCTTTGCCACGCGGATGAAATCCTCCTCCTTGTAGCCCTTGGTGGTCATGGCGGCGGTACCGATCCGCAGGCCACTGGTCTGCTGGGGAGAACGGGTCTCACCGGGTACCGTGTTCTTGTTGGCGGTGATGTGGTGGAGGTCCAGTTCGTCCTGCACCTCCTTGCCGGAAAGACCGGTGTCGGTCAGATCCATCAGGAACAGATGGTTGTCCGTGCCGCCGGTCACAAGCTTATAGCCCATGGACACAAAGGCGTCCGCCATGGCACGGCAGTTCTTTACCACCTGATGGATATATTCATGGAATTCGGGAGTGCAGGCTTCTTCGGCGGCAACGGCCTTGCCGGCGATGACGTGCATCAGGGGACCGCCCTGCATTCCGGGGAAGATGGCGCTGTCCACCTTCTTGGCAAGCTCGGGTCTGCAGAAGATCAGACCGCCCCGGGGACCCCGCAGGGTCTTGTGGGTGGTGGTGGTGATGATGTCCGCCAGACCGAAGGGGGAGGGGTGATCTCCGGATGCGATCAGACCGGCGATGTGGGCCATGTCCACCATGAAATAGGCACCCACCTCTTTGGCAATTTCGGCAAAGCGTTCAAATTCGATGATGCGGCTGTACGCGGAAGCACCCGCCAGGATCAGCCGGGGCTTCAACTCCAATGCCTTGCGGCGCACATCGTCGTAGTCGATGCGCCCCTCGTCGGTGACATCGTAGAAACGACAGTTATAGAGCTTGCCGCTGGCGTTGACCGCGGAGCCGTGGGTCAGATGTCCGCCGTTGCTGAGGTTCATGGCGAGGATGGTGTCTCCCGGCTGCAAAATCGCCGTGTAGGCGGCGAGATTGGCACTGGCACCGCTGTGGGGCTGTACGTTTACGTGGTAGTTGGTCTTGAAAACCTCCCGCCACTTCTCGCAGCAGTACTCTTCGATCTCGTTCACATACTCGCAGCCGCCGTAATAGCGCCCGTGGTTGCCGCTGCGGCGCTCCACAGGATAGCCCTCGGCGTACTTGTTGGTCAGGCAGGAACCCACTGCCCGCAGAACATTTTCACTGACGAAGTTTTCGCTGGCGATCAGCTCCACGTTTTCCCTCTGGCGCTGTGCCTCTTTTTCAATCATTTCAAAGACTTTCGATTCCATATCCTACACCTCTTTTGAAGTTAAAACGCATATTTCTGCTTGTATTCCTCATAGTAGCGGGCAAAGGAGCTGTCCTTCATCTCCTTGACACTGCTCAAGTACTCGTGGGTGTCGAAACTGTCGCTCTCTACCTCGATAATGGCAACGGCGATGTTGCTGCAGTGATCGGCCACACGCTCGTAGTTGGTCAGCAGATCGTTGAACACGAAGCCCTGCTCCAGCGTACACATTCCCTGCCGCAGGCGATCTACGTGGTGAGACTTCATCTCATCGCACAGACCGTCCACGATCTCCTCCAGCGGCTCCACCCGTGCCGCAAGAGAGTCATCGTTGTGGATAAAGGCATCCACGGAGATACCGAGGATATCCTTAACGGCATCCTCCAGCACGTTCAGCTCGTGCAGAGCCGCATCGGAAAACTCGATATTTTTCTCGTGGATCTCCTGCATGACCTCGGCGATGTTCAGGGCATGGTCGGAAATACGTTCAAAGTCGGAGATGGTGTGTAAGTATTTGCTGACCTCCTCGGTCTGGCCGGTGGAGAGAGATTTGCCGGTGATCTTCATCAGATAGGTGCCCAGCTTATCCTCATAGCGGTCAATAACACCCTCCAGATCGTCCACGGCCTGGAATGCACTGTCGCTGTATGCGTCCCGCAGAGCAATGGCATCCAGCAGGTTTTGCCTGGATTTGAGTGCCATGGAATTGGTGACCAGACGGCTCTGCTCAATGGACAGGGCAGGGTGCTGCAAGAAGCGCTCCTCCAAACGGTCCATATCCTGTTCCTCTTGTGTGTCGGCATCATCGGGAATCAGCCAGCACACCAATTTTTCCAGCACTCCCATAAAGGGTGTCAACACCAGCACCGTCGCCAGACGGAACAGGGTGTTCATCAGCGCGATGGTAACAGTCGTCAGGGTAATTCCCATAAAGGAGAATGGGCGCACGGCATTGATACCGTAAAAAATGACAGACCAGATGATCACGCCAAGCATATCGATGAGCAGGTAGGCGAAAGAGGTGCGCTTTCCGCTGGCGTTGGCGCCCAACGCACTGAGCAGAACGGGAACGGCGGCGCCGATAGCGATACCCATGATGACGGGCAGCGCGATCTCAAAGGTGATGGCGCCGGTAACGGCAAGTGCCTGCAAAATACCCACGGCGGCGCTGGCGCTCTGAATGACGGCGGTAAATACGATACCCACCAGAATGCCCAGCAGGGGATTGGAGAATTTCGTCAGCAGCCCGACGAAAGCGGGACTTTCCTTCAGCGGCGCCACCGCGCCGGACATGGAGATCATGCCGTACATCAAAACGGCGAAACCCAACAGGATCGTACCGAAGCTCTTTACAGACTTCTTTTTGCTGATCGTACGCAGCAGGATACCGACGACAGCAAACAGTCCGGTAATGGTCGCGGTAGACAGCAGCTCGATCCATCCGCTGCCGCTGACGGCGGAGAGACAGAGGATCCATCCGGTGATGCTGGTGCCCAGAATAGCACCCATGATGATACCGATGGCCTGTCGTACCTTCATCATGCCGGAGTTGACGAAGCCCACCACCATCACGGAGGTGGCGGAGGAGGACTGGATCACGGCGGTAACGCCGGTACCCAGCAGAACGCCCTTGAGCGGTGTGCTGGAAAGACGGTACAAAATGACCTCCAGTTTATTGCCGGCCACCATCTTCAGGTTATCGCCCATGATGGACATACCGTATAGAAACAGCGCGATGCCGCCCAGCAATGTGATGATGTCGGTAGGGCCCATAAGCCATTCCCCCCCAATATACTTCTATACATTAACATTATAACCGACCATGTAGTTTTTGTCGATAGGTCAGCAGTAAAAAATAAAAATTAATTGTGCGGATCCTGTCGACACCTTGCCAAATGAAAACAGGAGGAGTATAATATCATCAGATTATTCTGTGGGAGTATGCGATGTTGAAGCGATGCCTGATTGTTTTTCTGGTCTCCATGGTACCCATCATCGAGTTGCGCGGTGCGATCCCATACGGCGTGGCGTTCGGCCTGCCGCTGGGGTTGACCTATTTCATCGCCATTGTGGGCAATATGCTGCCGGTGCCGTTCATCTACCTCTTTGCCCGCAAAATTCTGGAGTGGGGACAGGACAAACCCGTTATCGGGAAGTTCTTTTCCTGGTGCCTGGAGAAAGGGCGTCAGGGCGGCGAGAAGCTGAAAGCGAAAGCAGGCCGGGGTCTTTTCTGGGCGCTGCTGCTCTTTGTGGGCATTCCTCTGCCGGGTACCGGTGCCTGGACAGGCACGTTGGCGGCCAGCATTCTGGATATGGGACTGAAAAAAAGCGCACTGGCCTGTATGGGCGGCGTGATTTTAGCGGGAATTATCATGGGCGTGCTCAGCGTATTGGGCGTCGCCGTTTTTGCGTAAAGAATACGCGGGAGGATACAGAAAATGAAACGGATTTTAAGTCTGCTTTTGGCACTGTTAATGTGCC
>JAZUEB010000059.1:0-36534 GCA_045639965.1 Vescimonas sp. | reverse complement strand
TGGGCCTGGACCGGGATGAAGTCTCTGTGGAGATTTTAGAGCGGGCCAAGAGCGGTTTTCTGGGTCTGGGCGGCAATCCCGCCCGTGTCCGTGTGAGTTACGGTCCCGCCGATGCGGGGTTTGACGAGGTGGAGCCCATCGCCCCCATCAAACCCGTTGTCACGGAGAAACCCAAGGCGGAGCCCAAACCCCAGCCCAAACCGCAGTCCAAGGCGGAGAAGCCCAAGACAGAGAAGCCCAAAGCAGAGAAGAGACCCGAACCCGAAATCGAGATCCCGCCCATCGACCTGCCCCTGTGCGAGGACAACAATGCAAAGCGCATCACGGACTTCCTCTCCGGCCTTCTGCAGCACCTGGACTCCCAGGCGGAGATCAAGGTCTACGAGGCGGAAAAAGGCCGCTACAAGGTGATTTTGGAGGGCGACAAGCTGGGCGCTCTCATCGGCCGCCGGGGCGAGACGCTGGATGCCATTCAGCAGCTCACCAACTATGCCGTCAATGAGCACGGTGAAAAGCGTATCCGCATCCATGTAGATGCCGAGAACTACCGCGCCAAGCGGGAAGCCAGCCTGGAGAGCCTGGCAAAGAAGGTGGCCGCCAAGGTGATCAAGTACCGCCGCAGCGTGACCCTGGAAGCCATGAACGCCTACGAGCGCCATGTGATCCATGCCGCCCTGCAGGATGAGCCCAATGTCACAACCTACTCCATCGGCACCGAGCCCAACCGCCGCGTCGTGGTAGCCTACGACCGGGAAAACTAAATCAAAAAAAAGAGAGCCTCATGGCTCTCTTTTTTCATACCCCCGTCAGGTCAAAGGGCGGTGTGTATTCCTCTTTTGCGCTGGTGCGCTGCTGGGTAAAGCCGTCCACAATGCCGCAGTTTTCCATGTACTCCACCGCCGCGCGGTATTCGCCGGAAGTAACGTGCCGCCCAAGAGGTCCTTCTGCTCCCGGCTGAGGTGTGTACTGGGCCATCAGCGAGAACAGCACCTGCCCCGGCTGAAACGTCCGGGCCACCCAATCGATACAGGCTTTCGTATTGTCCAAATGCCCCGGCAGAACAAGATGCCGTATCACCACTCCACGCATCAAAAGCCCGCTTTCAATAACGTAATCCCCCACTTGCCGATACATTTCCTGAATAGCGGCGGTGGCAATAGGGAAATAGTCCTTTGCACCGGACAGCTTTTCAGCCAAAACGCTGTCGGCGTATTTCAGGTCGGGCAGCCAAATATCCACCTTGTTTTCCAATAGCCGCAGGGTATCGATGCTCTCATACCCGCCGCAGTTATAGACCACAGGCACAGGCAGCTTCGGCTCTAAAGCGGGCAGGATCCAGGGTACAAAGTGGGTGGGCGTCACCAGATTGATATTGTGTGCTCCCTGGGCGATCAGCTCTTCAAAGATCTCCCGCAGGCGTGAAGGGGAAACCTCTTTGCCAAACCCGTCTGCGGAGATGTGGTGGTTCTGGCAGTAGACGCAGCGGAGATTGCAGCCGGAGAAAAACACAGTACCGCTGCCGTTTGAGCCGGAGATCACCGGCTCCTCCCAGAAATGGAGTGCTGCCCGGGCAATACGCAGACCCTCCGGCATGGCGCAAAACCCCGTTTTCTCGCTGCGCTGTACGCCGCAGCGCCGGGGACAGAGATTACAGATCATCGCTTGGAGATATCGAAGTCGGCTCCCAGATCGCCGCTCATCCAATGCCTGCGGCACAGACCGATGTAGCGGTCGTTGGCGCCGATGACCACCTGCGCCCCCTCCTTTACCACATGGCCGGTGCTGTCAAATCGTGCGTTGAATGTGGCTTTTTTGCCGCACCAGCAGATGGTCTTAACCTCCTCCAGCTTGTCCGCCATTACCAGCAAATGGTAACTGCCGGGAAACAGCTCGCCCCGGAAATCCGCCCGCAGGCCGTAGCAGATCACGGGGATGCTGCAGTCGTCCACCAGATGGACGAGATAGTAGACCTCCTCTTTGGAGAGGAACTGCGCCTCGTCCACGATGATGCAGGCGAATCCCTTTAATTCCTCATCGGACATGGCCCGCATCTCATGGAAATACACGCATTCGTGGGTCAGGCCGATACGGCTTTTTACCATGTGGTCGCCGTCCCGCGTGTCCATCTGCGGCTTGACTAAAAGCGTGTTCTGGCCGCGTTCTTCGTAGTTGAAGCGGGCCATGAGGGCGTTGGCGGTCTTGCTGGAGCCCATGGCCCCGTATTTGAAGTAAAGCTGTGCCATTATTCTGTCTCCTTTACCAGCTTTTGAAACGCCGAGGGGATGGCCTTTTGCGCCCTTTCAGCGGGGTCGCACCAGAGCCAGTCACTTTGACCGTTTCCCTTGATCTCCACGATATAAGCGGTAATTTGCCATAGTATGTGGGTGAATTCGTGCGAATAAAACATCTTTTTAACCCATTGGTGGGGAATGATATTGTTTTCAGAAAGCCAGGCAGAGGCCTGGTTTTCGTCCAGGTTTCCCGGGGTATTGGGGAACTCCCAGAGGCCGGCAAGGAGGCCGGATCTCTCCCGCTGATGCAGGGCGATCTCGTCACCGCGGCGTAGGACAAACACCGTTTTCTGCTCGGTTTTCTTTTCCCTTTTTGGGGACATTACGGGGAAAAAAGGCACCTTTTTTGTAACAAAAGCCCGGCAGAAAAGGGAGAAAGGGCATTTATCGCACAGGGGTGCGCCGTTGGGCAGACAAACCGTGGCGCCCAGGTCCATCATCGCCTGGTTAAATTCCCCGGCACGGCCGTCCGGCAAAATTTCCGCCACCGCGGCACGGAGCTCTTTTCGCGTTTTGGGATCGGTGATGTCGCCGTCATAGGCTGCGACCCTGCTGACCACCCGGAGCACGTTGCCGTCTACTGCCGGGACGGTCTGCCCCATGGCGATGGAGAGAATGGCGCCGGCGGTGTAGTCACCGATACCGGGCAGGGTCAGCAGCTCTTTGTATGTAGCGGGGAACGTACCGCCGAAGTTTTCCACAAGCATCTGCGCGGCGCGTTTCAAATTGCGGGCGCGGCTGTAATACCCCAGCCCCTGCCACAGGCGCATCAGCTCACCGTCATCGGCGGCGGCCAAATCAAAAACAGTGGGGTATGCCGCCATAAAGCGGGCAAAATAAGGCAGGACAGCCGTGACCCGAGTCTGCTGGAGCATGATCTCCGACACCCAGGTGCGGTAGGGGCTGACCTCCTCCCGCCAGGGCAGGATACGCCGGTTTTCCGCGTACCACGCAAGAAGCGGGGTGGGGAGCTGTTGTAGAGTTTTGCATAAATCGTTCATAAAAGTAGAAAATGAAAAACGGAAAACGGAAAACGGAAAACGGAAAATGGAAAACGGAAAATGATAGGTGTTTGTGAATTGGAATAGCGGCGGGGTCGGGGGACCCCACCCTACGGTTCGGAATGACAGAGTATGGCGAAAGGTCAGCGGCTAAACCGGGCGGCGTAACCGCATTTTTTACAGAGATCCTCGGTGGGTTGACGGCGGGAAAAGCCGTCCACAAAAATTTTTACCCGGGGTGTGGATAAAATCTCGGACAGGTCTTGCATGAAGAGATTACCCAAAGGGATATTGCCGCCTGCATCCAGACAGCAGGGAACGACGGTGCCGTCGCAGAGCACGGCGATTTGCTGACGCAGACCGTGGCAGAATTCCACATTTTGCGTCTCGGCATCGGGGTCGGGCCAGTCAAATTTTGCGGCGCTCTCCAGATAGAGCTTTTCGCCCAATTTTCGGTTTCCGTCAGGGTCCCGGGGCAGATCCTGCACGGCGACACCCAGTTTGCGGGAGAAAAAGGCTTCGATCTCCCCGTTGCGGCGGTTCGTGCCGCCCTCGTTCCAAAGGCGCAGGGACACGATGCACGGGGCATTTCGGCAGAACGCCCAGACGGTTTCCAGATAATCGGTCAGATCGGTGCCGCCGTTTCCCTCGAAGCTGTGGAGGGAAACGCTGACCTTGTGAAGCGCCGGGGCGTTTCGGAGGGTCTCGGTGTGTTTGTCCAGAAGGGTGCCGTTGGTGGTGAGGCAGACCCGAAAGCCCAGCTCGGCGGCGATTTGCAAAAGTGTCGGCAAATCCGGGTGGAGCAGCGGCTCGCCCATAACGTGAAAATAGAGGTAAGCCGTATAAGGGCGGAGCTTTTGCGCGAGAGTGCGGAATTCTGCGGGGGTCATGGTGCGGGGCGGACGGGTGGTCCCGGGGCAGAAGGAGCAGCGGAGATTGCAGGTGTTGATGATCTCTATGTATGCGCGTTTGAACAGTTCCCCCACCCCCTTTTTTCGACAAAAAATATTATAACACAGGGGCGGAGAAAAATGAAGAACGAAAAGTGAAAAAATGAGGTGTCGGCAGATCGGGATATGCCGATGGAGCGGAACCCTGTCCCTGTGGGGAAAACGGATCGCCACGCCGATGACTGCGGGTCGTCGAGGACGCCGACCCCTACGGATAATCCCCCAGTCAAAAATCGAAGATTTTTGACTGCCCACTTGTGCAAGGGGGGCCTTTGGCGGGCGGAGGCGTTGTGCCCTGCGGGGTATTGTGTGGGATGGTATGCCATCAAAACACAAAAAGAGACGACCCGCTAAGGTCGTCTCTTTTTGCAGTTATTGCCAATCACCGGAGATACCGTCGGGGGCTTTGGGAGAAGAGGACAACCCCTCCGTCACGGCTTCGCCGTGACACCTCCCCTTACACAGGGGAGGCTTGGCGTCCTCGGCGTGGGGGACGTGGTCTTCCGGCAGGTGGCCGTCGGCAAACTTCGGCGCACGCTCTACGGCGCGGGGATCATAGCCGGTGGTGACCGGCGGGGCTTTGCGCTTTTTTTCTTTCATTTGCATTCTCCTTTCAGCCGAATGCCCACAGCAGCACGCCGTAAAGGGCGGCGGCAGCAGTGCCGAATACGATGACGGGACCTGCCACGGTGAACATTTTGACGGCGGTGCCGGTGATAATGCCCTCGGCGTGGAAGTCGATGGCCGGTGAGACCACTGCATTGGCGAAGCCGGTGATGGGTACCAGCGTACCGGCACCGGCAAAACGCGCCAGCTTATGATAGAGCCCAAGCGCGGTGAAAAAGGCGGAGAGAAAGACCAGGGAGACGGAGGTGGCTGTGCCGGCATCCTCCAGATCCAGCCCCAGAGAGGAGTAGAGATCGTGCAGAAGTTGTCCGACGCAGCAGATGGCGCCGCCGATGACAAAGGCGATGATCAGATTTTTTAAAAGCGGAGATTTGGCAGAGCGCTGCTTTACATATTGTTGGTATTCTTTTGGTGTCATGTCCATGGAAAACACATCCTTTCGCGGGTAGTTTGTGCGGCAGGGTGGGAAAACATGCGTTGCCAAAGGGATCGCAGCGAGGTATAATGAAAAAAATGAGAGCGGGAGGTGATACCGTGGAGGATCATGCGCATCCGTTTGGGGTGAAAAAGCACCAGCTTGCACGGATCAGCCAGGTCAACTGCACCGGCTGCGGCTGGTGCGCCATGCTCTGCGTGACCGGGTGTATCCGGCTGCGCCGGGACGGGTTTTACGAGGTGGATGCCGAGCATTGCATCGGCTGCCGGAGCTGTCTGGTGAACTGTTTTTATGACGCGGTATCGCTGTACCGCCTGCAGGAGGGAAACCGGTGAGTACGTTAGGTCTTTATCTTCATATTCCGTTTTGCAGGAGCAAGTGCGCTTACTGCGACTTTTATTCTCTTCCGAACAGCGAGGAGAAGATGGACCGCTATGTGGAGGCGCTGATCCGCCATCTGAAGGAGACGGCGCCCCGGATGGAACAGGAAACCGTGGACACAGTGTATTTCGGCGGCGGAACACCCAGCTATCTGGGGGAAAAACGGCTGTGCCGTCTGCTGAAGGCGGTGCGGAAATACTACCGGGTGGCGTCCGATGCCGAGATCACACTGGAAGCAAATCCGGACAGCATCGGGGATCCGAAGGCGCTGAAGCATCTGCGCCGGGCGGGTTTCAACCGCATTTCGCTGGGGGTGCAGTCCACCGACGACGCCATGCTCAAAAGGATCGGGCGGGTGCATGACTACGCGCAGGTGGTGACCGCGGTGGAGGCGGTGCGAAAGGCGAAGATCGAGAACCTCAGCGTGGATCTGATGTACGGATTGCCGGAGCAGAGCCTTTCGCGGTGGCAGGAGACGCTGAAAACTGCGGTGGAGCTGAAACCACAGCATATCAGCTGTTATGCGCTGAAAGTGGAGGAAAACACGCCGCTATGGAGAGAAAAGGACACGCTGGTGGTTGCTGACGACGATCAGCAGGCGGAGATGTATCTATGGGCGGCGGCGTTTCTCCGCGAGCAGGGGTACGAGCAGTACGAGATCTCCACCTTCGCCCTGCCGGGGTATGAGAGCCGGCACAACCTGAAATACTGGCAGATGGAGACCTATGCGGGGTTCGGCCCGGGGGCACATTCGGATTTCGGGAACGTGCGGTTTGCCTACGAAAAGGATCTGGAGGGATATCTTTGCGGAGAGCTGCGGCTTTCCGAGCGGGAGGAAATTCCGGAACGGGAGCGGTGTATGGAGTACATCATGCTGTCGCTGCGGACGGCTCGGGGGATGGAAAAGAGGCGGTTTGAGAACCGCTTTCGTCTGCCCTTTGCCCCGCTGGAGGAGAGGTTTGCGCAGTATGAGCAGCACGGACTGGCGATGCGTACTCCCAACGGCTGGCGCTTGACGGCGGAGGGGTTTCTGGTATCCAACCGCATCATTTTGGAGCTGCAGGAGACGGTAACGGAGCTGCGGATACGGCGGAGTGTACCGGGGAATGTTACGTTTTCGTAAACGATAGCGAAAGGCGTTGCGTTTACAGGCAAAAGATGGTAGACTATAAAATCAAAATAGTATCCCCACAAGGAGGAGCTTCTTTATGCCGAAATTCAGCGTGAAAAAACCGCTGACGATATTCGTGGCGGTGATCGCCATACTGGTGCTGGGCGTGGTGGCCTATCTGAAGATGACCCCCGATCTGCTGCCCAATATGGACTTCCCCTACGTCGTCATCGTGACCGCAGACCCCGGCGCCAGTCCGGAGGCTGTGGAGGAGCAGATCACCAAGCCCATGGAAAAAACCATGGCTACGCTGAACGACATCAAGTCGGTGACCTCTACCAGCCAGAACAGCGCCTCCATGGTGATGCTGGAGTTTGAAGAGGGCGTCAACTTAGACACCATCGGCGTGGACATTCAGCAGAAGATCGCCGTTTTGCAGGGCGAGTGGGAGGACACCGTGGCGGCGCCCTACGTGCTGAAGATCAACCCGTCCATGCTGCCGGTGATGGTGGCCGCTATCTCCTCTGATGACATGGATATCAACGAGCTCAGCGATTTCGTGGACGAAACGCTGGGCGATAAGCTCAGCGGCGTTACCGGCGTGGCCAGCGTGGACATCGTAGGCGCGGTGAAGCAGGAAGCACACGTGATCCTCTCACGGGAGAAGCTGGATGCGCTGAGCGTGAAGCTGGAGGACGCCATTCAAAAGCAGCTGGACGATATTGCCGGTAAGCTCCGCAAGGCGAAAAAGCAGGTGCAGGATGCACAGGAGCAGATCGCGGATATGGAGCGGGAGCAGATCGGCGATATGATCGACGGCGTTGTGAATACCGCCAAAAAGAGTCTTTCCACGCTGACGGAGGAGTATGCGGATCTGGGCAGGGATCTGGAAAAGCTGAGCGCTGCCGCAGAGGAGTACGCGCACGTCGCGGCACAGCTGGAGGATGTGGATAAGGAGATCGCGGCGCTGGAGGAAACAGAGGACCGCTCCCCGGAGGAGAACGTCCGGCTGGCACAGCTGGTGCAGCAGAAAGCGGAGCTGACGGCACAGAAGCTGGCGCTGGAGACACAATTCGCCGCCATGGGGATCTCGCCGGAGCAGGCGGAGCAGACGCTTGCCGGGATGAGAAAAGCGATGGAAAAGGCGGAGCGTTCCATAGAAGATATTACCGACGGTACCGCTTTGGACGAGGTGGGCGAGCAGACTGCCGATGCGGTGGTGGGTGCGCTGGACGCCATGACCCAGATCGTTTCCGGCAGCGTCCAGATGAGCACCGCCCTTTCGCAGATCGAGCAGGGGCTCAGCGCGATCGAGGACGCCCGAAAAGATCTGGGTAAGCAGACCGATCTGAGCGGGACGCTGAACGTGAGCACCGTCGCCGGTATCCTGACGGCCCAGAACTTCGCCATGCCTGCCGGCTATATTGACGACAACGAAGGCGTGAAATACATGGTCTCCGTGGGCGACGAGATCACCGATACCGATGCCCTGCGGGAGCTGGTGCTGATCGACCTTGGTATGGACGACCTGGAGCCTATCCTGCTGGGTGACGTGGCGGAGGTGGTGGTCACCGACAATTCGGATGAGATCTATGCCACCCTGAACGGTAAGGACGACGTGATCGCCACCTTTACCAAGCAATCCAACTACGCCACCGCAGCGGTATCCGAGAACGTGGCGGCACGCTTTGAAAAGCTGGAAGCGGAATATCCCGGCATCCATTTCTCCCCGCTGATGGATCAGGGGGATTATATCCACCTGATCGTCAGCACCATCCTCTCCAGTTTGCTGTGGGGTGCGCTGTTCAGCGTGATCGTTCTGTTCCTGTTTCTGCGGGACTGGCGACCCACCGTCATTACCCTGGTCTCCATCCCCGTGAGCCTGGTGTTTGCGGTGGTGCTGATGTATTTCAGCGGCGTGACCATCAACATGATCTCCCTTTCCGGTCTGGCGGTATCCGTGGGTATGCTGGTAGACAACTCGGTGGTGGTCATCGAGAATATCTATCGGCTTCGCGACAGAGGAGCGACGGTCATTCAAGCCGCCGTTTCCGGTGCGCAGCAGGTGCTGGGCGCCATAATCGCCTCTACGCTGACCACGGTGTGCGTGTTCTTGCCTATCGTGTTTGTGGAGGGTCTGACCAAGACCCTGTTTACCGATCTGGCGCTGACCATGACCTATTCACTGATGGCATCTTTGCTGGTGGCGCTGACGTTGGTGCCTGCCATGGCGCAGGGCTTGCTGCGGAAGGAATATGCGCCTAAGAAGGGCATTCTGGATAAGGTATATCCCGTCTACCGCAAGGCGGTGGGCTGGTCGCTGGATCACAAGGCGGTCGTTCTTGCCGGAGCGCTGGCACTGCTGATCGCTTCAACAGCCGGAGCGCTGAGCCGCGGCTTTGCCTTTATGCCGCAGATGGATATGAACATGATAAACGCCAGCGTGACCATGCCGGAGGGTACCACCATGGAGCAGGCCGTAGCCATTGCCGACGAGGTGGTGGCCCGAGCCATGACCATAGACGACGTGGAGACCGTGGGCGCGTCCATGATGGGCGATTCGGCGTCCATGCTGGGTGGCGGCGGCGGCAGCTATGACGTGACCGTATATATTACCCTGCCGGAGGGCGCCTCCGGCATAGCCGTAGGCAAGGAGATCGAACGGCTATGCGCCGACATGGACTGCGAGATCGACAGCGACGGCATCAACGCCATGATGAGCATGATGGTGGGCGGAACGGGCATCAGTCTGACCGTGTACGGCGATGATATGGAGGATCTGCAGACGGCGGCAAAGGCCATCGCACGGCGGATGGAGGGTGTGAAGGGTACCGCGGAGGTGTCCGACGGTCTGGAGGACGCAGCCCCTGCCGTGCATATCGCCGTGGACCGTCTGGCGGCGATGGAGCACGGCATGACCGTGGCGCAGGTCTATCTGCAGATCGCCCAGAAGCTGACATCTACCGTCAACGGACCGCAGATGAAGCTGGACGACAAGCGGATGGAGCTGATCCTGGAGAGTGCCGAGGGCAGCACCGTGAAGCTGGAGGAGCTGAAGGATCTGGAGCTGACGCCGGACAACACCATGGCGGCGGCTATGGGCTCCATGGGAGGTGCTGCGGGTGCCGATATGTCCGCCATGAGCGCCCTGATGGGCGAGTCTGACCGGGAAGAGGACAAAACCGACGAGGACGGCACGTTCCGCCTGGGGGAGATCGCCACGGTGGAAAAGACCGTCAGTATGGAGAAGATCTCCCGGGATAATCAGCGCCGCTGCATCGGTGTGAGCGCACAGATCGCAGAGGGCTACAACGTGACGCTGGTGACGGCGGACGTGGAAAAAGCCCTGAAAAGCGTGGAGCTGCCTGACGGCGTGAGCTATACCTTCGGCGGCGAGAACGAGGAGATCATGCACGCGATGCGGCAGCTGGTGCTGATGATGCTGCTGGGTGTCCTGCTGGTGTACTTCATCATGGTGGCACAGTTCCAGAGTCTGAAGGCGCCGTTTATCGTGATGTTTACCATCCCGCTGGCCTTTACCGGCGGCTTCCTGGCCCTGCTGATCAGCGGGATCGAGGTGTCCGTGGTGTCCATGATCGGCTTCGTGATGCTCATCGGTATCATCGTCAACAACGGTATCGTGCTGGTGGACTATATCAACCAGCAGCGGCTTAGCGGTATGACACGGCGGGAGGCCATCATCGACGCCGGCGTGACCCGTATGCGTCCCATTCTCATGACGTCGCTGACCACGATCCTGGGTCTGATCATCATGGCGCTGGCCAAAAACGTGGGAACGTCCCTCATGCAGCCGGTGGCGCTGGTGTGTATCGGCGGATTGCTGTACGCCACGCTGATGACGCTGTTCGTGGTGCCGTGTATGTACGACATCTTCAGCAAGAAGGAACTGCGCAAGGTGGACGAGAGCGAATTGAAGATACTGGACGACTGAGAATAAATACGAAAAAAAGGAGCCTTTCGGCTCCTTTTTTTGTGGGGGGAGATGTGGTTGTGCCTCCGGTGGGGTACTTTTCCCTTGCCTCCGGCGGGTGACTTTCTCCACTAGCTGAGAAAGTCACCAAAGAAGCCACCGGAAACCAATGGTTTCCGGCTTTCCTTTATTCTAACGAGAAGTTTTTGTTTATCGCTGGCTATCGAAAGAGTTTTAGTCCTCTTTCCGCATGGCACTCCGTGCCAGCAGCTAAGTGTCTATCGTTGCTGACGGCTGCGTTTACTGCGGTAGGAGTAAAAAGTTGAGCATTTTTGAGCCGTAAGCGCACGAGCGGAGCGTGTCACCCGCCGGAGGCATAGCATCAAAAGAGTTAAGTAAGGGGAGCGGCGAAAGCCGCTCCCTGCTTTATTAGAATTTCCACACGAAGAAACACGCCAGCTCGGCGATTCCCACGCAGGCAAGGATGAGGATGGTAACGGTATTGGGCTTGCGGACGTGGATGGGGGTGATGTACAGCACGCCGGTGAGCAGCAGGCCGCCGCCTAAGATCAGGGGCAGGTGGCCCAAAGCGTTGGTCAGCACGCACAAAAGCGGAAAGATCAGAGTGCTGGCGGTGATGGGCAGACCCAGATAATATTTGCGTACGCCGCCCTCCGTTTCCTGCCGTTCCTCCTCCAGCACATTGAAATACGCCAGGCGAATGAGGCCGCACAGGGCGAAGAAGCACAGGGTCGCCGTGTACCACAGGGGAACGGCGGGGGAAACCTTTTGGGCGTAGGCGCAATAGGCGATGACGGCGGGCAGCGCGCCAAAGCAGATCACGTCGTTGAGACTGTCGATCTGGATGCCGAAGCGCTTTTCGCTGTCGGTGCGGTTTTTCTTGGTACGGGCGATCTTGCCGTCCACCGTGTCCAGAAGTCCCGCGATCAGCAGGCAGAGCACAGCGGGCATCAGCTTGCCGTCAATGGCGTGAAAGATGCCCGTCACGCCCAGGATCGTGGCGAGATAGGTGGCGATCACCGTATAGTCGTAAAATCCGATCATAACGTCCTCACAAAAGATGGTTTTTCTCTATTGTACGCAAAACAGGGAAATTTTGCAAGGGGGAACTACCGCATGACCTGCCGGAGTACGGCGATAAACCGTGCCTTATCGTAGATCACCGGTACGGGATAGGTGGGGTTGGCCTCAGCATTTGCCCATGCCGCCATCCGGGGGAGATCGGCCTCCTGAATGCCGTCAAACCCATCGGGAATGCCCAGTGCGGCGTTCATTTGGAAGATCGCGTCGATAAACGCCACGGCTTTTTCCTGCTCGGTGGAGCCGTTGATACCTACCAGCCCGGCAAGGCGGGCGAGGGGTTTGTACACGGTGGCGCCGTAATCCCGCAGCACCACGGGCAGAAGCACCGCGTTGGCAAGACCGTGGGGGATATCATACAGTCCGCCCAGAGTGTGGGCGATGGCGTGGACATTGCCCACGCAGGCGCGGGTGAAAGCCACGCCGGCGTTGAACGATGCCAGCAGGAGTTTTTCCCGGGCGACAAGATCGGCGCCATTGCGGCAGGCGGGTTTTAAGCAGCGGAAGATATCCACCACGGCGCTTTCGGCGCAGCGGCGGGTCTCGGCGGTGTTGTAGAACTTGCCTACGTACGCCTCCACCGCATGGGTCAAGGCGTCCATGCCCGTCTGGGCGGTGATGGAAGCGGGAAGCGAAACCGTCAGCGCCGGGTCGAGAATGGCGTGGTGCGGGATCAGACACAGATCGTTGACGGCATATTTGTGGTGGTGCTCGTCGGTGACCACCGCGGCAATGGTGGTCTCGCTGCCGGTGCCGGCGGTGGTGGGAACGGCGATGAACAGGGGGAGCTTACGGCGGACCTTCAGCAGGCCGCCCAGCTGAGCCACGGTTTTATTGGGGCGGACGATCCGCGCTGCCGCAGCCTTTGCCGCATCCATGGGGCTGCCACCGCCGATGGCGACAAAGCTGTCGCAGTTTTCGGCGCGGTAGAGGGCGGCGATCTGCTCCACCGTGGTGATTTTGGGGTTGGGGGTCACATCGGAAAACGTGACGTAATCGGGCAGACCGGCTGCAGCGGCAAGAAAAGCGGGGTCGCTGCATTGACGGCGGGATGCCACGATCAGCGGCTTTTGGGCGCCGTTTTCCCGCAGAACGGCACCCAGCTCGGTGAGTTTACCGACGCCGGTGTGGCAGACAGGTCTGCGCCAGGGGAGAAACCGCTCACCGATGCCGAACACAAATTGATAGACGCGGCAGAAGCCGTGGAAAACAGACATGAAATCAACTCCTCTTTTCTTATTATGCAATATCTTGGGAAAAATTGCAAGAAAAAGCAGACACCCGATGAGGTGTCCGCAGGAAATTATGGTTCAGCAATTTCACAATGCTCCAGAGCAAAATCTAAAAACATACCGATCAGCTCATTGCGGCTGTGGTTTGTTTTAGCGGAAATCTCGTCCAGTTTAGAAACCGTATCTTCCTTGATTCGAATAGAAAAAGTTTTATAACCGTCCTCACCTTTCGGACGAATAACCAATTGATTTGCCATAGAAACACCCCTTTCTGCTTATCTATTTTAGGATTGCAGAAAAAGATGTTATATGTTATAATTATGTTATGATAAAAAACATAACAGGAGGGCGGTATGCCGGATTATAAAGAGATGTATTTGAAAATGGCGCGGGCGGCAGCTGACGCAGTGGACGTTCTCATCGCGGCACAGCAGGGCGTACGGGGCAAAAAGGTGCCGGTGGCACCTTTTTGCCCCGTCGCAAGGAAGTTGCCCAACGAACGGGAGCGATAGTGAGCGGGAGTTGTTGGCAACGACGAGGACGTGCGAGGAGATGTATATCAATGCATCGGAGCCGATGGTAGAATTGATCGTGCCGGAAAAAGAGGACAAATAAAAAGCGGCGGGGTCAGGGGACTCCGCCCTACAGAGAAGTTGCGAACGGGTTATGACAAAAAAGGGGCGGACAGAGTCGTCCGCCCCTATAAATATTTTATCGGTTATTCCTCCGTCTCAATGAGGCCGTAGCCGCCGTTGTTGCGGCGATAGACCACATCGATGATGTTGGTGTCCACGTTGCGGAAGACGTAGAAATTGTGATCCAGCAGGTTCATCTGCAAAATGGCCTCGTCAATGGTCAAAGGCTTCACGTCAAACTTCTTGGTACGGACAACGTTGAACTCTACGTCCTCTGCCACGTCAAACTCGGCGGGCACTTCCGGCGTCAGAGCCTCGGGACGCAGGTTCTTGGCAAGGCGGGTCTTGTTTTTGCGGATGCGGCGGTCAATGAAGGTGACGGCTGCGTCAATGGCACCGCGCATATCGCCGTCGGGATCCTCCTCCTGGGCACGGAACAGCGTTCCGTTGGCGGCGCGGATGGTCAGCTCGACCACGCAGCGGTTCTTCTTCTCCACGGCAAAGGTCACAAAGGCGTCTGCCTCCTGGGGGAAATACTTGTCGAGCTTGGCGATCTTCTTCTCGGCGTATTCCTTGATGGAGTCGTTCAGGGTGATCTTCTTGCAGGCGAATGTGAACTTCATAGTTGTTGCTCCTTTCCTATGGGTAACGATAGCGCAAGGGTCGGGGAGGGAGTTCCCCTTTTCCTTGTACTGTTATTATAACACCTTGACGGACATTTGAAAAGGTGGCGTGGACATTTTTGTAAGATATTCACAAAATTGCCGTATCAAGTGGGCATTTCGACCAAAAACGGGAAAAGTAGTCAAAAAGCGGCAAAACCTCCTATGGACAAAGGCGGTGACCTGCGGTACTATGATATAGGAAGCTTTCCAATATCCCACCCGCTTGGGCCGCCTCGTTTTGGGGCGGTCTCTTTTTTTATCCCGGGCAAAAAACGGTTGTTTTTTGCCCAATGGGATTACGCTGCGCTTTGGCGCCTTGTTGTCGGCGAGCCGACAACTGCGACACGTCGCTCCGCGAGAAGTATATTTTGCCACGTACACGCCGCGGCAAAATATGATTAAGATTATTTGCCGCCTGCGGGCGGCAAAGTCTGCGACGCTTTTAAGAAATAGGAAGCGGCGGAAGCGATGCTTCCGCCGCGTTGGATTATTCATTTACATCGTAGAAGATGCGCTCGCCCTCTTCGGCAAGACCCAAAAGCTCCCGGGCCAGACGCTTGATGAAGTCTTCATCCCCCGCTTTGCTCAGATCGGAACGGAGCGAGTCGTTTTCCTGCTGCTGCGCGGCAAGCTGCTGCTCCAGCTGAGATGCCTCCTCTTTGGCAGAAGAGACCTTTTGATAGACCTTAATGACCTGGACGCCCAGAACCACCACCAAAACGGCGATGACCAGCAGGATCAGAGGATTTGTCTTGCGGGTCTCTTTTTTCACGGCGGGCGCCTCCTTTTCTTCAGCTTCGGGTTTTATTGTAAACCTTTTGCGGAGAAAAGAAAAGACCTTTTTGGCGAAATTTTTGCACCAGACAAGGGGACGCAGCAGCAGGCGGACAAAGGCTACCGCCGCATCCATCCAGAAATTCCATAGCCTGCGCAGAAAGCGGGACGGAAAGATCCACCATAAAAGCGCACCGGCTCCTGCGCCGGTGATCATGTAAAGGCGCAGCTTTCCCTCGCCCACGACCAGAGCCAGCCACAGCGCCAGAAAGAATACCGCCAGTACATAGAGGACGTCCAGGGTATGGGTCAGCAGCGAAAAGGTTTTCCGCCGGATCCGGATCGCCCGCAGAAGGTCGTACAAAAGCGCCGCCACGATCCCTACGACAAGTGAGATCGCAAGGGAAAGCGCCTGGGCCGCAATATGGTTTTCCATCAGGTGAACAGCCGGGAGAAAAATCCGCCGCTGCGGCCAAGGGGCTCCTCCTCGTATTCCAGCCCGTCAATGTGTCCGTCCACGTGGAGTTCACCGCCGTCCAGACTCAGCTTGTCGATATGCAGACCCTGCCCGGTGACGATCAGCGTACCGGCACAGGTGGACATGATGATACAGCTCTCATCAAAACGCTCCACGTCTTCTACCCCGCCCACGGTCAGCTTTTCCCTGCCCTCCAGCGTGATGCGGTGGTATTGTGCATTTGTCGATACCTCGTATGGCATAAGGAAATCCCCCTCTTACGCTTCGCCAGTTGTAAAACTTCGTTTTACAACTGAAAACTCGCGCTTATCGCATTCGCTTTGCTCATTTGGTCGGCGCGAGCGCTCACTGTGTTCGCTTTCACGGTGTTTTGAGGCGGCAAAGCTGCCGCAAAACAGATTAAAAAATTTTCCGGAAGGCAGAGACGTTTACAATCACCTGAGCGTAATCTATATGTATGAGGGGAGGTTTCGTTTTATTCCATCGGAGCGGCAATTTCCCGATACATGGCGGCGGCATCGTCCCTGCCCACGTTTTCGGCCACCGTCAGAACCTCCACGCACAACGTCTTCTGCCCGAAGCGGATGGCGATGACATCGCCGACCTTGACATCGTAGGAGGCGCGGGCGATCCGCCCGTTGACGGTGACGCGTTCGTTGTCGCAGGCCTCGTTTGCCACGGTGCGGCGCTTGATGAGGCGGGAGACCTTCAAATATTTATCGAGTCGCATAATACTCTCCTTGGAAAAATAGCAGAATGGGCAAGCCCATTCCCTACAAAAAATGTGCGTAGGGCGGGGTCCTCTGACCCCGCCGTAAAGGGCAGACAGAGTTGTCCGCCCCTACTGTGCAAAAAAGCGCGGGTAAGCACCCGCGCTTTTTTGGACATTTTCTTACTTAACGGCGTCTTTCAGAGCCTTGCCGGCCTTGAAAGCGGGAACCTTGGAAGCGGCGATCTTCACGGCCTCCTTGGTGCGGGGATTCATGCCATTGCGCTCGGCGCGCTTCTTGGTCTCGAAAGAGCCAAAGCCGACCAGCTGGACCTTCTCGTCCTTCTTCAGGGCCTCGGTAATGGCGCAGATAGCAGCGTTCACAGCAGCTTCGGAATCTTTCTTGGACAGGGAAGCCTTCTCAGCAACGGCGGCGATCAGTTCAGTCTTGTTCATGGAATATCCTCCTAAAAAAATTTATCCTTGTGTATATCCTAAAACGAGCGTCTCGTATTAGAAACCTTTGACATTATCCCACATGTTGGTGAGTTCGTCAAGAGAGAATTGTGCAATGTCGGCATTTTTGGCGGAGATCATCTCCTCCATAGCGCGATAACGGCGGATAAATTTCTCGTTGGTGGAAAAAATGGCATCTTCGGGGTCTATGCCGGCGAAACGCGCCACCTTGACGGCGGCAAACAGCACATCGCCCAGTTCCTCGGCAATATTGCTGTTTTCGCGTATGGCGGCGTCCAGCTCCCCGATCTCTTCCCGGAGCTTGTCCATTGCGCCGTGGATATCGGCAAAGTCAAAACCGTCTGCGGCGGCCTTCTTCTGGATCTTTTCGGCGCGCCACAGTCCCGGCAGAGAGCGGGCCACGCCGTCCATGGCGTCCGCGGTGGAGGCGTGTCCCTTTTCCGCCCGCTTGAGGGTATCCCAGCTCTGAAGCACACCTTCCGGCGTGTCCTCGTGGGCGCTGCCGAACACGTGGGGGTGGCGGTACAGGAGTTTTTTCACCACACCGTCACACACGTCGGCCATGGTGAAATGCCCCGCGTCCTTTTCGATGTCGGCGTGAAAGACCACCTGCATCAGAAGATCACCCAGCTCCTCGCACAGGAGCTTCGGGTCGTCGCGGTCAATGCCCTCGGCGGCCTCATAGGCCTCCTCCAGAAGACCGCGGCGAATGCTCTCATGGGTCTGGACTTTGTCCCAGGGGCAGCCGTCAGGGGAACGGAGCAGGGTGATGATGTCCAGCAGGTCCTGATAGGTGTACTTGTCTTTTTCGGGAAAAGGTATCATGGGTATATCCTCACTCTCGGACAGATTTGCGGGGAAAAAGGCCGCGAAGCTCGCTTGGGGTAACGCCGCCCAACGCCAGCACCAGTACAAAGTAGACGGCGGCGCTGAGCCCGACCGTCAGCAGCAGGGTCAGCCACAGGGAAAATTGGGGGGACAAAAGACCGTAGAGGGAATGGGCTGCCATTGCCATTACCACCGAGGACAGCATCGGCGTCCACCAAAGGCGCAGAAGCGGGAGGTTTCCCACGGTTTTGCGCAGTGCCAACAGGTTCAACAGGGCGATCAGGGCATAACAGAACAGGGTGCTGACAGCGGCACCCCGGACGTTGATGTCGGGGCGGGAGGCCATGAGGTAGTTGGCGACCAGCTTCAGAAGACCGCCGCAGAGCAGGGAAAAGAGAGGGAATTTTTCCCGCTCGCAGGCCTGCAGGATGCCGGAGGTGACTGCCATCAGGCAGACAAAAACGGCGGCAAGACCTAATATCTCCAGATGAACGGACGCTGCCTGTGCCGCCTGCGGAGCGGCGGGATAAAAGGCCTGTAAAATGGGACCGGACAGAACAGAGAGACCCAGTCCCATGGGAAGTGCCAGCAAAACGGTGAGCCGCAGGGCGCTTTCGATGAGCTCGTTGACCACGGCACGGTTCCGTTTGGCACGGGCGGCGGCGATGGCGGGCATCAGTGCCGCCGACACGGGGAAGATGAAGCTGCAGGGCAGGGCGAACAGAGTCAGCGACAACGTGTATTCCCCGTAGCGCTCTACCGCCAGCTCCGCGCTCCATAGCAGCTTGTGCTGTAGGGTATAGAGGGTCAGGGACTGATCCAGCAGGGTAATGAGACTCATACCGGCAGAGCCGATAGTGATGGGCAAACCTACCCGCAGAAGTGTCGCGGCGGTGGTTCGGGCGGAGAGCGGTGTATCCGCAGCAAGGGGTAAGGAGTGCCGACCCAGGGTCGTCAGAAGATAGCAAAGTCCCAGCACCGCACCCACCGTCACGCCCAGAATGGCGCCGGCGGCAGCGGTTTCGGCGGCAGCGCCCCGTTTGAGCAGGCAAACGCAGGCGGTGAGGCCCACTGTCAGCTTGGCGGCGGACTCAATGATCTGACTGACGGCGGGGGGCAGCATATCCCCCAGACCCTGGGTGTAGCCGCGGATGGCGGACATGACACAGATACAGCCCACCGAGGGCGCCAAAATGCGGATCCCGGCGGCGGCGAGGGGGTCGTGAAGTAAATTTGCCAGCACATGGGGAAAGAGAAACATGACGCCCCCGCAGACAAGACCGATGGCGGCCAGAAGCAGCAGCGAGGTGCGGAAAATGCGGCGCACCTGGCCGTAGCGGCACAGGGCATTTGCCGTAGAGGTCAGGCGGCTGATGGCGACGGGAAGTCCCGCCGTGGAGAGCAGCAACAGAACATTAAAGACATTGTAGGCGGCATAAAAATGCGCCATGCCGCTGGAACCCAGCAGGTTGCCCAGCGGGATCTTGTACAGCGCCCCCAGGATCTTGCCGAGGAAAACGGCGGTCGTTAAGACCGCCGCACTGCCGAAAAATCCCGATCTGTCCGCCATGAAAAAAGCCACCTTTACCGTTTCATTTTTTCATGGAAGGCACGGAATACCTCCAGATTTTCCGCCCACTTTTCGGGGCGCTGGATGTATTCCGTGGGGTACTTGGGATGGAAAACACGCTCGATATGGTTGCTGTTCAGGTCTACCATCTTCGTAGAGCCGCCGGCACCCAGCGAGAGGATGCTGTGCAGCTCTTCCATGATGTAGATATTATATAGACCTTCACTGCCGGGTATGCACCAGCCGACATTTTCAAAGCTGCCGGACATATATTTCTGCCGGTAGAGGTAGTAGGGGACAAAGCCGTGACCGCGGAGCGTGGGGTTGGCGTAGTCGAGCATGGCGGCCACGTCCTCCGCCGTGGGAATGGGCAGACCCTCCAGTAAAATGCGGCTGCCCTTTTTCAGCGCCAGGGTGTGGACGGTGATGTTGTCCGCACCATAGGTGAGGCACTTATCCAACGTCCGGCGGAAGCCGTCGGGCGTGTCAGCGGGGAGACCCGCGATGAGATCCATGTTGACGTGGGGGAAATTCAGGGAAGCCGCCAGCGCCATGATCTCCTCGATCTGCGCGGCGGTGTGCTTTCTGCCGATGGCCTGCAGGACGTTGTCCTCCAGACTTTGGGGGTTGACGCTGATGCGATCCACGCCGTGATCCAACAGGACTTGCAGCTTATCCCGGGTGATGGTGTCGGGACGGCCTGCCTCCACGCAGGTTTCCACCGCATCGGTGAGGTCAAATTCGTGATTGAGGTGGGTCAGCAGACGATCCATCTGCTGCGCCGAAAGGGTGGTCGGTGTGCCGCCGCCCATGTAGAACGACTTGATATGGAGTCCGGTTTCCTTCACCATCTTCGCCGCGGCGGTGATCTCGGCGCACAGGGCGTCCAGGTACGGCTCCATCAGGTGGAAGGACTTTTCCACACTCTGGCTGACAAAGGAGCAATAGGCGCAGCGGGTGGGACAGAACGGAATGCCGATATACAGGCTGATGTCGTCGGGTTGGAGGCCGTGGAGGGCGGTAAGTCCCGCTTGTGCCGTTTCCAGCGCCAACCGGCGGCGCGATGGGGAGACAAAATAGATGTCGCGGAAGATCCGATCCACCTGAGCGGGGGTCTTGCCCTTTTCCAGAAGCTGAGATGCCAGCTTGCCGGGGCGGATACCGGTCAGAGCGCCCCACGCCGGCGTGATGCCGGTGATGCTGCGTGCGGCCTTGAAAAAGCTGAGCTTCACCACCCGCTGCCGCAGGCGTTCCTGTTCGTATGCGTCCAGGTCCGGGGAGATCCGGACACGGGAAACACCGCGGCCTGTTTTTCCCTGAAAAACGATGGTCGTGGCGGCAGTGGTATAGACCCGGGCAGAGGTCAGACGGCTGACGGCAGAATTCTCCTCCTCGCCCTCATAGACGGGGCGTTCGTCGGGGAAAAACGCCAGCAGGCTCTGCTCGATAGCATAGCGGTCATCGTGACCGATCAGTGTCAGTTTCATAAGGTCAGTCCTTGCCGAAGATAGGGATTGTGATGACGCTCAAAGTCCAGCGTGGTGGCTCTGTCATGGCCGGGATAGACCTGATAGTCGCCGGGAAGCTTTGCCAGGCGGGCAAGGGAGCGGAGAATATCGGGATAGCTGCCGTCGGGGAAGTCGGTACGGCCGCAGCTCATGCAGAACAGGGTGTCGCCGGCGAAGATCACGTCATCCACCACCAGACACACGCTGCCGGAGGAGTGGCCGGGGGTCTCCAGCACGGAAACAGTAAGGGCGCCCAGGGTCAACGTGTCGCCCTCCCGGTAGCAGCGTTGGTTTTTCTCACCCAGACGGGGGAATTTCAAATCGCCGCCCCGCCCATCTACCGCGTCGTTTTGGTGGATGTAAACGGGCAGGTCGGGGTGGTTTTCCAGCAGACCTGCCACGCCCATGTAGTGGTCAAAGTGGCCATGGGTCAGGTAGATGGCAACGGGCTTGCAGCCGGTCTGGGCGATCGCGTTTTCGATGCGCTGCGGCTCGTCACCCGGGTCGATGACGGCGCAGACTCCGGTGGTTTCGTCGGAGAGGATATAGCAGTTGGTCATAATGGGACCGACCTGTAACGCAGTAACTTTCATAAAAAGTTCCTTTCTAAATGAAGGCGTAGGGCGGCACCTGCGTGTGCCGCCGCTGTGATCGTGCCATCCGGCGGGACACATGGGTCCCGCCCTACAAACCTATTTACAGTTGATCGGTGTCGACGACCAGGGTCACGGGGCCGTCGTTCAGGCTGTCCACCTGCATATAGGCGCCGAATTCCCCGGTTTCGGTGTGGAAGCCGCTGTCCCGGCAGCGCTGTACGAAGCGTTCATACAGAGGAATGGCAATATCCGGCTTGGCAGCGCCGAAGAAATCGGGACGGCGACCCTTCTTGCAGTTGCCATACAGGGTGAACTGGGATACCACCAGCACCTCGCCGTTCACATCCTCCAGGCCGCGGTTCATCTTCTCGTTCTCGTCCTCGAAGATGCGGAGGGACAGCAGCTTGTCGCACAGCTTGTCGCACAGTGCCTCGTTGTCGTTGGGGCCGATGCCCAATAGGATCAAAAAACCCTCGCCGATCTTGCCGACGATTTGCCCGTCGATGGTGACGGAGGCGTGTTTCACGCGGGTCAATACAGCGCGCATAGTATTTCCTCCAAATTGAAAATTGAAAAGAGTCTGTCATTGCGAACCAGTGCGCACACTGGTGTGGCAATCCGTATGCCACGGAGAGATTACGGATTCCCACGGCAGTGACATCGGTCACTGCCTCGGAATGACAGGAAGCGGTTTGAAACCAAACCTTCTACTCGAAAATCCGCAGATTTTCGAGTAATAATTTTTATCCCGCCGGTCTTGTTACCCGCAGGACGTTGGAGATGTTCTCCATCCGGCGGATCAGAGTCTGCAGCTGTTCGCCGCCGGAGACCTCGATATTCAGGTCGATCAGGGCGAAGCCGTCCGGGGTGGATCGGGCGTTCATGGACATAAATCGGGTCTTGGTGGTCGACAGTACGGTGGAGATATCCACCACCAGATCGGCACGATCCTTGGCCACGATCTGCAAAGAGGTCTGATAGCTCTCGGTGAGCTTGTCTGCCCAGCTGACCCGGATCCAGCGCCCCTGCTCTTCGGGGCTGCGGCGGGCGGGTTCGGCGTTGGGACAGTCGGTGCGGTGGACGGAAACGCCGTAGCCCCGGGTGATAAAGCCCACGATATCGTCACCGGGAACGGGAGAGCAGCACTTGGAGAACTTTACCAGACAGTTGGAAAGACCCTCCACGATAATGCCGTGTTCGCCGCCGGGACGTTTGGGGACAGCAGGACGGGTGATGTCGCTCTGCTGATCGACCGGAACTTCCGCTTGCCGCTCGGCAAGATGGCGTTCGGTGATCCGGCGGATATCCTCCCGCAGACGGCCCACCAGCTTCAAAGAGGTCACGCCGCCGTAGCCGATGGCGGCATACATATCGTCCAGGCTGTTGTAGCACAGCTTTTTCAGGATGCCGGGCAGAACATCATCGGCGGTGATCTCTTTCAGCGTCACACCGCTGTGCTTCAGCTCCGCTTCAAAGCTCGCGCGGCCGTTGACGATGTTCTCGTCCCGCTTTTCCCGCTTGAACCATTGGCGGATCTTGCTGCGGGCGTTGCTGGACTTGGCCACCATCAGCCAGTCCCGGCTGGGGCCGTGGGCGTTCTGGGAGGTGATGACCTCCACCACGTCGCCGTTATGGAGGGCAGAGGTCAGGGGCGTGATATGTCCGTTGACCTTGGCAGAGACCATGTGGTTGCCCACCGCGGAATGGATGGTATAGGCAAAGTCGATGGGTGTGGCGCCGGCGGGCAGGTTGATGACGTCGCCGCCGGGGGTAAAAACAAACACCTCGTCGGCAAACATATCCACCTTCAGACTGTGGATAAAGTCCTCGGCATCGGCGCCCTCCTGGTTTTCCAGCAGGCGGCGCACCCACTCGTAGCTGCCCTCGTCGCCGGCGCCCTGTCCGTTCTGCTTATACTTCCAATGGGCGGCGATGCCGTATTCCGCAACCTCGTGCATCTCGTGGGTGCGGATCTGCACCTCGAAGGGGATGCCGGTCTCGCCCATGACGGTGGTATGCAGGGACTGGTACATATTGGGCTTGGGGGTGCCGATATAATCCTTAAAGCGGCCCAGAATGGGCTTGTACAGATCGTGGATAATGCCCAGCACGTTGTAGCAGTCGCTTACCGTGTCCACGATGACACGGAAGGCAAACAGATCGAATACGTCGTCCAGGCTCTTGTCCTTGGCGTACATCTTGCGGTAGATGCTGTACGGGTGCTTCATGCGCCCGCTGACCACGGCGCTGCCGAGGCCCGCCTCCTGCAGGCGGGAGGTGATCTGGCGGTGAACGGACGCCATAAAGCCGTCGTATTCCGCCGCCTTTTCGTTCAGCGCATTGATGATCTCCTCATAGCCGGCGGGATCCAGGTATTTTAAGGACAGATCCTCCAGCTCCCACTTCATCTTCTGCATACCCAGACGGTGAGCGATGGGGGCATAGATCTCCATGGTCTCGTAGGACTTCTGTTTTTGCTTTTCGGGAGTCTGGTACTCCATGGTGCGCATATTGTGCAGCCGGTCCGCGATCTTGATGAGAATCACGCGGATGTCCTTGCTCATGGCCATCAGCATTTTGCGCAGATTTTCCATCTGTTCCTCTGCTTTGGAGGTATAGTGGACGCGGGTCAGCTTGCTGACGCCCTCCACCAGATCCGCCACGGTGGGACTGAACAGACGGGCCACGTCCTCGTGGGTGGCGTCGGTATCCTCAATGGTGTCGTGGAGCAGGGCGGCCTCAATAGATTCGCTGTCCAGATGCAGCTCCTGGGCCACGATCAGCGCGACATTCAGCGGATGGGTAATAAAGGGTGAGCCGTCCTTCCGCTTCTGGTCGCCGTGATGGGCGCTGGCATAGTCAAAAGCGGCGCGGATCTGTGCAAAGTTGGCCGAAGGGTTGTAGGCTCGTATCGTGTCTTCCAGCTTTTGGTACATTTCCTCCGCTGTCATACCATGCCGCCTCCTTTCCCATCGCCGATCGCCTGCAGACGCTGTATGTAGGGAGAATCTGCCAGGCTGACCTTTTTGCCGTCATCGCAGCGCTGCAGGGTAATATTGTCTCCTTCGTGCTGCAGGGAGAGAAGTCCCCGTTCGGCAAAGACCTCCAGGCATAGGGCGCTGCGTAAAAACGGCTCGGTCCTGCCGATCTGTGCGCTCAGGGAACGCAGCAGGGGCAAATAGGGGAGGACTGTGCTGCCCTGAGAGGGAAGCAGGCGTTCCAGAGCACGCCAGGCGCTGACATATTGTTCCCGGGCAGGGAGCATACGGCGGGCGTCCTTGGGAGAAACGGTGTTTTCATACAAAGCACGGTGCAGCAGCTTCAGCGCATCGCTCTCTTTGGTGCTGGGCAGAAGAGACGGGCGGATATCCACAAGCTGGAGCTGTATCGTGCGATTGCCGCGAAATTCGTTGATCTGGAGATAAAAGACGGCATCGACCCGATCCCCTTCCTCCACGCCGCAGCTCTCTGCCACGGTGGAAAAGAAGATGCCGTCAAAGGAGGCGCTGCCCCGGCAAAGGCGAAGCTTCAGGTGGCGGTTTTGCCCCACGTTCTGGGCGTGGATCAGATTGGCGCCCTGCAGGCAGAAAATGGGGCGGGCGTTGCCGCTGCCGTAGGGCTCCAGATCGCTCAGCGCCTCCAGCTCCTGCAGGGTGACGCGGTTGGGCTGGGTAATCAGCATATCCACGTCGAGGGAGGAAACCGGTGCCTCCCCGCCGCGGAACTCGGCGGCGTACTGATTCATGCGCTCCCGGAAAGCGGGGATGTTCCTTTCGTCAATGGTAAAGCCCGCCGCCAGTTCATGGCCGCCGAAGCCCAGCAGCAGATCGCTGCAGCTCTCCAGCGCGGCAAACAGATTGAAACCGCCCCAGCTGCGGCAGGAGCCCTTGCCCACGCCGCCGTTGAGATGGATCATAAAGCAGGGACGGGAATATTTTTCGCTCAGGCGGGAGGCGACAATGCCTACCACGCCCTGATGCCAGCGTTGATCGGACAAGACCAGGGCATTCCGAAGATGCTCCGGCATATGCTCCAGCATCTCCTCTGCCTGGGTATAAATGGACTGCTCCACGTTCTGCCGTTCGCGGTTCAGCGCACAAAGGGCCTTTGCCATTTGGGAAGCGCGCACAGGATCGTCGCACAGCAGCAGATCCGCCGCCATGTCGGCGGCCCCCATACGCCCCGCGGCGTTAATGCGGGGGGAGAGCACGAAGCCGATCTGTACCGAGGTGATCTCCTTTCCGGCAAGTCCGGTCTCCTCCAGAAGTGCGTGCAGACCGATGAAATCGGAGTGATCGATAGTGGCGAGACCGCGGCTGACGATGGTGCGGTTTTCCCCTGCCATCAGCATCACGTCTGCCACCGTACCGATGGCGCACAAGGTGCAGTAGCGGGCAAACAGAGCGCCCTCACGGTCGCTGCCGCCCAAAGCCAGCACCAGCTTCAGCGCCACGCCGCAGCCGGCCAGATGCTTAAAGGGATAGGGACAATCCGGGCGGTGGGGATCCACCACCGCGCAGGCGTCAGGCAGAACGTCCTTGCACTCGTGGTGATCGGTAATGACCACGTCCATACCGATGGATCGGGCATAGTCCACCTCTTCTACACCGGTGATGCCGCAGTCCACGGTGATCAGGAGCTTGACGCCCTGCTGACGAAGTCCTGCAATGGCGTCACGGCTCAGACCATAGCCGTCTTCCACACGGCGGGGAATATAGTGCAGCACGTCGGCACTGCGGCTTTTCAGATAATCCACCAGAATGCAGGTGGCGGTAATGCCGTCTACGTCATAATCGCCGAACACGGCGATCTTCTCACGCCGCATCAGCGCATCGTTGATACGCTCCACAGCCTTGTCCATGTCCGCCATCAAAAACGGGGAGTGGGAAAGAGTGGTTTCACGTTCCAAAAACGCCGCGGCCTGCTCAGCGTTTTCAATGCCGCGTGCGGCGAGAATACCGGAGACCAGATAGGGATAGCCCGCCGCCATCAAATTGTCCATGGCATCCTGTGATACAGCTGCAAATCGCCAGTTTTGGTACTTCATATCAGCGGACACCTCCTATCAAATAGAAATATTTATACAAATACAATATAACATAAAATGTGAGCCGCGTAAAGAGAAACCGGAATAAAAAATGCGTTGCAATCGGATAGAGGTTTCGATATAATCAAATTATCCGAAAGAAATGAGGAACACCTATGCGAGCTGACGGAAAACGAGTAAAGAATTTACCGCCTCTGGTCTCGGCGATCCCCTATATCATGCCCAAGAGGTATGATGCGCAGAACATGATCACGGAGAGTATTGATGAAGAGATCGTCAAGAACTTTATCCGCGAAAAACGGCGGGAAGGGCACCGCACCAACCACATGGCTGTTATTATTGCCGCCTATTATAAGGCGGTGCTGAAAAATCCGAAGCTGAACTATTTTGTGATGAACCGCAAGATCTATGAGCGCAACCACTTCTGTGTCAGCTTCGTCCTGCTGAAAAAGCTGCCCGACGGCAGACCGGACGAGACCACGCTGAAGGTCTTTTTGGAGCCGACGGACAACGTATTTACTGTAACGGAGAAGATCGAGACGGCCATTGCCGCCAACTCCGACACCGAGCAGAAGAACAGCACGGACAAAATGGCCCGATTCATGTTCTCCGTGCCGGGACTGCCCCGTTTCGTGGTGGGACTGGCGGGACTGCTGGATCGATGGGGACTGCTGCCCCGGAAGATCATTGACCTCTCTCCGTTCCACACCAGCATGTTCATCACCAATCTGGCCTCTATCAAGACCAGCTACATCTACCACCACTGCTACGAGTTCGGCACCACCAGCGTGTTTATCTGCATGGGCAAGCCCGTGCCAAATACCCCCGCCGGCGACCTGTCGAAAAAGATGATGCCCCTGGGCGTGGTGATGGACGAGCGGATCTGCACCGGCTACGAATATGCCATGTTCTGCAACGATTTCCGCAAGATCCTCCGTGAGCCGGCCTGCCTGGAAGGACCCTTCAACGGGAAATAAAGAAACAAAAAAGAAAGAGGCGGACGCCTCCGTCCGCCCGAAAAGCTAAATTGTCCAGCAAAAAAGAAAGACGCCGCAAGGCGTCTTTCTTTTTTTATGTAGGGATTTCTTAGAAGAACATACCCCAAGCGAGGAAGCCCAGGCAGGCAACCACGCCGGTGAAAATCAGCACGATGACCAGGTAGCCCATGATGTCGCGGGCGGACAGCTTGGCAACACCCAGAGCAGGCAGTGCCCAGAACGGCTGGATCATGTTGGTCCACTGGTCACCCCAGGCAATAGCCATAGCGGCACGGCCGGGCTCCACACCCAGAGCGGGAGCTGCGGGCATGACGATGGGACCCTGGACTGCCCACTGACCACCGCCGGAGGGAACGAAGAAGTTCACGACGCCGGCGCTGAGGAAGGTCCACATGGGGAAGGTCACGTTGGTGGAGATGTTCACGAAGAAGTTGGAGATGACGCCGGCCAGAGACACGCCATCGGGGTTGATAGCGGTCATCATGCCCATGATACCGGCATAGAAGGGGAACTGCAGCAGGATGCCGGCAGCGCCGGAAGCGGCTTCGCCGATAGCGTCCACATAGCGCTGCAGGTCGCCGTGCAGCAGGATACCCAGGAACATGAAGATCATGTTCACGATGTTCAGGTTCAGAGCGGCTGCCACATTGGAGCCGGCCTTGACCACGTCGACAAAGTACTTGACGATGTAGCCGAAGCCCATGACCAGAACGATGATCCACAGGATCTTGCTGTGGCTCAGCTTGTCAGCAGGGGTGTTGACTTCGTATTTCTTCTCTTCCTCGTCGACCAGCAGCGCGGGATCCACGGTGATGGTGTGATCCTTATGGGGATGCATGGCGTAGTTGACGAAAGGCATAGCGACCAGGATCACTGCGCACATGATGAGGTTCATGGGGTGGAAGATGGTCTCGGTGGTGATAGCGGTGAAGGTCTGCTCCAGCTCGGTACCGGCGAAGACAGTGTAGCCGCCGTTCAGAGCCAGAGGGATGGAGCCGGACAGACCGGCGTGCCAGATCACGAAGCCGGAGTAGGCGGAGGCGATCAGCAGGGGATAGTCGACGGTGGGAACACGCTTGACCACTTCCTTGGCAAGCAATGCACCGGCGATCAGACCGAAGCCCCAGTTCAGCCAGCAGCAGATGGTGGACACCATGGTGGTGACCAGGATCGCCTGCAGGTTGGTGTGGGCAAGACCCGCCAGCTTACGCAGCGCCTTCTTGCAGGGACGGGCGGATGCCATGGCGGAGCCAAGGACCAGCACCAGAGCCATCTGCATGGAGAAGCTCAGCAGACCCCAGAAGCCGGAGCTGTTACCCCAGGCGTTCAGGATCTTGATGGGACCCATACCGGTAGCCAGCATGGAGCAGATGAAGACCACGATGGTCAGGATGACTGCGAACAGGAAAGCATCGGGCAACCAGCGGTTGACGACGCGGACGCAGCCGTTTGTGAATTTCTTAAACATTCACTCACTCTCCTCATATAGATTTTTCTGAGTTCACAGACCACGTGACTCTGTGAACTTTACAGCATGTACATTATATTCCATTGTGAAATTAAATACAAACCTCAAATATTAACAAAAATTTAACATGAATACTGTGCAGAACAACGACAAATTAACAAAATATCCATATTTTATACAATACACAGATAATGAGCGAACAAATTCCCCGAATGCGGCTCCGAAGAGACGCATCCGGGGAATTTGTTTGGTTGGCTGCCTATTCGTCACGATTTTCGTCGTCAACGCAGCGGTATTGATAGTTTTCCTCCTGTGGGGGAATGTCACCGCCGATCTCGCCGCCGGTACCCGCTGCGGCGCGGTAGTATCCCATCCACGCCTGCTCCCGATAGGGTCTTACATAGATGGACAGGATCCCTGCGGTCAGCGGCGTCAGCAGTTCCCAGCCCAGAAAGGACAGATTCAGCACGAAAAGACCCCACTTGTGCCCCTGAGTCTGCTGCTTGGACAGCGCCATGGCCTCTGTCACGCCCATCTCCGGATCGTTCAGCAGGTTATACAGGGCAAAGGAGTAGCGGTAGGACGCGATGATGCCGGGAACGACGAACAGGAGGCTCCACAAGGAGATCACCAGCGAACGCCACAGATCCAGCAAAATGATCTTGCCGGCAAAAGCGAAGCCGTCAAACAGCGTGCCGTAACCCATGGCCTTGCCCTGCCGAATTCCCATAATGTAGAGGGTGTATCCGGCACTGAGCAGACAGTTCAGAAGCCATGCCATCACCACTACGAAGGTGACGACGGCAGCGGGCAGCCGGGGCGAAGACGAGACAAGCGGGATCTGCTCCACGATCCCGTCGATCCGTTCCATCAGCAGGGACAGCTCAGCGGAGGAAAGCGTCTGGCGCAGCATCGCCGCCCTCTCCTGCAGACCCTGCAGTACGGCGTCTCGGTTGATATAGTCCCGCAGAGCCTGAATGGCAAGGGTAATAACAAAAAAGAGGAGCGAAAAGCTGTAGGCGTTGACCTTGGCGGTCCGGTTCAGTTCTCTGGCTTCCCGCTTCAGTGTGGTTCGGTTGGGCATTTTTCCACGGATCCTTTCTGTGGTACGGCAGACAAACATACCATATAATTATATTGTCACTATTGTAGCACAGAGGAAAAATTTGTGCAAGAGACGAAAATCAGAAAAATTTCCGTTTGTTTTCCGCCAAAATCGGCAAAAAACCGCGGAAAATCATCAGGAAAGACTGGACAACGGGCGAGTTTTGCGCTATGATAAAGAACAGTATGGGGTGGCATAGCGCTACCTATCAACAGGTGGCGCTATGCTGCCAAGTAGTAAGATGAGGTGAAGACAATGGCACAAGCTTTCTTTGGCGGCGTTCATCCCAACGACATGAAGGCCGCGACCAATGAAAAGGCCATCGAGAAGCTGGCAGCGCCGGCTGAAGTGGTCATTCCCATGTCTATGCACATCGGTGCACCTTGTAAGCCCATCGTTGCTGTGGGCGACAAGGTAAAAATCGGACAGCGCATTGGTGAACCCGGCGGATTTGTTTCCGCTCCCATCCACGCCTCCGTCTCCGGTACGGTCAAGGCTGTGGAGCCCCGCCCCTATTCCATGGGCGGTAAGATGATGTCTGTGGTCATCGAGAACGATTTCCAGGACAGCATCAGCGAGGAAGTCAAACCCTGCGCAGATCCCGACAGCCTGACTCCTGAGCAGCTGGTGGAGATCGTGAAGAATGCAGGTATCGTCGGTCAGGGCGGTGCAACGTTCCCCACCCATGTCAAGATCTCTTCCGGTCTTGGCAAGGTGGACTACGTGATCATCAACGCCGCAGAGTGCGAGCCCTACATCACCGGCGACCACCGCACCTGTCTGGAGCGTCCGGACCAGGTCATCAAGGGCGCTGCCCTGCTGGCCAAGTGCTTCGGCGTAGACAAGGTGTACATCGGCATTGAGGCCAACAAGCAGAACGCTGCTGATGTCCTCAACGCCAAGATCGCAGAGCTGAAGGCCCCCGTGGTCGTGGAAGTTCTGCACACCCGTTACCCCCAGGGCGCTGAAAAGCAGCTTTGCCAGGCGGTCTCCGGCCGTCAGGTTCCCTCCGGTAAGCTCCCCGCAGATGCCGGCTGCTGCATTTTCAACCTGAACACCACCTGCGCCATCTACCGCGCGGTGTATGAGGGCATGCCCGTCGTCAGCAAGATCGTTACCGTTTCCGGCAGCGGTGTTGCCGAGCCCAAGAACCTGGAATGCCCCATCGGCACTCCCATCTGCAAGCTGTTTGATGCCTGCGGCGGTCTGGATGAAAAGACCTACAAGCTGATCATGGGCGGTCCGATGATGGGTCTTGCCCAGCATAACACCGACGTTGCCGTTGGTAAGGGTACCGGCGCCATGCTGGCATTCGCCGGCGACGAGGAGAAGTACGTGGAAGCACCTCAGTGCATCCGCTGCGGCAAATGCGTCGGCGTCTGCCCCATCCGTCTGGAACCTGTGTTCATGTACAAGTACCTGATGAAGGGCGACTACGAGACCTGGCGCGACCAGTTCCACGGCATGGACTGCATCGAGTGCGGTGCCTGTACCTATACCTGCCCCGCCCGTCTGCCTCTGACCCATGCGTTCCGCCTGGGCAAGCAGTTGGTCAATAACGCAAGAATGAAGGCAAAGGCGGAAGCCGATGCCAAGGCAGCCGCCGAAAAGGCAGCCGCCGAGAAGAAGGAGGCGTAAACGATGACTACTGATTACAAGAGCTTGAAGCTGATCGCGTCCTCCTCTCCCCACATCCGCAGCAATGAGGATACCCCCAGCATTATGCTGGACGTGATCATCGCCATGATCCCCGCTCTGGCCTGGAGCGTTTACAACTTCGGCTTCAAGGCGCTGATCCTGACGCTGGTATCCGTGGTGGCCTGCGTGTTCTGGGAGTGGGGCTACCGCAAGATCTTGAAGAAGCCCCAGTCCATCGGTGACCTCTCCGCAGTCGTTACCGGTATGCTGCTGGCTTTCGTCTGCCCCGTGGATCTGAAATGGTGGCAGATCGTTATCGGCGCATTCTTCGCCATCGTTGTGGTCAAGCAGCTCTACGGCGGCATCGGCTGCAACTTCCTGAACCCGGCGCTGGCAGGCCGTGCCGCTCTTCTGGCCAGCTATGCCACTGCCATGACCACCTGGGCGACTTCCAAGGTCAATGCCGACGTGGTTTCCTCTTCTACGCCTCTGGCGATCATGAAGAGCGGACTGGAAGATCCCGCCATGTTCTCCCAGCTGATGAACGACTACTCCGTGGGCGATATGTTCTTTGGCCGCTGCGGCGGTTCCATCGGTGAAGTCAGCGCCCTGATGCTGCTGCTGGGCGGCATCTACCTGCTGATCCGCAAGGTCATCTCCTGGCAGATCCCCGTGAGCTACATCGCCACGGTCGCCGTGCTGACCCTGATCGCTGCCCCCGAGGGCATCAGCGGTGTGCAGTATATGCTCTACAACGTGTTCGGCGGCGGCCTGATGCTGGGTGCCATCTTCATGGCGACCGACTATGCCACCTCCCCCGTCACCAAGCTGGGCCAGGCCATCTTCGGTATCGGCTGTGGTCTGCTGACCTGCTTTATCCGTCGTTTCGGTTCCTATCCCGAGGGTGTCTGCTACTCCATCCTGATCATGAACTGCACCACCTGGCTGCTGGATAAGTACATCAAGCCCACCATCTACGGTGCGCTGAAGAAAGAAAAGGAGGCGGCGAAATAATGAAGATCTCCGGTAAGTTTATTCTCAAGGTCGCCGGCACCTTGACGGTTATCTCCCTGGTGGTTGCCGCTCTGCTGGGTCTGGTCAATAATGTGACCTATCAGCAGATCGAAGCCATCAATCTGGAAAACACCAAGATCGCTTTGGCTGCCGTGGCTCCCGACGGTGCTACCTTTGATCCCGTGGAGATCAGCGACGATGTGGCCGCCGCCGCTTCCGCTTACGGAACCCTCAGCGAGATGTACGCCATGTCCACCGGCGGCTATGCCTGCAAGGTCGTGGCCTCCGGCTCTCAGGGCAACATCGAAATGATCGTGGGCGTGGACGATGCCGATGCCGTCACCGGCGTGTCCATCGTCTCCAACGCCGAGACCTCCGGTATCGGCTCCAAGGTCATGGGCAACGAACCCAACACCGCCGGTGTTCCCGTTCTGGATCAGTTTATCGGCATGTCCGGTGCCGGCACACTGGTCGTCAACAAGAACGTGACGCCCATCTCCGGTGCAACCGTTTCTTCCAAGGGTGTCACTGCAGGCGTGAATGCCGCTCTGGCTGCCGTGGAAGCTATTGGTTAAGAAAGGAGGAGCAGATAAATGAATTTCGGAAAACAGTTTAAAGACGGCCTGATCAATCAGAACCCCGTTCTGGTGCAGCTGCTTGGCATGTGCTCCACCATGGCCATCACCACGTCGTTCTTCAACGGTCTGGGCATGGGCATCTCCGTTCTGATCATTCTGACCCTGTCCAATATCTTTATCGCGCTTCTGCGTAAGATCATCCCCAACGAAGTCCGTATCGCCTGCTACATCGTGGTCATCGCCGGTTTCGTGACCTGCGTGGACCTGCTGCTCAAGGCATTCGTTCCCGCTCTGAGTAAGTCTCTGGGCGTGTTCATTCCTCTGATCGTCGTGAACTGCATCATCCTGGGTCGTGCCGAGGCCTTTGCCTCCAAGAACAGCGTTGGTGCTTCTACGATCGACGGTATCTGCCAGGGCATCGGCTACACCATCGTGCTGATCATCATGTGCGTGGTGCGTGAGCTGCTGGGTACCGGTAAGTTCGGCGGCGGCCTGCTGGGTGGCGGCGGACTGGGCAGCGCTCCCGGCATCGCCATCTTCCCCGAGGAGTTCGGTATTAAGCTCCTGACCCTGCCGGTCGGCGGCTTCCTGACCCTGGGTGTGCTGATCGCGGCCATGCAGTGGGCTTTGGCCAAGTCGGAAAAGAAAAAGGAGGCGAAGTAAGTTATGACGATTACCAGTTTGCTCGCCATCTCCCTTGGCGCTATTCTGACCAATAACTTTATCTTTGCACAGTTCCTGGGCTGCTGCCCCTTCCTGGGCGTTTCCAAGAAGATCGATACCGCTGTGGGTATGGGCGCTGCTGTTACCTTTGTTATGGGTCTTGCTTCCGCCGTCTGCTTCGGCGTGAATAAGATCCTGGTGGCTCTGGGTCTGGACTATATGCAGACCGTGGCCTTCATTCTGGTCATTGCCGGTCTGGTGCAGTTCGTGGAAATGTTCCTCAAGAAGTTCATCCCCACTCTGTACACCGCTCTGGGCGTGTACCTGCCCCTGATCACCACCAACTGCGCGGTTCTGGGCGTCGTGCTGCTGAACGTGCAGAACACCTACAACTTCATCCAGTCCGTGGTCTACGGTATCACCGGCGGCCTGGGCTTCCTGCTGGCCATCTTCCTGTTCGCGGCTGTCCGTGAGCAGCTGGAGTTTGCCGATAACCCCAAGGCTTTCGACGGCTTCCCCATCGCTCTGGTCACCGCGGGTCTGATGGCTCTGGCCTTCATGGGCTTCAGCGGCCTGAAGGTCTGGTAAGGAGGGAACAAGAATGAATATCGTATTAGCTATTGTTGTTCTGGGTGCGATCGCTGTTATCTTCGGCCTGATCCTGGCAGTTGCCGCTAAGGCATTCGAGGTCAAGGTCGATGAGCGTCTGCCCTTGATCCAGGCTTGCCTGGCCGGCGCCAACTGCGGCGGCTGCGGCTTCCCCGGCTGCGGCGGCTGCGCCGAGGCCATTCTCAACGGCAAGGCCCCCATCACCGCCTGCGCCCCTGCCGGTGCCGAAGGCGCTGCCAAGATCGCTGAGATTCTGGGTATGGAGGCCCCCTCCGGCGACAAGATGGTCGCCCACGTCATGTGCAACGGCGGCTGCAACGTACAGAAGAACTTTGAGTATCGCGGCGTGACCGATTGTATTGCCGCCACCAAGGTCTGCGGCGGCGACGTGATTGCCTGCAAGTACGGCTGCTTCGGCTGCGGTACCTGCGTTGCCGCCTGCAAGTTCGATGCCATCCATGTGGTCAACGGTGTTGCCGTTGTCGACAAGGAGAAGTGCACCAACTGCGGCGCCTGCCGTGAAGCCTGCCCCCACAAGATCATCAAGGAAGTCCCTTACAAGCAGAAGGTGTTTGTGGACTGCTCCAACAAGGACAAGGGTCCCGCTGTCACCAAGGTCTGCTCCGCTTCCTGCATCGCCTGCGGTATGTGCGAGCGTACCTGCAAGTTCGACGCCATCCATGTGGTGGATAACGTTGCCGTTATCGATTACAGCAAGTGCAAGAACTGTACCATGTGCGCCAAGGCATGCCCCCGCAACGCCATTGAGCCCATCCCCACTCCCGAGGAGAAGGAAAAGTTCAAGGCCGCGCAGAAGGCTGCCGCTGAGAAGGCCGCTGCTGCAAAGAAGGCCGCTGAAGAGGCTGCCAAGGCTGAATAATCTATTAAAAAAAGAAGGCGTCCCACGGGGACGCCTTCTTTTTTTCTGCCGCTTTCTGCCGCGAAAAAACGCGCAAAATTCGCACATTTTCTACCGAAAAGAGTTGACATAAAGGCGGTGGAAAAATCGGTGGAAAGTGTGCAAAACCTTGTAATTACAAGCCTTTTTCCGGGTGACAAATCCGTTATTTTTTGTTATGCCGGGCAACTTTTTCTGCAAAAGCGCTGTTTTTTGACGAGAACGGACGCTTTGCGGCACTTGCCAAGCCGGTTTTTTTGTTGTACAATATATTGGGTTTTTATGAAGAGCAAAAGCACAAGGACTGGGAGGTAAGCCCAAATGCCGAAGAAAGTATACAACGACGAGAGTATCACCAGCTTAAAAGGCGCGGACCGCGTCCGGAAACGTCCGGGCGTCATTTTCGGCTCCGATGGCCTGGAGGGCTGTGAGCACGCTGTCTTTGAAATATTGTCCAACTCCATTGACGAGGCCAGAGAAGGTCACGGCAAGGTCATCACCGTTACCCGCTTTTTAGACCACAGTGTACAGGTGGAGGACCAGGGCCGCGGCTGCCCCCTGGACTGGAATGAGAAAGAGGACCGCTATAATTGGGAGCTGGTGTTCTGCGAGCTGTACGCCGGCGGCAAATACGACAACGAAAACAGCGAGAACTACGAGTTTTCTCTGGGTCTCAACGGTCTGGGTTCCTGCGCGACCCAGTATTCCTCCCGGTATATGGACGTCACCGTCTGGCGTGACGGCAAGGAGTTCCGGCTCCACTTTGAGACCGGTGAGAACGTGGGCGGTCTGCAAGTGCAGGAGCTGACCACCAATAAGAAAAAGACCGGCACCTGCATCCGCTGGCTGCCGGATCTGGAGGTCTTTACCGATATCGCCGTACCGGTGGAGTATTACCGCGATGTGATGAAGCGTCAGGCGGTGGTGAACGCCGGCGTGACGTTCCGTCTGCGCTGCGAGACTGCCCCGGGTAAATTTGAAACCGAAGAGTTCCTCTACGAAAACGGTATCCGGGACTATATCGCGGAGCTGGTGGGACTGGACGGACTGACCGAGCCGGTGTTCTGGGAAACGGAGCGCCGTGGACGTGACCGGGAGGACAAGCCTGAGTATAAAGTCAAGCTGTCCGTGGCGTGCTGCTTTAGTAACCGCGTGGCGCTGTGCGAGCACTACCACAACTCCAGCTTTCTGGAGCACGGCGGCTCTCCCGAAAAG
>JAZUEB010000058.1:0-4204 GCA_045639965.1 Vescimonas sp. | reverse complement strand
TTTAGGGGGTGAAAATTGGGCAAGGGGGTGAAATTACCTCAAAGGGGGTGAAGTGCCTTAAAAGCGGACTTCAAATGGGCGATTAAACTGAAATTTAACTCACTAAACGCTCTCGGCAGAAGTCGACACTTTCATTTTTCTGTAAAGTTTCACGGCAATGAAGACGATTATAGCCGTCCACAGAGCAGCCCAAACCTCAGCCGACCACAGTGGCACTAAGGTTCTCTGGTACAATGCCGGGAAGGTATCCATCAGCATATGCAGGAGAATTGCTATCGGCAGGCAAGCCTTATTTGCGTTGCAGACACCGTAATATACGACAACCGTTAGTCCGATATGTAAAAGCATCGCAAACAGTCGTTCAAGTACATTCATAGCCATCATTGCGTAATCAAATGCGGCAGCGGCCTCAACAGACGGAAGTGCAGCGGCAGCAGTTTCCTCTGTGATATTCAATGTACTGAGGGCATTTTCGATATTTCCAGAAGAGAAAAGCACCGCGATGACAAGATACAGGATCATCGAAGGCAGAAGCACCGCCAATATCTCGATCCCTCCGTGACCGATTCCGTACAAAATTGCATTTTCAGGGGTACGATTCTTTTTCATGATGTACTTCAGAACAATGTACCGTCCGCACTCCTCAAAAACGCCTGCCATGACGATTCCGTAAAGGACAAAGGCAACGGTATTTCCGTTGATGAACCGTGAAACAGGATTGTCCGCAACAATACAGACCAAGTGTACCCCAAGTTCCAAGACGCGGGCAGATACGATAAAACCGACAGCACCGGCAATGAGATAGCTGATTTTAGTCTGCGGTTTATGTTTCTTTCGCCAATAGACGAAGAAGGCGACCGGAATCACAATCATCATAATAATCGTGACAATCAGCGATGGTATGCCGTTTTCGCCAATTACAATGCTTTCAAACTCTGACATTTTCACACCTCAGCAAATCCAATTTGTCTCTATCTATGCAGACGGAGGCTCCGTTATAATGCTTCATATTTTTCCTTTTTTATATACTAACATATCTGTCAATGCCTATTTACCAGATAACATTTTCTTTTCATTTGTTCTCTTGAAAAACACACGAAGCCGAGCAGCTTGTAATTGGTATGCTTACCTTGTAAACCCACTATGATCCTATCTTTATACTTGTGCAATGATTTTTAGGCATTTTTCAGAAAATTACACAATTTTCAGTAAAACACTCATAGCCGAACTGGGACTTTTCTCAAACCTGACGGAGGATCTCACCGATGGGACCGTCGATGGTGAGGTCGGCGCCCAGCTCGCTTTTCGTCTCGCCCTTGTTGATGACCACCAGCTTGTGCCCACGGTAGTAGCGTACCAGTCCCGCCGCCGGATAGACCGCCAGAGACGTGCCGCCGATGATGAGCATATCCGCATTTGCGATGTAGTTTACCGCTTTTTCGATGGTATCGCCGTCCAGTCCCTCCTCATACAGCACCACGTCGGGCTTGATGGCGCCGCCGCAGGTGCATCTGGGGACATCGGTACTGCCGGCTATCGCGTCTACGCCGTAGAATTTGCGGCACTTTTCGCAGTAGTTCCGCAGAACACTGCCGTGGAGCTCCAGTACCTCCCGACTGCCGGCTTTTTGGTGCAGGCCGTCGATGTTCTGGGTGATAACGGCTTTCAGCCTGCCCTGATGCTCCCATTCGGCCAGCTTCAGATGGGCGGCATTGGGTCGGGCGTCCAGCGCCAGCATTTTGGCGCGGTAGAAGTCGAAAAACTCCGCCTTATGCTCCATATAGAAAGTATGGCTCAGCATATATTCCGGCGGATAGGCAAACTTCTGGCGGTACAGACCGTCCACGCTGCGGAAATCGGGGATGCCGCTCTCGGTGGAGACCCCGGCGCCGCCGAAAAACACGATATTATCGGAGGAGGCTACCAGCTCACGGAGCTGTTGAATTTTATCGTCCATGGTTGTTGTCCTTTCCAAATCGGGGGACCGCAAGGGTCGCCCCTACGAAAATTTTTTGCGGGTCGTTGAGGACGCCGACCCCTACAATGCGGCGGGACACATGGGTCCCGCCCTACGCAAGACAAGGGAGATGAGGGCAACGGGGGAGCGGCGGGGTCGGGGGACCCCGCCCTACGAAAAAGACGGAACGTTTCGGTGAAATTCATAGGGCGGCATGGGGTCATGCCGCCCTGCGGAGAAACGCGGGCGACCGCAAGGGTCGCCCCTACGTCACATCCTGACATAGGGAGTCTCTACTTTCACCACGGCAAAGTAGGTGTTTCCTTCCATACCGCGCACCAGCTCCCTGATGCGTTTTTCCACCGCATCGTGTTTCAGCGCGGAATCGTACGGAACGACGGCATCAAAGATGAGGTTGGTGTGGGTGGGACCGGGGACCAGGCGGAAGTCGTGGATGGTGATACGCTCGTCAATGGTCCTGACCAGCTCTGCTACCTGATGACGCAGCGTACCGGTGAGACCATCGTCATTGGTGACGATGGGATCCATGTGGATGGTGGCGGTACAGCCCAGCTGTTTGGCAAGGTCCACCTCTGCCGTGTCGATGACATCATGGAGCTCTAAAATGTCCTCATGGGCGGGGACCTCGGCGTGGAGAGTAATCATCATCCGGCCCGGACCGTAGTCGTGGACCACCAGATCGTGGATGCCGCAGATAGGAGCGTGGGACAGGACGATCTTTTCGATCTCGTCCACGAACTCCTGTTCAGGCGCCTGACCCAGCAGGGGATCCAGCGTTTCCTTGCCCGCCTTGATACCGGCGATAAGGATCAGCACCGCCACGACCATGCCCACGTAGCCGTCGATCTGCAAATTCGTAAATTTTGCCACCAGCATGGCCGCCAGAACAGCGGCGGTGGAGATGGCATCGCTGCGGCTGTCGGCAGCGGTAGCCAGCATGGCGGCGGAGTTGATCTTCTTGCCCACAGAGGCGTTATACAGGCTCATATACAGCTTGACCGCCACGGAGACCGCCAGGATCACGATGGCGAGGACGCTGAAATCCACAGCCTCGGGGTGTAAGATCTTCTCGAAGCTGCTCTTGCCCAGCTCCACGCCCATCAGCAGGATCAGCGCCGCCACCGCCAGACCGGATACGTATTCCATCCGCCCGTGGCCAAAGGGGTGATCCGGATCCGGTTTCTTTCCCGCCAGGCGGAAGCCCAGCAGGGTGATGAGGGAGGAGCCGGCATCGGACAGGTTGTTGAAGGCGTCCGCGGTGACGGCGATGGAGCCGGAGATGACACCGGCGAAGAATTTGCCCGCGAACAGCAACAGGTTCAGCGCAATTCCCACAATGCCGCACAGAGAACCATAGGCCCGACGGACCGCGGGATCCGCCACGTTGTCGCGGTCACGGATGAACCATTTGGAGAGCAAAGCGATCATTTGATAAGTACCTCTTTTCCGGGATAAAACCACCGTTTGGTGAACAGATAGCAGATGGGGATCAGATAGAGGAGCGCCGCATAGAACGTAGCGTTGGCCGACGCGCCCAGCATGGCAAGGGGAATGCTGTTGGCGATGCTCCACGGGATCAGGGCTGCGGTGACGATGCCGCTGTTTTCCAGGTCGATGGCCAACTCCTCATTGGACACGCCCTTCTTTTCGTAGGTGTCGTGCAGCATGGCGGCACCCATCATTACGGCGATGGACTGGTTACAGAACACCGCGGCTGCTGCCGTGGAGGTCAGCAGGGCTGCCGGAAACAGTCCGGCACGGTCCGCTGCCAACTCCAGTTTTTTCCGGACTGCGTCGAATACGTGGAGACCGCCCAGCAGACCGCCCAACAGACCGGTGGTCATCACCAGTACGGAGCACTCCACCATGGAAGTGATCCCGCCGCCGGAGAGAATGCTCTGTAAGGCACCCGGCGGTGCTTTATAACCCCGCAGGGTGGTGAGCAGCACGTCCGTAAACGGCATATGCTGGCACAGCAGAGACTCGGCAAATGCCACCACAATGCCCGAGAGCATGGCCCAGCGGATATTCACCTTGAACAGGGGCAAAAACAGCATGATGGCCGCCGGTATCACCACCCAGAGCGTCAGAGAAAAGGTACCGTGCAGCGATCTCAGCAGAGCGTCGTCCATCACGTTGAGGGGATGGCGCCAGGAGAGGAACGCATAAAACGCCAGGCTCAGCGCCATGGGAAGCAGGCCGGTCTTGTGCATCATTTTGATGTTA